>CAYQPE010000053.1:0-11822 GCA_964419445.1 uncultured bacterium
TATCTTTGCCATTTCTTTCAGTTTCATTTTTCAGTCTTTTTACTCAAGGTGTTTTCGGTTATAAACCAATTTCTGTATTTCTATCAAAAAATGAAATACTATTCATTTTTGTGATTATTATATCGTATTGGATACTTCGCAATTACTGGACAATACTTGCCCCAAAACCAATTTTCTAATAATTAAAAAAGGAGTAATAAATTATGACAAATCAAATAAAAAAATCAGATGCTGATAAAAAAACCACCGCTGGCGTTCTAGGAATAATTTTAGGGGGTTTGGGAATTCATAGGTTTATTTTAGGCGATGTCACAGGCGGTATATTAAGAATAATCATTACAGTCATTACTTGCGGTGTTGGCAGTTTAATTGGATTTGTCGAAGGAATAATCTATTTGACAAAATCAGATGAAGAGTTTGTTCAAACATATATTATTGACAAGAAGGCTTGGTTCTGACCCGCCTAACCCCCACTCCACCCAGCCTACATTGGCAATACAGCAGGCAGGCGGACGGCAATACCGCCTTTGGCGGTGTGTTCAAGTGTTAAGGTGCGGAAGTGTTAACAAGAAATGACTTCGCAGGTGAGTTTATTAGTTAGGCCGCTTTTGCAATAATTAATATGAGCACAGATTTAACATTATTTCCATTGGTAAAATCAGATGCTATCTTCTCACCTGATCGTGTTCATCGATATGCGTTATGGCGCACATGGGATGATTCTAAACCCAAGGCATTATTTATTGGGCTAAACCCATCCACAGCCGATGAAGTACAAGATGACCCTACCATTCGCCGCTGTATGCGATATTGTAGAGATTGGGGCTATGGAGGATATATTATGGGGAATATTTTTGCTTTCCGTGCCACTGACCCCAAAGTGATGAAAGCGGCGCAAGACCCCATTGGACCTAAAAATAATGAATGGCTGTTAAAACTACATCATGAAGCTGAAATCACAATAGGAGCATGGGGAAACCATGGTGAGTTTATGAATCGTGGTGCAGAAATTGTAGATCTTATCCCCCAACTTCATTGCCTAAAAATAACCGGTCAAGGATTTCCATCGCACCCCCTCTATTTACCAAAATCACTCAAGCCTATTCCATTTACTAAATAATGGAAACTAAAATTGTTTGCTTCACCGATATAAATGGGTTCCATAAACTTAGTAAAAACAAGGGTATAGATATAGCAGAATTTCTTAACAATTATTACCAATTTGTAGGTGAAATAAATAAACAAAAGGTTGGACATTCTTCTCTCATCCAAAATGATGTATTTGGATTAGCGGTAAATCATGCGGCTATATCTTGCACAAAACAGGGCGTTAGTATTTCTCCAGAATCTATTGATTACTTTACGTAAACTACATTAAAAATTTTGCAATTGAGAATAAATCATTCTCATTATTAAAATTCCCAATGAGTTGAAGTCCAATGGGTAAACCGTTTGTAGAAAATCCTGATGGAACATTTAATGCTGGAATTCCAGCTAAGTTTATGGGTACCGTACACACATCTGCCAAATACATTTGAAGGGGATCCGTTAGTTTTTCTCCCATTTTAAATGGCAATATTGGAGATGTTGGAGTGAGTAAAACATCCACGTCTTTAAAAACATTGATATAATCTTCTCTAATTAATCGACGTACTTTCTGCGCCTTTGTATAATATGCGTCATAATATCCTGATGAAAGCACAAAAGTTCCCAACATGATTCTCCGTTTTACTTCTTCACCAAAACCATTACTGCGAGAATTTTTATATAACCATTCTAGATCTTCATCATTGGAGCGATACCCATATCTCACGCCATCAAATCGCGATAAATTTGTAGATGCTTCTGCTGTTGTTAAAATATAATAGGTGGCAATGGCAAATTCAGTATGAGGTAAAGATACATCTTTTACGGAGAAACCGTTGTCCTTGAGAATGTCTATTTTTTCTTTGATTTGGTCTGAAATTTCTGGATGAATACCCTCGCTAAAAAATTCTTTAGGGATTCCAATTTTTAACTGTTTAGCCTTACTTTCATTATACACAAATGGCGAGTTGTTATTGGTAGAGGAAGTAGAATCCTTTTTATCATATCCTGCAATTACTTCAAATAATAAGGCCGTATCTTCAACTGAATTTGCAAAAACACCAACTTGGTCAAATGAAGATGCAAACGCAGTTAATCCGTATCGTGAAACACTACCATAAGTTGGTTTTAAACCATATACCCCACAAAATGATGCAGGTTGCCTTACTGAACCTCCTGTATCGCTGCCCAATGCCATATCTACAATACCTGATGCAACGGCTACCGCAGAGCCACCGCTAGAACCACCGGGAACATATTGCTTATTATGATGATTTTTTGTGGCACCAAATTTGGAATGTTCATTTGATGAACCCATGGCAAACTCATCCATATTGGTTTTTGCAACAATGGCACCACCTTCATCAATAATTTTTTGAACAGATGTGGCGGTATATATGGATTCATGTCCATCCAATATTTTAGATGCACATGAAGTAGCGGTATTTTCTAAATTGAGATTGTCCTTTATGGCAATGGTTTTGCTATAAAGCCGACCATTTGGATTTAAGGTTGAGGCGTGTTTTTTTGCACTTTCAGTTAAATCAACAGTAATGCAATTTAGCTCTGATAATCGAGAAATTCGACGTTTAGATTCCTCGATTTTTTCAATAAACTGTTGATTATCCAAAACTACAAATTATGATTTTGTAGAATCATCCACTTCTTTTGTGGCATTTTCTACTTCATCCTGAATTTCTTTGGTGGCTTTTTTAAATTCTTTTAATCCCAAGCCTAAACCACGTGCTAATTCAGGAAGTTTTTTGCCTCCAAAAATGAGGATGATTACAAATAAAATGACGAGAATTTCCCAAGGTCCTATGCCCATAATAACTCCTATCTAAAATATCTTAAGAAATACCATGCTACAGCCATTCCAATTATACTGGCAACGCTGATATCCACAGTAAATCCAAGTGTAAACGTTATAATTTGTAAATTTAAGGTAAATGGATCCCACCCTAATGGTTTGGAATTTAAAAAGAAATCCCTAACAACACCATCAGGAAAAGTAAGACCAACAAAATTACTCAATGCAGTACCTACGGCTGCACCTGTAAATATGATTAAAAACAAAAATAGTATGCCTCGTTTTTCGTTGGCCTTCATGCTAAATTCTCAATGAGTGATTCAAATATTGCCCGACCATCAGACGACCCTAATACATCCTCAGTTGCACGCTCTGGATGTGGCATCATACCCAACACATTTTTATTTTCATTTAGAATTCCTGCAATATTCTCAACAGAACCATTGGGGTTTCCTTCATTTTCTAATGAATATGTGAAGGCAATTCTATCATTATCATTTAATTCTTTTACCACATCATCAGAGGCAAAATAATTGCCCTGTTTATGAGCAATAGGCATTACCAATTTATCACCCACATTTAAATCTTGCGTAAAAACAGATGATGTAGATGCCACGTTTAAGGTAACATTTTGGCTTAAAAACTTTACATTTTTATTGTTAATCAACGCACCTGGAAGTAAGCCTGACTCAATAAGAATCTGAAATCCATTACATATTCCCATTACAGGAGTGCCATTATTTGCACAACGTATCACTTCTTCCATAATAGGTGAAAACCGAGCAATAGCCCCTGCACGGAGATAATCTCCGTATGAAAAACCACCGGGAACCAAAATGAAATCATACTTATCCAGCTGACCTTCTTTATGCCAAACAAAGTCTACATCTTTGTTTAGAATTTTCTTCAACACATAATAGGCATCATGGTCGCAATTTGATCCTGGAAATACAATTACTGCTGCGCGCATTAATCCTCCACTATCTCAAATTTATAGGATTCAGTATTGGGGTTTGCCAATAATTTTCTGCAAGATTCATCTGTTAATTTTTCTGCTTCGTCCTTGGATACATTATCAAATTTCATTTCTATAAATTTACCCACGGATACATCATTGATTCCATCATAACCCATTGATTTTAGGGCATGACCAACGGTAGTGCCTTGTGGATCTAAAATGCCTTCTTTATAACGAATATAGATTTTTGCTCTCATTCATTTTCCTGTTTTAACTGGTTAATTCTTCTTGAACCAAGAAATGTTTGAATAATCCAAGAATAATATAAAAACTTACAAATCCAATGAGGACACGATATTGTAAATCAAAAAATATTGATGCGATAAATGATGCGATAAACACCAAGATTCCGATGAGTCTAAAACTATTTACGCTGCCAGAACGGAAATTCAATAATGGGAATTTCGCAAACTTTACTTTAGACACCATGAGAAATGATAAAGAAAGAACTACGGGCAAGAGTAATCGAGGTTGAGAATATTCTGGATTAACCGATTTTATATGTTCAATAAACAATACCAATGAACCAATGGATAATGCATTTATTGGCGTAGGTAATCCTGTGAAATATGATGAGGTTGTAGTTTCTTCATCTATATTGAACTTGGCCAACCGAATTGCCCCCATTATGAGGGGTGCAGATGCAATAATCTCACCAGAAATTCCAGGCATATTTTGAGTATATAAATTATATACCAACACTGATGGTGCTAAGCAAAATGATACCATATCTGCCAACGAGTCTATCTCTTTACCAAAATTAGTTGAAATTCCAATCATCCGTGCCAATTTTCCATCAACTGAATCAAATGCCGCTGCGATTAAAATATAATAACATGCAATTTCGTAATTACCTACTTGAGTATTCAATATAGATAAGAAACCCATAAATAGGTTAATTAGAGTAAATAGGCTTGGAAGATGACGCTTCATTTTTTAGTTAAATTCTCCAATAATGGAAATATTCCCTTCTACGATATCGCCCAAACTTACATTTATTTTGAAGTTGGATGGTACGATTATATCCACACGAGAACCAAATCGGATAAATCCTAATCGTTGGCCCTTTTGCACCACCATTTCAGGTTCCATATAATTTAGAATCCGTCGGGCGATTAATCCCGCAATTTGCTTCACCTTATATTTACTTCCTGAAGTCGTCTCAAACACTATTGCTGTCTGTTCGTTATCCATAGATGCTTTGTGATTAAAGGCTGCCAAAAATTTACCTGGATTGTAAAATGATGAAATCACTTTTCCTGATAATGGTACACGTTGACAATGCACATTAAATACCGATAAGAATATTGAAATCTGTTTTGCCGGACCAATATCTGTATCTTCAATTTCTATAATCTGTACAACCTTGCCATCTGCAGGAGAAACCATTTGGTTTTCAGTTCCCACAGGAATACGTTGAGGATCTCTAAAAAAGTACAAGCTAAAAATGACAAAAACCCACATCCCAATGGAAGAACCTTTTATCCACCAACTACTGGAATCATTATAAACCAAAATACTGGTAAGTATTAGGGCAATAATAATTACTGGAAGTAAGATTATTTTGCCTTCACTTGCAATCATACAGAATAGCCTTCATTTTTTAGGTTTTCTTTTATTCGAGCATCCACATCACCAATTGAAGGGTTAAACTCTCTACCCGTTAGAATTTTGAATAATTCAACATATCGTTCAGCCAAGGTTGTACGAATATCCTCAGTTAATTCTGGTGGCGTTCCTTCTCCAGAAAACCCTCTATCAATCAACCATTGACGGATATTTTCTTTATCCAACATTTTTTGGCTTTCACCATTGTTAAATCGCTCTTCATATTCACTGGCAACCCAATACCGACTTGAATCGGGTGTATGAATTTCGTCAATAACAATTAACTCACCATCAACCATTCCAAATTCATACTTTGTGTCAACAAGAATCAATCCTTGTTTTGCTGCCCACTCTTGCCCAGCTGCAAATAACTGAAGTGCATATTTTTCTGCTTGAGCATAAATTTTTTCATCCACTAATCCATTTACAATTTCTTCTCTTGAAATGGGCTCATCATGTAATCCATATTCTGCTTTGGTGGATGGTGTTAAAATTGGCTCATCAAATTTTTGATCTTTTTTCAACCCTTCTGGAAGCATAAAACCATACTGTCCATTAATCCCAGATGAATACTCTCTCCACAAACTCCCAGTGATATATTGACGAACAATAACTTCTACGGGTAATGTATCTGCTTTTTTTGCCACCAACACCTGTGGATCAGGTGTATTAATGATATGATTGGGGGCAATATCTTTTGTTTTTTCAAACCAGAAATTTGCAATTTCAGATAAAATTTGGCCTTTGTAAGGAATGGTTCCCAATACCACATCAAAAGCAGAAATTCTGTCTGAAGTTACCATAAGAATCTTATCATCCATGTAAAAGTTGTCTCTAACCTTGCCTTTGTAATGCTCACCTAAATTATCTGCATCAAATTTATTAAGTGTATGATTTAATTGTTCTTTAATAAAGCTCATTTTAAGTCTAACCTTTCAAATACTTTGTTAATATTTTTCATGACTTTTTGTAAATCAAAGAGGCTCTCTATTTCGTCATTGTTCAATAGCTTTGTAATATCTGGATCATTAATTAATAAGGTCTTAAAATCTTTTCCTTCTTCCCACACTTGCATTGCATTTCGTTGAACAAGTGCGTAAGATTCTTCACGAGTAATTCCTTTTTTCACTAATGCCAACAATACTTCTTGGCTGAAAATTAAACCACCCGTTTTATTCAAGTTTTTCAACATATTCTCTGGATATACCAACAGATTATCCATAAGGGCAATCATTTTGTTTAGCATATAATCCATAATATTTGTTGAATCTGGAATTATCACCCTTTCAACAGAAGAATGGGATATATCACGTTCATGCCATAGCGCAACATTTTCTAAGGCTGCATGGGCATTCGCACGTAATAGTCGAGCAAACCCTGTCATTCTTTCCGTAATAATTGGATTCCGTTTATGAGGCATTGCAGATGAACCTTTTTGTCCCTTAGAGAAAAACTCTTCCGCTTCTAAAACTTCAGTCCGTTGCAGATGTCTAATTTCTACGGCAATTTTTTCTAATGATGCACCAATAATGGCTAAAGTAGTTAGGTATTCTGCATGATGGTCACGTTGTACCACTTGACTTGATACGGTAGCACCACTGATTCCTAATCGTTTACAAGCTTCCGTTTCAACTTCGGGGTCAAGATGTTGATAAGTTCCCACTGCACCTGAAATTTTCCCAGTTGAAATACTTTCTACAGCTCTTTCCCAGCGTTGAATATTCCGCCCCATTTCTTCACTCCACATGGCCACCTTTAAACCAAAAGTTATAGGTTCTGCATGCACACCATGGGATCGCCCAATTTGAAATGTTTCACGATGTTCAACAGCTTTTTTCCGAAGAATTTGATGAAATGTATTGAGCTTTTCTAAAATGATGTCACCAGCTTCTTTACAAAGTAATGCCAAAGAAGTATCAAGTAAATCTGATGAAGTCATTCCCATGTGAATAAACCGAGATTCGGGACCAATATTTTCTGCCAAATTGGTTAAAAATGCAATCACATCATGATGAGTTGTAGCTTCAATTTCATTAATTCTTTCAACTGAAAATGCTGCCTTTTCATTAATTACTTTTACCGCTTCTTTGGGGACCATCCCCATGTCTGATAAAACTTCGGTAACGGTAATTTCTACTTTTTGCCAAGTAGCATATTTGTTGTGATCTGACCAAATCCGACCCATATCCGGAGTGGTATATCTTTCAATCATTTAAAATCCCCATGTTTTTGATTTTGGCTCTTCTAACTCTAATTCTGTGGTAAAGGTTGCCCCATCTCTCCACACATTTAATGTTACGCTATCACCCACCTTGAATAAGCCTTCATCGATGATACGTATAATATCTTTTGCCTCATTGACTTTACGATTATTTACATGAAGAATTACATCTCCCACTTTCAAATTGGCACGTTCTCCTGATGATAACTTCTCTACATCACGAATAAGCACTCCATCTTCTGACGGCAATCGCAAATACTTTCGAATGAATCTATCAACACGTTGAACATGAATACCAGTATTGTAGTTGCGTTCAACTTTTCCATATAATTTTATATCTTCAAATACATCTTTCACACGATTTATTGGGATTGAAAATCCAATTCCAATAGATCCCGACGAATAATTAGAGCCTGTCATAATAAATGTGTTAATCCCAATAACTTCACCTAAAGCATTTACAAGGGGTCCCCCACTATTTCCAGGATTTATTGATGCATCTGTTTGAATCATGTCTTGATAAACATGACCCTCATCTTTTAGTCCAAAATCGATGTCAAATCCACTTATTATGCCTGCTGTTGCTATGGGTTGATGTGACACATTAAATAAGCCTAATGGATTCCCCAATGCAATGGCCCATTCACCAACAATAAGGCTATCGGAATTCCCCAATTCAGCAAATGGTAGAGATGTACCATCAATCTTTAAAACAGCAATATCTGTTAAATTGTCTATTCCTACCAATTGACCATCAAATCGATGCCCACCCATAAGCGTTACTACAATTTCATGGGCACCATCTATAACATGGGCATTGGTAATGACAAAGCCATCATTACTCACCAATACTCCCGAACCTAAATTATCCACTTTATAAGTTTGGGCATAGGGAAAGAAAAATGCATCCCACATCGAGCGAGGTCGCTTTTGTTTTAACTGAGTTACATTGATTCCCACAACTGAGGGAGACACAATTTCTATTGCATTTACCACTGCCGAGGTACGACTTGAATGGATACTGGCAGAAAAATCTTCAATATTTGCAGAGGGATTTTTGAAATACAATGCTATTGATAAAATAAGCAATACTACAATTATAGCCTGAGATAAAAATTGCTTAATCATAACTCACCTGTGATAAGTATAAACCATGGGCAGGTGCACGCACAACAGCCAGCGTAGGATGTTTCCCATGTAAGAATTGTTTAAAATCGTCAATAGTCATTCTACCTCGAGCGACTTCCACCATGGTTCCCACTAAAAATCTTACCATATGTTGTAAAAATCGATTGGCCTTTACATGATAGATTAACCCTGAGGATATTTTTTCCCAGCGAGACTCAAACACTGTACAGATTTTATGGTCCACTTCAGCATTAGATTTACAAAATGATGTGAAATCATGTTCACCCTTTACCCAATCAGCACAAAAAACCAATGTTTCAAAATCTATGTCAAATTTTGGTGTCCATGCACGCTGATGTGTAAATGGTGTTTCTTCATTGGAAAAATGATATTCATAGGCACGCTCTTTTGCTGAAAATCGAGCATGAAAATCTTCTGCTGCAATTTCACAACTTTTTATGCGAACATCTTTTTCAAGATATCGATGCATTGCTTTTATTAACTGCCCCGGTTCAAGGGTAGATTCTATTTTAATATTGGCCACTTGCCCCAAAGCATGTACCCCAGAATCTGTACGACCTGAGCCTATCAATGTAATTTTTTCAGAGGGGTGGATTTTTTGAAGTGCAGCCTCTATATCGCCTTGAACGGTGCGACCTTCTGCTTGAACTTGCCAACCATAAAAGTTTGTACCATCATATTGTACTAACATTTTGAAATTTTTTATCGACAAAACTGTGAAATTTGACTGCGTTAAGAGATGGTAAATTTACGCCGTCTATTTAGGTTTTTATTAATTAATTATTTAATAAAAAGGACTTTTTCTTCCATTATTTTTTCACCCAATTGAAGGCGAACAATATATACTCCAGAAGATAAATGTTGGGGTGCCCAGTTTAGCGAATAAACTCCAATTTCCTGGGACTCATTTACCAATTTTCCTACCAGCTTTCCGTCTATGGAATATATATTCAAATTCACCCACCCAAATTCTGAGAGTGAATAGGTTATTTTTGTACTGGGATTAAACGGATTTGGATAGGGAGTATATAGATCAAATTGATGAGGCAATTCTTTACTTGTTGACAATTGACTTATTTCTCCTGAAAGAACTTGTGAAACATCACTTTCGTTGCCATGAATATCAATTGCAGTTACCCCATAGTAATATTTTGTATCCAATTCTATATCAGAATCAACAAATGAGGTGTCAATTAAACTTTCTAACAACTGGATAGAATCTAAATCAACGCCTCTATATAAATTAAAATGTAAAAAATCTTCATCGGTATTTTCATTCCAAAAGAGGGTAATATTTTCATCATTATCATTACTTTCTATGGATGATAAAACAGGAACACCCGGATCCAAATTATCTATAGAGCTACCCGCCATTAAATTAGAAGAATAATAAATATTACTATTAGAAGTATGAGCAATAATTTGATATGTAGTAAAATATTCTACATCGTCTGTGGATGTGCAAATTGTTGGTGCAGTAAATGCATATTGAGCATCAGGACCAGGTGTTGAAACTTCTCCTAAAAGCTCCCAATATTCACCTCCAGCTGACACACAGTCTTCCCCACCTACTTCACGCCAAACAGAATAATATGAAATATTGTAATTAAAGAGTTGGCTATCATAAACCGATCCATCAAATAGGATTTGTACATATCCACCCTGATCTAATGGTAAATCTTGAATTGATGCGATACTGGGTTCTGGAAGTACATTATTCCCATTGGTTAAAAAGTATTGAGTACATGAATTTTCATGGGGATTGGTTAATATTAAAAATTCATCTTCAAATCGAATACCAAAACACTCTGTATCTCTGTCTTCTTCAACCTCTGTTGATTCACTTTCACCCAAACCTCCACCATCGTTCATACCAGAAGCATCAATCATTCCCATATCATCTTCACTGAGCATACAAAACTGATCTTCATTGGGCATAAACCAAACTCCTGACAGGGATTCATCTCCCATATCCACATCAATTTGGTATAATCCATCAGATAATACCGAAAATTCAAATGAAACGGATGATTCAGGAGAATTAAACATACCCATTCCTGCACAAGAGGGATTATCAAAATTTGACCAATAAATTAAATTCCAAGTATCCATAAGGGATTCACCGCAATTTGAGGTGTTGGGGCAATAGGGATTATCATCGGTGTTATTATCCACCCAGCCCTCTGGGTTTTCACCATCACAATAGGGTTGAGCCTCTCCACTACCTAGCCCATCTCCATCGTAGTCTGGATAGTAATTTAATTTACCATCACCTCCACACACTCCACATTCGTCATCTACTGCAGTTCCACCCCATGTTCCTGCACAATCTTGTAAACAATCATTAGAAGCATCTGCATCACATGTACCACACTCATCTTCATAAGCTGAACCATTGGGTACACCTGAGCAATCTGAGCATGAACTATTATCACCACCACACACTCCACATTCGTCCATGAGATAGTTAAATGAGTTGCCGGTTGCACCGTCTACACATTGGCCGCAATCATCTTCTACGGCTAAACCACTGCATTCACCATTACAATCATACCAGTTTGCAAAACAAAAGTCATCCACATCGTAATTATTGGTAACCCAACCCACCTGCATAAATGACTCACATATACTTACAGGACTACCACTGCCAAGTCCATCTCCATCTTGATCTAGGTACACATTAATGAGAGACTCAGGCAAACAGCAATTACCCCAATTATCAATAGTTGAATTACCACCCCAGACTTCATTGCAATCTAAATCACATTGAACCTCTCCTGTATTTCCACTTACACAATCTCCACATCCATCTATATAAGCTGAACCATTGGGTACACCTAAGCAATCTGAGCATGAACTACCATCTCCTCCACATACTCCACATTCGTCCATGAGATAGTTAAATGAGTTGCCGGTTGCACCGTCTACAC
>CAYQPE010000054.1:0-1097 GCA_964419445.1 uncultured bacterium
ACCATTACCGTGCCTTATAATGATTTATCTGCAGTTAAGCAGGCTTTTGAAAATCATCCTAATGAAATTGCAGCAATTATTTTAGAACCCATTGCCGGAAATATGGGTGTGGTTCCCCCACAAAATGGATTTTTACAAGGTCTCCGAGATTTAACAACAACTCATGGAGCATTACTTATTTTTGACGAAGTGATTACCGGGTTTAGAGTTGCACAAGGAGGAGCTCAGGAACGCTTTGGAATTATACCAGACCTTACCACGTTAGGTAAAATTATCGGCGGTGGATTGCCTGTGGGTGCCTATGGTGGAAAAGCTGAAATCATGTCAAATATTGCACCTGAAGGACCCGTATATCAAGCTGGAACGCTCTCCGGGAACCCCATATCCATGGCCGGAGGAATTGCAACATTAACGGAGTTAAATTCTAAAGGATTGTATGACTCTTTAGAAAAATTAGGTAAGTATTTTACTGATGGTCTAATGCAAGTTGCAGATGATAATAATACTTCTATAAGAGTGAATCAATTTGGCTCAATGATTGGTCTTTATTTTGCAGATTCAGAAATAAATAACTTCAATGATGTAGCAAATTCTGGAATTGAAATATATAATTCATTACATCGATTTTTATTAGAAAATAACATCTATTTCCCTCCGTCTGGATATGAAACATTCTTTGTATCTACGGGACATACAAAAGAGCAAATAGACCAAGTCCTAAACGTTTTTAGAGAATTTTGTAAATCCCTCTAATGAGGAATAGTGTAAACGTATTGCTTATTTCCATGGGATTATTACTCATCCCATTTATTGCCATGCAAATTTCAGATGAAGTGAATTGGGAAACTGGTGATTTTGTGTTAATGGTAATATAATTAATCTCTACAGGGAATTTAGTTTAATTCATTTTAAAAATGCCTCAAACTATTCTCAGTAGCTATTTCAATTATAATATTTTTATTTATATGGGCTGAATTAGCTGTAGGAGTATTGTAGAAATTTCCCTACAGATATAACATCCCGTAAATCATTACACCTGTTACAGATACATATAGCCAAATTGGATAGGCATATTTAACCACTCTGCGATGTTTAGA
>CAYQPE010000054.1:1197-11634 GCA_964419445.1 uncultured bacterium
GCAGGTAACCCTGATACATCCAACATACCTTCTAATCCTTCAGGGCGAGGACCCAGTATAAGAAATGCAACTGCTAATGAAATTACAGTAGAAACTATATAAATTATACGTAACCAAAATGAATCGTTCATAAATTTCCTATCTATCAAATAATATAAGTAACAATAATAATGGAAGATAAATTATAGATGCAAATAATAAAATTTTAGCATTGGTATTATTTTGTTTATATACCACATTTACGCCAACGGCCAATAATCCTAACCCTAATACTGCTGCACCGACGGCATATATAATTCCTGCAGCTTTAAGCGTATATAATCCAATACTAGTACCTATTAGGGCAATGGTGAAAAACAGTATGTGGTAATTTGTACGACGTGAGTTTGGATACTCTCCGGGGAGCATTTTAAATCCCCCATCTTTATAATCTTTTGCATAAAGAATTGCAATCGCCATAAAGTGTGGAATTTGCCAAAAAAATAAAATGCCAAATAGTATCCACCCCGGTGCCGATAAATTGCCAGTAGATGTTGCCCATCCTCCCAAAGGAGGAAGCGCACCTGGGATAGAGCCAATAACGGTATTCCATGTACTTACTCGCTTACTGGGTGTATATACAAACAGATATAATACAATGGTTAAAAAGGATAATCCTCCAGTTAAAGTATTGGTAAACTGAAATAAATAAACCGTACCAACAATACACATAACTACTCCAAAGTTTAAAGCGTAACGCCAATCTACTCGTCCAGATGGAATGGGTCTATTTTGCGTTCGTTTCATTTTGGCATCATGATCTTTTTCAATTACCTGATTTAATACTGCTGCACCACTTGATGTTAAAAATGTCCCTATCATTAAATGCATAAACAATAAAATTTGCTCAGGGGTAAAAAAGTACTGCCCCATACTTCTCAAGCCTAAATAGAATCCCAAATAAGATGTTACCATTACTAAGATAGTAATTCGTGGTTTCATTAACTCAAAATAGTCAGAAAATTTAATCATTGATTTGAGACCTATTTATAATCATATATAAACCCATAATAATGGAAATACTAATTGATGCACCCCACATATGTAATAATCGGAAGGATGGCGAAAACGTACCAAAAACCATGAGTTCCCCCATTACTATTTGAAAAATAAAAATACCCACCAAAATTCGAGTTAAAACACTGGCAACCCAATGGGGCTGACTATGCATCATCACTTTATTCCAAATTATAGCCGTCATCGATACTAAAATAATTCCAAGGGCGGTATGAATATATTTAAACGCACCTAAAGTGTTCATCAAAAACATGTCACTTTGCCCCGGAAATGATTTGACTAGCATTTCAATTCCTTCTCGCATATGTGTACCCAATAATATTTCTACAATTGTAGCTATCCATAAAACAATGAGATAAGTGGGTAATTGTCGAGAATAAGTGGCTTCCACTAATTGGGGTTTTAAATATAATTTTAATTTTACAAGTGCATACATTTGCAGACTTACAATGACCAATGCAAAAAGCATATGCAAACTAATAATAATAGGTTCAAGATGTGAGGCTACCACCATTGCACCTAGCCAACCCTCAAAACCCGTTAGTAGAAATGATGCAAAATTAGCAATATAAATATCTTTAAATTGATTTCTGTGAAAATAAGATAACAATAAAGTTATGGTAATTATTATGCCCGTAGTTGCACCAAATAAGCGATTTAGATACTCTGTCCATGTGTGTTGAGCGTTAAAAATAGCATAGTTATGTTTTTCATAGGGATGCCAATTTTCCCTTCCAAAAGTTTCTAATGATGTAAAATTATAATCGGATACCCATAATGTATCATTCTTTACAATCATATCACCTTCTTCATAATCTGCTTGTGGATTCCAAGTAATTTCATCAATATGGGTTGGTGGAATTAATTTACCAAAGCATGTAGGCCAATCGGGACAACCCATCCCTGCACCTGAAACTCGTACTAAGCCCCCAATAAATATTAGTGAGTATGTAAAAATCAGTGACAGCCATAACCATCTATGTAATGTATTTTTTGAATATTTTATGGAATTCATAGAGGTAAAATTACTGGAATTGGGTCACTGCTTACAATTGCTATTCTATAAATGTAATTAAGCAACCTAATCTATCGAGAAAAATTAAAGAGTTACAGTTAAAATCAGTTAAATCGTAATAGATTTAAAATAGTCTAATGAGTGAGGATTTGCTAATGCTTCTTTATTGGTTATTTCTTCCCCATGAATGGAGCGTTTAACAGCCAATTCTACCTTTTTCCCATTAATTGTGTATGGAATATCTGGGGCTGTGAAAATTTTAGCAGGAACATGCCTTGGGCTACAATTTGAACGAATATTAGATTTAATCTTCTTAATAAGCTCATTATTTAATTCTTTACCATCATTCAATTTTATAAATAGTACAACTTCTTCATCGCCGTCAATTTTATGACCAATAATAACTGAATCTGAAATTTCAGTAATATTCTCAACAACTTGATAAATTTCCGCAGTACCAATTCGAACACCTCCAGGATTTAGGGTAGCATCCGATCGACCATATATTTTAATACCTCCTCGTTGATTTATAGAGATGAAATCGCCATGATGCCAAATATTTTTAAACTCTGAAAAATATGCGTTATGGTATTTTCCTCCATCATCATCATTCCAAAAATACACAGGCATTGAGGGAAATGCTTGAGAACAAACAAGTTCACCTTTTTCATTTTTTATACTTTCTCCCAACGGATTAAATGATTCAACTTTCATTCCTAATCCTCTACATTGCAATTCACCTTTGTGCACAGGTAGAATAGGATTCCCCAATGCAAAACATGAAATAATATCCGTCCCTCCAGATATCGAACTTAACTGAACATTAGATTTCCACTTCATATATACATAATCAAAGGAATCATCGCTTAGGGGTGAACCTGTAGAAAGAATAGTGCGTAAATGAGGGTAATCAGACAATTTTGATGGAATTACTCCCTCATTTTCTAAGGAGGCAATATATTTTGCAGATGTACCAAAAATATTTATTTTGGTTTCTACAGCAATCTTCAACATTCGTTCAGGTGATGGGTAAAAAGGATTACCATCATATAAAATTACAGTAGCCCCAACCGACAAGCTAGAAACTAGCCAATTCCACATCATCCATCCACAGGTTGTAAAATAAAAGATACTATCCTTTTCACGTAGGTTAGTATGAAATATGAGTTCTTTAAGATGCTGAATTAACGTCCCACCTGCTGAATGTACTATACTTTTAGGTTTTCCCGTAGTACCGGAAGAATACATGATATATAATGGATGATTAAACGGAAGTTGTTCAAATCTTAATTTTTGGTTTGTTTCAATAGAAATATCATTCCACCAATAAGCATTGGGAATATCATCAATATTACCCTCATCAGTGTATTTTACCACAACTACATTTTCTATACTGGATAACTCACTGATTATACCATTTAATTTTTCAAGTGAATTAATAACATTTCCCTTAAAAAAGTATCCATCAGCAGCAATTATAACTTTAGGTTTTATTTGTGTAAACCTATCTAATACACCTTTTATGCCAAAATCTGGAGAAGATGAAGACCAAATTGCCCCGATACTAGATGTTGCCAACATTGCAATTATTGCCTCTGGCATATTGGGAAGAAATCCTGCTACTCTATCACCTTTCTGTACGCCCATTTTTCGTAATGCAGATGAAAACTTTTCCACTTCATTATACAGCTGTGAGTATGATATTTCTCGGTAAATTTTATTTTCACCAAAAAACTTTATGGCAGTATTCTCATTTCTATAACGAAGTAAGTTTTCAGCAAAGTTCAGTTTTGCATCTTTAAACCAAGTTGCACCAGGCATTTGGTTAATATCATTACAAACTTCACTATATGGCGATGAATATAAAATATTAAAATAAGTCCAACAGGATGCCCAAAAATCCTTTGACTCAGATATGGACCATGTGTATAAATCATCATAATTATTTAAATTGAGTGAATAGGTTTCATTTACAAAATTTATAAATGATGCCATTTCAGTATGTTCAATATTTATTTCTACTGGTTGCCACAATTGCATTTTAAGCATTTCGCCTTTCAATTTCATTAACTACCACCCACGCTTCATCTATGGATGCTTTAGATAAATACTCCTTAATTTTATGGATCAATGCTATTAAATCTAGATTAATTAATTCATTATCGAGCGTATTTGGTCTTTTATTTGCACTGGCCAATTGGGATAACTCTTTTGCGGTAAGTTCATCAGTTTTTCTTAAAATTTCAGGAATTCCGTCAAAACCAATACATGAATTAGCGGGGCGCTTAATCTCAAACAATCCATTACTATAATCGGAGTACCAGCTATACCCTAATCGACTTAGCGCATTTAATTTTTGGGGATGAATTCGCTCATTGACATAAACATCTTCACACACGTGAAAATATACAACTTCCCCTAAAATTAAATTTCCACTTCCCGGAAGAGAACCTAACTCAATTATATCATGTAATTTGCATTCCATTATAAACGGTGATTCATGTATATGCGGTGGGGATACTATACTACTCTCTCGCTTTGTAAATCCTGATTTATCAAACTCATCTATATTTTTTTTAAATGCTGTTGAAGTAATTAACATTTGATCTGACATATTTACTGAAACCATAGAAATAGTAAATTCTTTTGTATCTCGGATGTTCACCAATGTATCCTTAGGTTGGGCATCTCTCCCACCTAAAGCCGGAGAAAAACCCACAATTGGAGGTTGGGCACTAAACCCATTATAAAAAGAAAATGGAGCTAGATTTCCAACTCCATCAACACTCAATGAACTCACCAATGCAATGGGGCGCGGTATAATCCCAGAAATTAATAACTGATAATTAGTTTTTAAATCCTGTTCTTTAGGATTGAAAGTTTTATACACATTATCCTTTAGAATATAGGGATATTAAATTCCCTTCTGTATCATTAATGCCTGCAATATAACCTATTTCATCAGCTGATTCAAAAATGAACATCTGGTCATCATCAACATTCATTTCTCGTAATTTTGCTCCAAACACGGCTTCATGAAATATTTTTGCCCTGTTTAAATCTTTTGCAGGAATCTTAAACCAACATACACCTACAGCCATACCTACTCTATTAAAGTAATACTTTATATAATATGTATTTAGATATTTAATACCATGACTTATAGTAATCCATATCTTCAATGGCCGTAATATTGCTTGCAATATTGAGCGGTTTAAAAGTATCAATCATTACGGCTAACTCTTCAGTTTTATCTTTACCAATTGACGCTTCATACTTTCCAGGCTGTGGTCCATGTGGCAACCCCATTGGATGATATGAAATGGATTCAGGCTCAATACCTTTGCGACTCATAAAATCCCCTTGAGAATAAAATAATAGTTCATCTGAATCTACATTTGAATGTGGATATGGTGCAGGGATAGCATCTGGATGAAAATCGAATAATCGAGAAACAAAAGAGCAAATAACAAAACCTTGGCTTTGAAACATTTGATGGACTGGTGGTGGCTGATGAATACTGCCAACTATGGGTTCAAAATCATCAATGTTGATTTTCCACGGGAAATAATAGCCATCCCATCCCACTACATCAAAAGGATGGTGAGCATACACCATATCTTGAATTCCATCATTAACCCTAACCTTTACTAAAAACTCACCAACTTCATCAATAGGATTATTTAATTTAGGGGTTGAAATATCTCGTTCACAAAATGGGGAATGCTCTAATAACTGACCAAATTTGTTACGGTATCTGTTGGGGGTTTCAATTGGCCCTGTTCCTTCAATAACTAATACTTTACAATTTGAATTATTTTTCAGCTGCCAAATAACACCCCGAGGAATAACAATATAATCTCCAAATTCAAATGAAATATTGCCATAATTTGTAACTAATGTACCAGAACCATCCTGAACATACCATAATTCGTCATAGTGACCATTTCTAAAATGGTAATCCATATTTTCATCAATATGCGACTTTGAAATTATTACATCATTATTAAAAAATAGTGGAGTTCTAGAATCAATGGCATCACCACTTCTGCTAATTTTTGAAGTTATAATATGTCGAGCTTGATGTTTACCATCAAGATTAGAAATTTTAATTGGAGAAAAATCACCCAGTTCAGAAACTCTCGTGGGCATTCGTAAATGATAGAGGTTTGAATACATATGGGAGAATCCTTCTCGACTTACCAATTCTTCATAGTACAAACTTCCATCTTCTTTTTTAAACATGGTGTGACGCTTTGGTGGAATTTTACCTTGTTGCTGATAGAAAGGCATATATTCTCCTTATAAATTGCCTCGTTTAGCTTGTTCTAGTTCAATTGATTCAAACAAAGCCTGAAAATTCCCTTGACCAAAACCACGAGACCCTTTTCTCTGTATAATTTCAATAAATAAAGTAGGCCTGTCTTCTAATGGCTTTGTAAACAACTGAAGTAAATACCCTTCATCGTCACGATCTACTAAAATTTTCAGCTTTTTTAGGATTTCTAAATCTTCATCAATTTCACCAACTCGCTCTGTCAAAACATCATAATATGTATCTGGAACTTCTAAAAATTCTACTCCATTTGCACGTAATGCCAAAATGGTTTGAATTATATCACCAGTTTGTATAGCAATATGTTGTGCCCCTGCACCTTCATTGAAATCTAAATATTCTTCAATCTGAGATTTTTTTATGCCTTTTGCAGGTTCATTAATAGGCATCATCACTTTCCAGTTTTTTGATCTTACCACAATACTTTTCAATGCAGAATATTGTGTAGAAATATCGGTATCATCAAAGCGTACAAATGTTGGGAAACCAAATATATTTTTATAGAATTCACCCCATTTATCCATTTCATCCCAATCAACATTTCCAACAATATGATCAACTCTAATCAAACCCGGATTTTGTGAAGGCACATCCGGTAATTCTAAATTCTCAAATCCTGGTGCCCATATTCCATTATAATTATCGTTAAATATAAAAGAGTGGACCGTATCTCCATAAGTTTTAATCGTTGATTTACCATAATTACCAAATTCATCCTCAGTTACAGTAGGCTTTAAAACACTTTCAGCACCCCGGGAAATACATGAGTCATGAGCCTCTTGATCACAATCAACTGTAAAGGCTATATCTCTAACCCCATCACCATGTTTAGAAAGCCAAGATGATGCAGGGTGATTTGAAGATAATGGTGTGGTAAATACAAAATATATTTGACCCTGTTTAAGCACATAGGATACATGATCCTTCACACCTGTTTCAGGGCCACAATATGCAACTGGTTTAAAGCCAAATGCAGAACGATAAAAATGGACTGCTTGTTTTGCATTACCTACATAAAACTCTACGTGATTAAAATCTCGAACTGCAAAATATTCAATTCCTTCCCACTCTTTGGTCATAAAAGCCATTAAAAATTCTTCTCCATAACTAAATTTAATTTTTCAATAAAATATTTATTTTCATATTCATTGCCAATGGTTACACGTACACATTCAGGTAAACCAAAACCAATTAAATGGCGTAAGATTACACCATTTTCTAACATAGACTGGGTAAACATTTTTGCAACATCTCCATCTTCAAAAACTAGGGTGATAAAATTGGCAACTGATGGTAATGTTCTAATTCCCATTTCTGATAAATTTTTAACCAACAACTCCATACCTTCTTTATTAAGTTTTAACGTATTGGATAAGTATTCTGAATCATCTAAAGCTGCAATGGCAGCACGCTGTGCAGGGATAGCCGGTTCAAATGGTAGCTTAACTTTAAGTAGATTCCCAATCAGATTTTCATGGCCAAATCCATAACCTACACGAAATCCTGCTAATCCATACGCTTTTGAAAACGTACGCAATGTAATAACATTATCATAGCGATAATGCATAGAATCTGGAAAATCACTGACAGATTCAGCATATTCAAAATAAGCTTCATCCAAAATTACCATCACACGCTCAGGGACTCTTTTCATAAATGCATCAAATTCATTTACAGTAAAATAGGTTCCTGTGGGATTATCTGGATTTGCCAAATAAATAATTTTGGTATATTCATTGATGGCATCAGCCATTGCAGTAAGATTATAATGATAATCATTCATGGGAATCCAATTTGTATGAATTCCACTTGCATTTGCTAAAACCCTAAATCCAATAAACGAGTTTCGGGCAGCAATAATTTCATCTCCAGCTTTGAGAAATGTTCTCATTATTGTAGACATTACCCCTTCGCTACCCCCACCTAAAACCACATTGCTCATTTTAAGGTTAAATTTTCTAGCTAACTTTTCCCTGAGCGCAAATGCTGCCGCATCAGGATATCGGTGGCATTCTTCTAAAGATTGCTTTGCAGCATTAATTGCAGATTTTGGTGGCCCTAATGGATTTTCATTAGATGCTAATTTCACAATTTCTGAAAGTCCTAACTCACGCTGAACTTCTGATATTGGCTTTCCCGCTTTGTAGGGTGATAGCTCTTTTATATGTTTTGGTACTAATGCCATATGATGTAGATTTCGCCTTGATAAAACTTCCAAATTTAGTTTGATTTACACCGAAAATGATATGATTTTGAAAGATTAATTTGTGGACAAAAACAAAGCTTCAGAACTGAGGGGTAGACTCTTTAGGCACTTAGATGGCATTGCCATTACATCAACTATATCTTCACTCCATCAACATGGTATTATAGACTTCATTCGTAAAAAAAATAATTTTTCAATTGAAGACATCTTCCAAAACTTTCCATCTAATCATGGATATATGAATGTTGCCCTACGATTATTAAGTGCACAAGGATGGTTAAAAAGAAAGATGGATGAACGCAATGAACATATCCACTTTGAAATAACTAATACTGGTGCCACCGTTTTTAAGTTTGCTCATATTTATACTGAAGTTAAAAAACTCTTAAAAGATATACCACAATATCGATATCGACTATTTTCTACCCACAATACATATTCAAAAAATTATGATAATGCCGTAAACTCCATTTCTGAATTAAGCCAAGATATTCCAGAACAAATCCAACTCCAAATTGAAGGAATACTCATTGGTCCTGCCCTAGTATCTCTAGGCATGAATAATAGGATTCAAGACTATCTATCTCACGGAAAAATAAGTAAATCGGACAGAGATGAATTCCCATTAATTAATTCATTTTGTAAATATTTTGAAAGTGTTGGATATTTAAACTCAAATAATGAGCTGACGAGTAAAGGTGAATTTTATTTTAAACGTGCATCTGCTTATGGTGTTACTGTTTCATATCTTCCAATGTTTTCACATCAATATGAAATACTTTTTGGTGACCCTCATTTAATCTGGAAGCGTGATGAAACTGGCTCAGAGACTCATGTAGATAGAACGATGAATGTTTGGGGTAGTGGCGGAGCCCATTCCACATATTTCAAAAAAATTGATGAAATTGTAATAAATATATTTAACCAACCTTTGGAGAATCAGCCTGTTGGTATTGCAGATATGGGGTGTGGTGATGGTACATTATTAAAACATCTTTATGAATTGGTAAAAAACAATACACTTCGAGGTGAAAATTTAGACAATTTCCCCCTTCTTATTGTAGGTGCTGACTTCAACCAAGCTGCAAGGATTGCATCTGCTAAAACCTTAACCGATGCACGAATTCAGCATCATATTCTTCATGCTGACATCAGTCATCCAAACAAATATGCGGCAGAATTAAAATCTCAGTTTGATATTGATTTAGGAGATTTGCTGAATGTACGGTCATTTCTAGACCATAACCGAATTTACTCTTGTCCTAAAATGTCATACACCAATAGGATTAGTCATTCTACAGGGGCTTATGCTTATCGAGGCAGATTAATCCCTAATTATGAGTTAAAACAGAATCTGGTTGAGCATTTGCACGCATGGAGTCCATATGTAAAACGATTTGGATTATTGGTTCTTGAGCTTCACTGCCTGCCACCCCATTTAACCGCAAAAAATATTGGAGCTACTACCTCAACAGCCTACGAGAGTACTCATGGCTATTCTGATCAGTATATTGTAGAAAGAAGTACATTTTTAAATTCAGCTAAAGAGGCTGGACTTATACCTGAACCAGAAAATATGGCACGATTTCCAAATAGTGATTTGGCAACAATAAGTATTAATCTATTTAAAAGTATAGATTAACTAATTCCCCAGCACAATATTCACAATTCTTACAATATCTAAGATGTCAATGATATCATCATCATTCACATCAGCTGCACAAGCTTGTGATGCTGTAGGATTAATATTACCCAATACTATATTCACCGTTTGAACGATATCTAATATATCTATAATACTATCTCCATTTACATCACCTGCAG
>CAYQPE010000055.1:0-1752 GCA_964419445.1 uncultured bacterium
TAGAGGCAATGTATCAATTTGATATGTTGTTTGAATCATTATCAGCTTTAGATGTGATTAGCCGACATGGTAATGATGAATTTCAAACAT
Source organism: uncultured bacterium (assembly GCA_964419445.1). Classification (GTDB taxonomy): domain Bacteria; phylum Fidelibacterota; class Marinisomatia; order SCGC-AAA003-L08; family D37C17; genus JABHHG01. The sequence goes on from CAYQPE010000055.1 coordinate 91, forward strand.
TAGAATTTAACCGTATTTTAACGGCTGCTATTGATTATTATGAAGATGAATCAATTACGGTAGATAAAGTTGAAACTGGTCTATCAGTGGCAGTTTTTAGAGATAAGCTAAATGAGTATATTTATAGCCAAACCTTGGAAGATTTAGAATTTGTAGAAGAAAAAGTTGAGGTCATTCCTGGTCATATTCCAATTACATACAATCAAAAAGTAGCCAGTATTTTAAAATTCTTTCAAAATGAAGGGCGTGTAAGTATTCAAAACTGGCTGAACAGGATGGAACGATATAAGAAAATCATGTTGCCAATTTTAGAGGAAGAAGGTGTTCCACCAGAGTTATTCTATTTAGCTATGATTGAAAGCGGTTTAAATCCACAAGCGTATTCTTATGCACATGCATCTGGTCCATGGCAATTTATTGCATCTACTGGGAAAAAGTATGGATTGAATAAAAACTGGTGGGTTGATGAGCGTCGTGATTTTGTAAAATCTACACATTCTGCAGCTCGCTATTTAAAAGATTTATATGCTATGTTTGATGATTGGTATTTAGCCTTTGCATCCTATAATTGTGGTGAAGGTCGAGTCAGAAAAACAATTAGAAGACAGGATACAACGGATTATTGGAAATTAACTCGGCTACCTGCACAGACCCGAAACTATGTACCCAATATTATGGCAGCAATTTTTATTGCCACAGATCCACAACGTTACGGATTTGCAGTATCTTCAGAACCTGAACTTAAATGGGTGGATAAAGATTTAGATAAGTCTGTAAGTTTGGAAATAATTTCTGAAATTTCAAACATTGATATAAAGACTCTTCAATTGTATAATCCTGAATTGAGACAGGGGACGTTACCGCCATTAAAAGAAAATGAAAAATATACATTTAGAATGCCTGAAGGGTTTAATCCCCAGTTTGATTCACTGTTTTCAGAAATTAAAATCGAAAAGGTAGAAGAGATTATATTTGTAGATCATAAGGTAAAGCGAGGGGAAAGCCTATGGGTAATTGCACGCAAATATGGGGTAAGAATTAAAGATATTGTTACCATCAATAAATTGGGAAATGCAAAATATATACGGCCAGGTCAACGGTTACAAATTCCCACAGAGGGATATTCTCAATATAGAAAAAATGCCATGGCATCGTCGTCAAAGAGCTCCAAAATTTACTATACGGTAAGACGGGGAGATACACTGAGTGAAATTGCTATGAAATATCGTACATCTATCCGTAAAATAAAAAAATGGAATGGGCTCAGATCTAATCGAATCTATATTGGTCAGAAACTAAAAATTTGGACTACGGTGTAATGAATAAAAAATGGATTGTTATAAGCGTTATAATAGGGTTATTCCTATTATCCTTTTTGCCTTGGCCATCTATTAAATTTGGACCTCAAGTTGGTATAATTACCATTAATGAAGCCATTATGAGTTCAGATGAGATTGTCGAAGATTTAGACGATTTCTATATTCGTTCTGATATTGATGCAATTATTATTCGATTAAATACACCTGGAGGTGCCGTAGCGCCAAGCCAAGAGATTTATGAAAAAGTAAGACAAATTTCAGAATCCAATAAAAAGCCTATTATTGCATCAATGGGAAGTGTGGCCGCATCTGGAGGATATTATATTGCCATGGGTGCGGACTC
>CAYQPE010000055.1:1852-11507 GCA_964419445.1 uncultured bacterium
TACATCAAATGGAGCAATTAGCCGATGGAAAAGTATATAGTGGATTACAAGCTAAAGAATTAGGATTAATTGATTTAATTGGTACTTATGAAGATGCTAAAAATTTAATTAAATCATTACTGAATACTGAAAAAGAACTAAAGTTCATACACCCTAAACATGAAGAAGATGGAATTTTTGAATATTTTTTAAATAGTAAAAATATTGAATTACCTTTTTCAAATTTGAATATATTTCCGATACCTGAATATAGGTTATATTATGGGGGTAGATTTTAATGACAAAAGCTGATATTATTGACGAGGTATCTACAGCAACAGGGTTAACTAAAGTTGAAACGGAAGCTGTTTTAGAAGGAATATTACAAAGCGTAGTTACATCCCTTTCAAAAGGTGAACGTGTAGATATTAGAGGATTTGGTAGTTTCGTGGTAAAACAACGATCGGCTAGAGAAGCCCATAATCCTGCGACGCGTGAAGTCGTAAAATTAAAAGAAAGATTTGTACCTGCTTTTAAGGTATCAAAACTATTAAAAGATCGAGTAAATAAATCCCTTTTACGTGGATTTTAAAAATAGGAGATAGATTATATGCCGTGCGGTAAAAAACGCAAAAAAAGAAAGATGAATACGCATAAGCGTAAGAAACGTCTTCGCGCTAATCGACATAAAAAGAAAAAATAAATAAGTAGAATATTTAAACATGGGTAATTCACCCAATTAAAATTTATTTATTCAACCGCCAACGGTATCGTTGGCGGTTTCTCTTTTTAAATAAAAATTAATATGCAAAACACAGTTCTCACAGTTACACAGCTAAACAATCAGGCCAAGTATTTATTAGAAAAGCAGTTTTCTCAAATTTGGGTTGAAGGTGAAATAGGTTCATTTAAAACCTATGGATCTGGACATTCTTATTTCACCTTAAAAGACGATGGAAGTGAAATATCTTCAGTCCTGTTTGCACATCAGTTTAAAGGGCTATCATTTCAACCCCATGTGGGACAAAAAGTTGTAGCTCATGGTACGGTATCATTGTATCCCCAACGGGGGCAATATCAGTTTGTAGTTAGTCACTTGCATATGGCCGGTAAGGGAAATTTATGGGAAGAATTTGAGGCATTAAAGGGAAAGTTAGATGCAGAAGGCCTCTTTAGTCAAACATCCAAACTACCGATTCCCCAATTCCCTGAGAAAGTAGGCGTAATTACTTCACAAGATGGTGCTGTTATTCGAGATATTATCAATGTTATGAACCGACGAGCACCTCATATACAAGTGATGTTGCGGCCGGCTGTAGTACAAGGTGATAATGCTGAAGATTCTCTCATTCAATCTATTGAAGATATGGTGAAATATCAACCCAACGTAGATGTGATAATTATAGGTAGAGGTGGGGGATCTATGGAAGATTTATGGTGCTTTAATAGTGAAAAACTTGTAAGAAAAATTCATGAAATAAATATACCGATTATTTCTGCCGTTGGTCATGAAACAGATTTCACTCTCACTGATTTTGTTTCAGACTTACGTGCACCCACACCCTCTGCAGCAGCAGAAATTGTATCACCGGTGAAGGCTGATTTAATTGAGTTTATAGATGAACAGCAAGATAGATTATTGGCCACGGTTCAACAGCGAATTTTAAATTATTATCAACAAATTGAAATGGCTATTTTAAAATATGATTTTCATAAGCCGTCAGATTTTTTCCAAATTCATAAAGAAAAATTTAATAGATTATCTGCAGAACTAGTAAATTCTACTGAGAAAGTTTTTAGGAAATTTAGTCATTCACTTCAGTTGAAAACGCAGATGTTACACCAGTTAAATCCAACATCAATAATTGAGCGTGGTTTTGCCGTTGTATATGATGAGGATGGAAACGTTGTAAAAGATAGTGATTCAGTAAAACTAAAAGATAGATTAAAAATTCAATTGCATCAATCAGTGGTGCATTCAACAGTGAATAAAATTGAGAAATCAAATGAGTAATAAATCAAATACTTTTGAATCTTCTATGGCAGCATTAGAAGAGATTATTAAAAAATTGGATTCTGATACAACATCATTAGACGAGATGATTAAATTGTATGAGGATGGAATAAAATTAACCAATTTATGCAAAGCTAAATTAGATGAAGCCGAAAACAGAATTACTACGCTCATAAAAGAAGATGATGAATTGAAGGAAGTGCCTGGAATATGAAAATAGGTCTTACTGGGAATTTTAGGAAACCTCGTTTTTTTGAATTGGTAAACTTTTTACATCCACTCATCCTTGATGAAGGGCATGAATGTATTCTTTCAGATGATTTTAAAAGCGAAGGTGAACATCATTCAACCATTGATTGTGAAACTGTAATATTTGATGATTTGATTAAGAAGGCCGATATCATTATTTCAATTGGGGGTGATGGTACCATTTTATCCACAGTACGTCGCATGGGAGATTTTCCAAAGCCCATCTTGGGTATTCATATTGGTGGATTGGGATTTTTAGCTGAAAATTCTCAAAATGATTTAAACCAGTTGATTCAATCTGTAATTGAAAAAAATTACACCATTGATGAGCGGATGTTATTATCTGTAGAAATTGATGGTTTAAATGGAGACAGTGGTAAATATCACGCTCTGAATGATATTGTTGTGGATCATGGTCATTCAGGCCGAATATTAAAAACAGAAGTTCATGTATCGGGAACGTATTTAAACACCTACGAAAGTGATGGAATAATATTTTCAACACCAACAGGCTCAACAGCATATTCATTGTCGGCAGGTGGCCCCATTATTTATCCATCAATTGATACCATTACGGTAACACCAATTTGCCCCCATAGTTTATCTGCAAGGCCCATTGTATTGCCAGCAGATGTGGATGTTAAGGCAACATTTAATGATAATTATGATGGCATTGCATGTACCATCGACGGCCAAATTCGATTACCCATGAAGGAGACTACCTCCATTAAAATTAGATGTGGAAAAAAACGAGTACAACTTATTACACTCCCCAATTATGATTATTTCCAAATGCTCCGCTCTAAAATGGGTTGGGCAGGAAATCTTCGATAAAGTTTAAAAACTTAATGTAAACATCAGAGGAGAAAAGTTAAATTTCAGCAATGAAAATCATTGCAATTTTACTCCTCACCCTATTTTCAACTCAATGTAGTCGATCGTATGAAAAATCCTATTTGGATTTAGAATCTGCATTTATCGATTGGTATCATAAATTTCATCCAGTTCAGAGTTCATTGTTGGGGTATGCTGGCTATGATGCATCTTTCCCAAAATTAGATAAAGATTCGCAGGATGAATATATTGCAGATGTGAATCGTTTTACTATTGAGCTATCTCAAATTGATGAAACTAAATTATCATCTGACGCACTACTAAACTATTATCTCCTTACTGATTTTTTAAAGAGTGAAGTGTATAATCACGATAAATTGAATCAGTACGAATGGGATGTATCAATCTATACCACGCTTATTTATAATGGTTTTATATCCATTATAGATGGACATCATTTGGAGATGTCTAGCCGTGTTGAAGCAATTTTATCGCGATTTCTTGGTGCGACTCAAATTCTAAATTATGCAAAAGAAAATTTAAAGTTTTATTCTCAATGGCATGCTGAAAAATCACTTCATACTGTTGAATCTTTACAATTGATGTTGGATGAAATTCCCTTGAAAATTAGTGGAGATAATGCAACTTTAGATAAAATTGATAGTCAAATTGTAGTATTGTTACGAGAGCTAAAAAAAATGCAATCATGGATAAACCATGACTATACTCAATTAGAACCACGATCACCTTTGGATAGTGATAAATTTAAACGACATTTCAAACAGAAGGTGGGTGCATCCTATTCCATTGAAAAGATACCCTCCTTAACGGAGAAAAAAATTCATTCCATCCAAAATGAGTTATTCTCAAAATCACTTTCAGTTTACTTGCTTCATAATGATGAACCAATTTGGATTGATAGAGATGATTCATTGAATGTTGTATTTTGGGTGAAAAATCATTTTTTAAAAGATAAAATTCCTCAAGATGAATTTATTTCAACGATGTATGCATCAAGTCGAAGAGTTCATCAGTTAACACAATCTGATAAAAACTTTAATATCTATGCTATTCCAAATATTAGAATCGAAGAATCATATCCTTATGTAGAGCAAACAGAATTCATTGAGTATTTGCAGTATCAAACACTTTATAAACCCGAAGATATCTCAATATTATTGGATGATAGATATTTCTCAAATTATAATAATTTAACTCAATTAGATTTATATTTAATGAGAACCTTTACGCCGGGGAATTTACAATTATTAACTGCAATATCTAATAATCCACTTCATATTAGGAAATTATTTACCCATGATGTTACTCAATTGGGGTGGAAATATTTTAGTGAACAACATTTAATAGAAAATTGTGAAGAATCACATAATTGTTTAGCCTATGAAATATTGTATTTACATGAACAATTGCAATTGGCCGCTTTATCTTGGTTGGAAATTAAATTACAATTTGAAGGTGAAGAGACCCAAAAAATTATACCATTTTTGGAGAAACAAGTAAAATTTACTTCAGAAGAAATTACAAAGAATATTGATATACTCAATGTACATATGTTAACCAATACCCAATCATTTATTGGACTATTAGAATTAGAGAGATTGTGGAATAATTATCAACGTGAAAACCAATCTGCAACATTGTTAGCCTTTAATACACAATTTTTAAATTTGGGGGCAATCCCTATCATTCATCTACGACATGAAATGCTTAAGTAACGGAAATATATAATGGCAAAACCCACATATGATGAAAGTAGTATAAAATCTTTAGATTGGAAAGAACATATTCGATTACGCCCTGGAATGTATATTGGGAAATTAGGTGATGGATCTGCCATTGACGATGGAATATATATTCTACTGAAAGAAGTTATTGACAATAGCATTGATGAATATGTAATGGGCTATGGTAAAACCATTGATGTAAAAGTTAGTGACCATAAGGCAACGGTAAGAGATTATGGGCGAGGAATCCCATTGGGTAAAGTCATTGACTGTGTATCCAAAATTAATACGGGAGGTAAGTACGATTCTGACGCATTTCAAAAGTCTGTGGGATTAAATGGGGTTGGAACAAAGGCAGTAAATGCATTATCAACTCAGTTTTATGTACAATCAATTCGTGATGGTGAATATAAATCTGCTCAATTTAAACAGGGGGATATAAATTCTGAAGATCCTATTGAAAAAACTACCGTAAGAAATGGTACCAAAATCAGTTTTGTTCCTGATGAAGGTATATTCAAAAACTATCGTTTTATTCCTGAGTATGTTCAAGATCAAATTTGGAATTATGTATATCTTAACTCTGGACTTACCATTAATTTTAATGGTGAAAAATTCTTTTCTGATAATGGTCTTTTAGATTTACTGACTCGAAAAACTGATACTGAAAAAATAAAATATCCCATCATCCATTTAAAGGGGGATGATATAGAAGTTGCGCTCACACATGGGCAACAATATGGTGAAGAATATTATGCATTTGTAAATGGACAACATACCACTCAAGGGGGTACTCATTTAGCTGCCTATAGAGAGGCAATTGTAAGAACGGTGCGTGAGTTTTATGGAAAGGAATATGATGCAGCTGATATTAGAGCATCTATAATTTCTGCAGTGAGTGTTCGGGTTCAAAATCCTGTTTTTGAATCTCAAACTAAAACAAAATTAGGCTCAATGGATATGGGCCCCAATGGACCAACGGTTCGTGTGTTTATAAATGAATTCATCAAAAAAGAATTGGATGACTACCTCCATAAACACAGTGATGTGGCTGAGGCATTGCAAAAGCGAATTCTACAATCTGAGCGTGAACGTAAGGATATGGCTGGTATAAAAAAATTGGCCAATCAACGAGCAAAGAAGGCTAATCTCCACAATAAAAAATTAAGAGATTGTAGAATTCAATATAATAATGAAAAAGCAGATGAAGAAAAACGCCTCCAGACCACCTTATTTATTACTGAAGGAGATTCAGCCAGTGGTTCAATTACCAAGTCTAGGAATGTGGAAACACAGGCTGTATTTAGCTTGCGAGGGAAACCACTCAACTCATTTGGCTTACGAAAAAAAATAGTCTATGAAAACGAAGAATTTAACCTCCTACAACATGCCCTAAATATTGAGGAGGGTATGGAAAATCTTAGATATAATCGAGTGGTTATTGCAACAGATGCTGATGTGGATGGCATGCATATCCGATTATTAATATTGACGTTTTTCTTACAGTTTTTCCCTGAGCTAATTAAAAATGGTCATGTATTTATTTTAGAAACACCCTTATTCAGAGTAAGAAATAAAAAGGAAACTATTTATGCTTATTCTGAAAGCGAGCGTGATACTGCAGTAGAGAAACTCAAAGGAAAGACAGAAATTACTCGTTTTAAAGGATTGGGTGAGATTTCTCCTGAAGAATTTAAATTATTTATTGGTGAGAATATGAAATTAGTTCCCGTTATATCATCGGGGAAAACACCCATTCAAGAAACCCTATCCTACTATATGGGAAAAAATACACCAGATCGACAACAGTTCATTATAGACAATTTAAGATTTGAGGAAGATGTAGCTCATGATGACGCCTGATGACGCACACAAGGATTTTGAAATGAATGATGACCAATTTGATGAATTTCATCAGGCACAGCCTTTAACAAGTCTATACGAAGATTGGTTTTTAGATTATGCATCCTATGTTATTTTGGAACGTGCAATTCCCAAGTATAATGATGGATTAAAGCCAGTACAGCGTAGAATCCTCCATGCCATGAAAGAAATGGATGATGGTCGATTCCATAAAGTTGCCAATATTATAGGGCAAACCATGCAATTTCATCCCCATGGTGATGCAGCCATAGGAGATGCATTGGTGAATATGGGGCAAAAAGACCTGATTATTGACACGCAGGGAAACTGGGGAGATGTGAGAACTGGCGACAAGGCTGCTGCGGCACGGTATATTGAAGCACGACTTTCGCCCTTGGCATTGGATATTGCCTTTAACAAAGAGATAACATCATGGCAAAAATCCTATGATGGTCGTAAAAATGAGCCCATTCACCTTCCTGTTAAATTTCCATTATTATTGGCACAAGGTGTGGAAGGTATTGCAGTGGGATTATCCACAAAAATAATGCCTCATAATTTTATTGAACTCATCAAAGCCTCTGTGGCAGTGTTGAAAGAAAAACCCTTTAAAATTCTACCCGATTTCCAAACGGGAGGTATTGCAGATTTTTCTCAATACAATCAAGGGAAAAAAGGGGGGAAAATTAGGCTTCGCTCTAAAATTGATGTGGTTGATAAAAAAACATTGATGATTCGGGATGTGCCCTATTCTACCACCACCGTTAGTCTCATCGATTCCATATTGAAGGCCAATGATGCGGGAAAAATTAAAATTCGTAAAGTGGAAGACAATACGGCTGAAAATGTAGAAATACTGGTTCATCTCACGCAGGGAATTTCTCCCGATGTAACCATTGATGCCCTCTATGCCTTTACCCATTGTGAGGTGTCTATATCACCTAATTGTTGTGTTATTGTAGATGATAAACCTGTATTCACATCGGTGAATGCAATGTTAAAGAAATCTACGGAAAACACAGTGGAACTCCTTCGTCAAGAATTAGAACTTTTACAATCACAACTCTCTGAAAAATGGCATCTTTCCTCTCTAGAAAAGATATTTATTGAAAATAGAATATATAGAGATATTGAAGAATGTGAAACCTGGGAATCGGTGATTGAAACTATTGATAAAGGATTAGATCCATTTAAACAGCGTTTAAAGCGAGAAGTAACGGAAGCGGATATTGTTAAACTCACGGAGATTAAAATTAAACGAATCTCAAAATATGACTCATTTAAGGCAGATGAGTATATCAAGGGATTGGAAGCGGATTTAGAAGAAGTTGCCAATAATTTGATTCATTTAACAGAGTATGCCATTCGGTATTTTGAATCCTTATTGAAAAAGCATGGTGATGGTCGAGAACGAAAAACAGAAATTGCAACATTTGAATCAATTGCGGTGAGAAGTGTGGCCGTGGCAAATCAAAAACTCTATGTGAATAGAGAAGAAGGATTTATTGGGTATAGCTTAAAAAAAGACGAATATGTAGGGGATTGCTCTGATATAGATAATATTATTGTTTTCCGACGTGATGGGAAATATGTAGTGACTCAAATTGACGCCAAAAAGTTTGTGGGAAAAGATGTTATCCATGTGGCAGTCTGGAAAAAGGGCGATGAGCACATGGTGTATAATGTGGCATATAAAGATGGTAAAACGGGACGTGCCATGGTTAAGCGGTTTTCTGTTACCTCCATTGTGAGAGATAGAGAATATGATGTTACTGCCGGGACCAGTGGAAGTAAAGTGGTCTATTTTACCGCCAATCCAAATAGTGAATCTGAAATCATACATGTAAAATTACACGGGCTATCTAAAGCTCGTATTAAGCAATTTGATTTTGATTTTGGTGAGTTGGCCATTAAAGGTCGGGGATCAAAAGGAAATATTCTCTCAAAATATCCCGTTCAAAAAATTACGCAAAAATCTGTGGGTGATTCCACATTGGGAGGTCGGGATATATGGCTAGATGAAACCATTGGCCGACTGAATATTGAAGAACAAGGCACCTATTTGGGTAGCTTTAATACCGATGATTATATATTGGTCATTCATGATGATGGAAGCTATGAGCTCACTTCTTTTGAGTTAACCAATCGATATAAATGTAATGAAATTTCTCATATTGGTAAATTCAATAAAGATGAAATTATTACCGCATTGCATTATGACGGAAAGCAAAAATCCTATTATATGAAACGCTTTCAAATTGAAACCACCACTATTGCAAAACCATTTAAGTTTATCAGTGAAGAGCGCGGCTCAAAATTGGTATTAGTTTCTGTCCATCCTCATACCCAGCTTTGCTTTAATTATCGTCTAAAAAATGGAGATAAACGCAGTAAGGAAATTGTTTCTGCTGAATTTATTGACATAAAAGGATGGAAAGCCAATGGCAATAAACTCACTGGTTATTCACGATTAAGTGGATTCAAATTTTTAGAATTAGACGTGGAACCCTCCAGTGAAAATACAAGCGAATCACCAAGTCCTGCTGAAAAAGAAACTGAGCAACCCCCTGATAAAAAAACGTCTGCACCAAAACCAAAGAATGATGATGAAGCCTTGAGTTTGTTTTAGGACACTCAAGGGTAAATAGTAGTGAACGTGTAGTGGCTAACTATCCGTACAGTAAACAATTTTTTTTGACCTACATCACACTTTTAAATTTCAAATTGGTTTAGTTAAGCCTGAATCGCTAAATTTGACGGTCGTTACACATATTTTTAGAAATAAAATTTATTCCTAGAAGGAGGAAAGATAAATTTTTAATTAAGGAGTTATTCATGTATAAAGCAATCGTACTAATCACATTTTCTATTTTTAATATAATGTTCGGCCAAGATTATTCGCTGAGTTTTGATGGAAATTGGAATGATCCTCATTATGTAAATATAGGACGTCCTTTATCTTTATATAGTG
>CAYQPE010000056.1:0-11420 GCA_964419445.1 uncultured bacterium
TATTTCCCTCTTCAGACTTATACTGTGAATATAAATTAATAGCAAAGCGATTGTTCTCTTCAATAACATCTCGCTTTGTTTCTTGCCATTCTCTACGAGATTTCTCTGCAGGGCTAACATAATTTGGGTCGGGCACAGGCGCACAACCACTTATTAGAAACAACAATGCTATAATCAGTAATTTCTTCATTTTAGTCCTTGATTGAATGCCTAAACTTACGAAAATTATTTCAAAATGGGTGTCAGCCTTTTATTATGCACCCATACCCCATTGAATGTCTTGTTGGCGGTGAACTTTGGGTTGAGTTTTTCAAAGCGTGTCCTAACTTTCTGTGTCCTGAATGTCTCAAAATTGATAAATGATGACTGAAATTGATGAAATGAAGTGGGGGAGTTTAAGGTAATAAAAAACCCCCTCATTTAAGAGGAGGTTTCTTTCTCTCCTGCGGAGAGTATGAGATTTGAACTCATGCATCACTTTGACATGATGACGGATTAGCAATCCGCTGCATTACCACTCTGCCAACTCTCCAATGCGGAGGGGACAGGATTCGAACCTGCAACCCCAGTGGGGCGACGGTTTTCAAGACCGCTTGACAGCCGTTGTCCACCCCTCCGAAAACGTCTTTTTCTATAAAACTAATTTTTATGATAGTTTTTAGAGCGAGAAAATTTAGGTCAATTTTAGAGCCCTACAAAATAAAAAATAAAGGGGAGTAAAGAATACTCCCCTTTATACTTCTATTCATGAAAATGAATTAGAGTGTATCGACTTTATCAGTCAAGTATGATGATACGCCTGAAGGAGATTCAGCCATGGCATCTTCACCATTTTGCCATCCAGCAGGGCAAACTTCACCATGTTGTTGATTATGCGTTAATGCATCAATCATTCTAAGCATTTCATCAATATTACGTCCCAATGGTAAATCATTGATTACAGAATGACGAACAATACCTTCTTCATCAATAAGGAATGATCCACGTAACGCAATACTGCCACCCACAGATGTATTAGATTCTGATTCATCATCAAATATAGTAACATCTTTTGCACCAATTAAAACTTCGTATGTACGAGCAATTGATTTATCAATATCAGCAATAATAGGATATTGTACATTGCCGATACCACCTTTTTCTACAGGAGTATTTTTCCATGCATAATGTGACCATTTTGAATCGATTGAACAGCCAATAACTACAGTATTACGGCTATCAAATTCTGATAATCTTTTATCAAATGCAATGAGTTCGGTAGGGCAAACAAATGTAAAATCCAGCGGGTAAAAGAATAATACTACTTTTTTACCTTTATAATCTGACAGACAAATTTCTTTAAAACTATTATCTGGCATAATTGCAATTTGTTTAAAATTAGGTGCGGGTTTAGTAACTAACATTTTATCTCCAAAATTTAAATTATGAAATGAACTGAATTTGAAAAAATTCAGGAAGAAAATTTACGCAATAAAATAAATAGGATACAATAGGTCGTATTTAATATTGATTACGAATTGAGATGAGTAGATTTTTGATGGTATCATAATTTTGACCGCAGGTAGAGTTTGGATCAGGATTTGTATATGTTAAATTAATTCGAGTGATATAGCGACCATCTCTATCAAGTATTACAAAATCTCTTAGGGTTATGTCCCACATATCCCAAACGTCACCAGTTTCATCATTTGCAAAACACAGGCCATCATTTTCATTTTGACAATTTACACCATCGTCATAGTCTTGTGTCCAGGGGAGATGTCGAGTAGAATCACAATTAGAGCATAATTCAGGGGTATCGCAAATCATACAACTATATGAATCATCCAAATATTGGAATCCATTTATACCCATCATTTTAATATCAGTGATGCCTTCGGCAACGAGCTCATTATGTAAGTCATTGATAACACCGAACCGGTGTTTACACATGGTTCAGCCAGCTTTCCCGAAATAATAACAGGAAATATCACCAGTAAATGTATCTGGTCCAATATATTCACCATAATGCTGAGAATTTGGATTAATATCTTCAGCCATAAACTTGGGCATATATTGTATGCCTCCTGCCAAGATATAATTTACAGTTTGAACAACATCTAAAATATTAACAACTTCATCTTCATTAAAATCAGCCTGTGCTTGCTGTTCATCATTTAAATGTAAATTGCCCAGTATATAATTCACCATTTGAACCACATCAAGTACATTTACAACAGCATCAAGATTTACATCACCCAATTCAGCAGGCTCTTCAATTTCACCAGGGTAATAAATTTGTTCTGCCCAGATACGTGCTGCGCCAGCATAACCTTGAACTGGAGTCGTCCAATGGTTTCCGTCATCTTGTGAGGATGTTGTATAATATAATTGTGAAGGGGAGTAGCCCCATAATACTTGGGTATTGGGTTCATTTACAGAAACAGATAACCAATAATTTTGTTGTCCATACATGGTGTGGCATTCACCCACTGTAACTACAAGATAGTCATCTAATATTAAATCGGTGGGATCAAGATTAATTCCCCAAGAATAAACAAGCTCACCAGGAGCATTATTTGCATCTTCATGGATTTTTACTGTAACACTACCAGAGTCAGATTCAACCAATTTTAGATATACTGCAAATGCTTCAAGTACATAATCACTGGAAACATAAAAACGATCTGCCATAGTGGTACCAATTTGACTGGTAGAAGATAAGAGGTAGCCTTCCTGGGTATCAGGAGGACCTGCATTAAAGATTAGGCTTCTATCTTGAGAAAAAGATAGAGTAAGTAGAGAAAATAGTAATATATACAGTTTAATCATGACCAAAATTAGCACATAAAACTATATTTTGCAAGTGACGGGGTTCACTTATTCAACTTCAATTTTATACGGTAAAATGAGGATGGAATTTCCATCCATTAGACCTTCAATAGATTTTAAGTATTCCCATTCTTCCTTTAATTCTTTAGGCATATAGTCAGCCAATTCTGGTTTTAAATTCATTTTAAATTGACCTTTTAATTCTTTTAAAGAATCTTTTGGACGAGGATATTCTACAATATCTACTTCCTCAGAAATATTGGCGGCATTTTTAGCCACTTCAATGGCTTCATGTAATCCACCCACTTTATCCACTAGTGCTAAATCCAATTGAGTTGAGCGTTCCCCACTAAATACACGCCCCAATGCAACTGGGTCTAAATCTGTATCATCAGGAATATTTTCACGACCTTCAATAACACGATTTTTAAATCGTGAATAGGTATCATTAATTGACTCTTGTATGCGATTTCTCTCTTTTTCAGTAATAAGTCTAGTACCACTACCAAAATCAGAATTATCACCAAATTTTATATTTTCGTGATTAATTCCAAAGCGTTTGAGTAATTTTGAATAATTTAATCGTAGTCCAATTACACCAATAGAACCAGTTATAGTAGCTTCGTCAGCAATAATTGAATCTGCTTCACATGCAATATAATAACCACCCGATGCAGCTACATCAGACATGGATGCAATAAATGGCTTTACATTTGATGAATCTTCAGTAGTCGTTTTATATACTTCTCTCCACATGTGATCAGAAGCTAGAGCAGAGCCACCCCCACTATCTATACGCAGGACAATTGCTTTAATATCGTCGTTTTCACGTGCAGATTTTATTGCCTTCATGATGGTTTTATCACCCATAACGGTTGACCCTGCAGGTCCAGGATTACTCTCACCAGACCTGATGGACCCTACAGCATAAATTACTGCAATTTCATCCTTTTTCTTTGGTGACCATTCATGTGCATGTTCATCAGATCTATCTATATCTTCCCATTTTTTGATGGTATTTTTCTCATCATTTAGTTTTTTTACATAGTCATCAAATTCATCTGGATACATAGTATCAGTGACAAGCCCAGCATCAATAGCATTCTGTGTAATGAAATAGGGACCATTGTTGATTACTTCTAAAGTTTTATCTTTTTCCCAATTACGCCCTTCTGAAATACCGTCGACATAAACATCAAAGAGATCACCAAAAAGTTCTGAATAATTTTCACGCATTTCATCAGACATTTCTCTATTTAATAAGGGATCTGCTGCTGTCTTGTACGATTTCCCATCTGTTGTGGTTACCCTAAATACTTCAGGTACGATAGATAACGTATCTAATAAGCCACGTAAGAAAGTAACATTAATATTTAAACCTCTAATTGTAACAGATGTCATTTCTGGAATATAAATTTCATCGGCCATGGATATGAGAAAATAATTTAAATTTGAAATTCCATATTCAGAAAAGACAATAATCTTTTTACCAGAATCTTTAAAAGATTGCAATGCCCTTCTTATTGCATTTCGTTTTGCAAATCCAGCACTTATATTATCTAAATCAATAATTAATCCATGAATTGAATTATCATTGGTAAGTTCATTTATCTCATCAAGCCATGATTTCAATTGTATACCTTTTGGAGTAGGATATAAAAGTTGATCCATAAAAGAAGCATTTTTAGGTTTTTCTTCTATAAAATTACCCTTTAATTTCATTCTAATAAATTTTTGATGCTCTTTCTTTTCAATGTTGAAAACGGTTTCTGATTGTTGGGAGTAGTTGGTAAATCCTAAGCCGTAAGCATTATCTAAAGAAGATGTATAGGCACCTCCGTGACCAAAGTTGAATCCAAGATTTATATTAATATCTGAAAATTCTTCCTTATCAAAAGTTGAAGAAGCTGAAAAATTAACTCCGTCTAATGGTTCAATAGTTACAAATGGATGGAGTTTATTTTTACTTAGATCATTTTCTACGTCATCAAAATGAACATCAACACCAATTGTAAGTCGATGTTTTAAAAATGGTCGAAATGCAAATCCTGCTCTATACCAATTGATTTTATCAAAATTTTCAGAAATAGAGAGATTATCACCAAATGAGAAAAAGTTAAAAGGTCTATATAATGTACCAAAATTAATAGAATTATCTACAGATTCATATTCTTCTGATATAATTGTATTTTTCATCCATGATAAACCCAAATAAAAATTTCTAAACGGAGATGTTCCAAAACCTATTGAACCCGCGTAGGGGCTAAATAAGGGATTATCTTCTTGGTAGTATAAATAATATCCAAAGTTACTATATCGTTCTGCTGAATGAACTGAATTTACTTTACCATCAATAATTGGCAAAAAGACTGCAGATTGATTCCCTCGGTTAATTCCTAAGCCAGCAGGATTTAATGTGGTTGCATCCACATTATCTGAAGTGGCAACTGAAATTCCACCAAATTGATGTTCTGGCGATGCCATTAATTGGGAAATGATTCCCATGGTTAACAAGATTACAAATTTTATTTTTTTCATCATATACCTTTCATTAGAAAAATGAAGCTTAAATTTTATACCAAAATTTTATAAGGATTTTTTCATTGCATTAGATTATATCAAAAATATATATGGAGATAATTTTTATAATAAAAACTCCATGTATATCATCTTAATATCCCTGTAATTTAAGTCAATCAAATTATTTAAAAAAATGGATATATAATGTCAAGGTTTTGCATATTAGGAGGTGGACGACAAGGTACAGCAATTGCCTATGATTTACTGAAATGTGGGAATCCCACTGAAGTCATTGTTGCTGATATAGATTTACAACAAGCAATTGAATCCGTTGAGAAAAATAAGCAACTACTCAATTCAGACTTGATTGTGGCAAAAGAAGTCAATGTAAATATAGAATCTGAAATGTTATCTCTTCTTGAAAATATAGATGTGCTCATTAGTGCGGTTCCATATCATCTAAATGCAAAAGTAACAGATTCTGCAATAAAATCATGTACATCCATGGTCGATTTAGGTGGCCATACAGGAATAGTTAAAGACCAATTATCTCGGACCAATGAAGCCAAACGTAAAAATATTACTATTGTACCTGATTGTGGTATGGGGCCTGGAATGAATGTTACTATGGCATTATTAGCGATGGAACAATTAGATGAACCTGAACATGTATATATATGGGATGGGGGACTTCCCATAAATCCCGTAGAACCATGGAATTATGCCTCCTTTTTCAATATTAATGGACTTACCAATGAATATGATGGGAACGCCTATTTTATTCGCAATGGCAATGTTACAGAGGTGCCCTGCTTTGAAGATATTGAAGTACTCAGTTTTAAACACAATATTGGTGAATTAGAAGCGGCGGTAACTTCTGGAGGTTTATCTACAATGCCGTGGACATATGAGGGTAAATTAAAAACCCTTGAGAATAAAACCCTTCGTTACTTTGGGCATTGGAATCAAATGATTGCATATCGTCAACTTGGGCTATTTGATGAAAAAGCACATCGTTTTAATGGAAGTGAAATTATTCCCAGAGAATTTTACCATCATTTATTGGAACCTAAATTAAATGAAAATCCTAAAGAAGATTTATGTATAATGAGAACAAAAGCTGTTGGGATGAAGGATGGAAAATCAATATCAGCAATAGTTGAATCTATTGAGTACTTTGATGAAGAGACAGGATTTCATGCCATGGAAAAATGGACAGGGTGGCATGCATCAATGATGGCCATTAGAATTGCAAATAAAGAACTTGATGCAGGTGCAATTCCTGTTGAAAAAGCGATGAGTGGAAAGTATTTTAAGAGAGAAGCTGAAAAGCGTAATTATAAAATTGATATAACATTACAGGAAAATAATTCATGAGAATTGTAAAAATTATACAATGGGATATGGGACATCGAGTACTAAATCATCGATCAGTATGCAAGGGATTACATGGTCACCGTTACAAAGCGGAAATAATTGTAGAAGGCGATATTGTAGAAGAATCTGGTGCGTCTGAAGAAGGAATGGTAATTGATTTTGCAGATATTAAAAATATTGCCAATTCATTTATTCAAGAAAAATTAGACCATGCATTTATGGTTTGGGATCAGGATAAAGAATTAATTGAGTTTTTTAAAAATTCAAAGGGTCATAAACCTGTAATTGTACCATTCACTTCAACTGCAGAAAATGTTGCCGCTTACATCTTTAATGTATTGGATGGAAAATTTAAAGATAAGTATGATACAGGGCTAAAATTACACTCTGTCAAGTTATGGGAAACGCCCACCAGTTGTGCAATCTATAGTTGCGAAGATTTATAATTATTTAGTTTTCTTTTTCCCTCTTGTAACCCGTTCAATAATTCCCCAAAGAGCATTGGGAACTCGTTCTAATTTATTAAATTCGCCTGCATTATGAATCCACTCTCCACCGTCTATTGTAACTACTTCACCATTGAAATAGTCGGCATAATCTGACAATAAATATGCTGCAAGGTTTGCCAATTCTTGGTGATTTCCATATCGTTTTAGAGGGAGTGATTTTTCAAAATTTATAAAGGTTGAGATTGGTTTAGGGAATAGCCTATCCCAAGCACCTTTTGTGGGGAATGGTCCAGGAGCAATAGCGTTAGACCGAATATTATATTTTGCCCATTCTGCTGCCAACGATCGTGTTAATGCTAATACACCACCTTTTGCAGCAGCAGAGGGCGCTACAAATGCAGACCCTGTCCATGCATATGTTGTAACAATATTTAAAATCGATGCAGTTTGTTTTTCTTTAATCCAGTGCTTCCCCAAAATAAGGGAGTAATTATATGTTCCTTTTAGCACAATATCAACAACTACATCAAATCCCTTGGGAGATAATCGTTCTGTGGGAGATATGAAATTGCCTGCTGCATTATTTAAAAGGGAGTCAATTTTCCCAAATTTTTCTAATGATTTATTAATGACCATTTCTACATCATCTACATTTCTTACATCAGAGGATATAGGGAGGATTTCGCCAGGACCTAAATTTGAAAATTCGTGGGCAGTATCATCCAATACTTCTTGACGACGACTGGTAATAATTAAATTTGCACCTAATTCTACACAGTATTTTCCAATGGACTTCCCAAGCCCTGTTCCGCCACCTGTAATTAATATTGTCTTACCTGTAAGTGCTCCATCTTTGAGCATTCCTTCAAATTTCATTTCATTCTCCATGTGGTTAATCTTGTTTGAGTATAGAATTGTTGGATAAATTTCTGTCCTATTTTACAACGTTTAAAATTAATTTACGCAAATAATTGGAGCAAAAATGGTTTCTATAAAATCAATTCAAGTGCAGGTAAAAAAAGAATCAGTTAGCACTCAACTTTTGGTATTTGGTCAAAAAGATGGAGATAGTTTTTCAGGTTGGGGTGATGATGTAAGCTCAGGCTTAAATAAGGCTGTTTCCACAGCATCCTTTACCGGAAAATCAGGAAAAACCGTGCATACGTTTGGGAATGATAATATTCAACGAGTTTCAGTTTATGGTTTAGGTAAAGATGATAAACTGAATTCAGATGGCATTCGTGAAGTAGCCTCAAAAATTTCAACCTATGCTAATTCTCATGACTTAAAAGAAATATACGTTGATGGGGCATCTTTTGGGTTAGATTGTAAAGTCTATGCTCAAGCCTTCGTAGAGGGATTGGTATTGGGTTCCTATGAGTTTTTAGATTATAAATCTAAAAAGAAAAATCCAAATACATTAGAAAATGTAGTCATTTATGGCGATGTGGATGCCAATGCAGTATCAAAAGGAGAGGTGATTGGAAATGGTGTTGCCTATGCACG
Source organism: uncultured bacterium (assembly GCA_964419445.1). Classification (GTDB taxonomy): domain Bacteria; phylum Fidelibacterota; class Marinisomatia; order SCGC-AAA003-L08; family D37C17; genus JABHHG01. The sequence goes on from CAYQPE010000056.1 coordinate 8,664, forward strand.
AGATTTAGGGAATCATCCTGCAAACACGCTCACTCCCACTAAAATAGCTGAAGATGCAGTAGAAATTGCAAATTCTGCAGGAATGGAATCTACAATTATTGATGTAAGTAAATTTGAAGAATTAGGTTTTGGCTCATTTTATGGTGTAGCCCAAGGTTCTACTGCTAATCCAGCTAAACTAATATTAGTAGAATATAATGGGGGTAAAGCAGGTGATAAACCATTTGCATTAGTAGGGAAAGGATTAACCTTTGATACGGGTGGTATTTCCATAAAACCTTCTGCACGAATGGAAGAAATGAAATACGATATGTGTGGTAGTGCAGTTGTAATGGGAGTTTTAAAGGCTGTTGCATCACTGAAGCCCAACATCAATATTATTTTTGCTATTGGCGCTACTGAAAATATGCCTGATGGTGATGCACAACGCCCTGGCGATATTGTTACAGCATATAATGGTAAAACTATTGAAGTAATCAATACAGATGCTGAGGGTCGATTGGTACTCGCAGATGTGTTGTCATATGTGAATGATAAATATTCACCCGTTGCTATGTTAGATTTTGCTACTCTTACTGGTGCGGTGCTCATTGCACTGGGCGATAAAGCCACTGGTCTTATGGGTAATAATGAAGAATTAATGGATGAAGTTAAATCATCCAGTGATGATACGGGTGAACGTGTTTGGGAATTACCACTTTGGGATGAATATACCGAAGATATTAAATCTAAATTTGCTGATATTAAAAATGTGGGGAATGGTAGATTAGCTGGGACCATTACTGCGGGGGCATTCTTAAAGGAATTTGTAGGTGATACTCCATGGGTACACTTTGATATTGCAGGAACTGCCTGGGGACCTACAAAGCCTTCCTATCAACCTAAAATTGGATCCACTGGTGTTGCAGTAAGATTGGTATATAATTTACTGGAAAAACGCGCAAATTAAAGTTGGTGGAAATTAGAGGGTGGTCATAAATTTCTGCCGTCGATGGCGGCGTAGCTCAGTTGGTTAGAGCATCGGAATCATAATCCGAGTGTCCGGGGTTCGAGTCCCTGCGCCGCCACAAGACAGAATAGGCTAATTACAACTCTTAATAAATGGAGACCACAATATGAAAATTAAAACGTATTTAATATGTCTATTTGCAACTATATCTCAACTCTTTTCTTTTGAAGTCCCAACCTCAGCTGATAAACTAAGTAAAATTCAAGAATTAATAAATTCCAAAGAAGATAAGACTACCAGTTATCAAAGTATTCCTGTAAGTGATACACTATTTTCTGGGTCATTTTTAGATTATCAGGAAACGGACACAGTTTCTCAATATTATGGCTATAGTTTTTTTTCCAATCGGCAAGAAATAAATATTTGGGATAATCTTCCTCCGTCTGCAGATTATGTCCTTGGCCCTGGAGATGAGTTGATTTTAAATATTTGGGGTGATACGCAATTAAACTCGAAGCACCTTATTGATAAGCATGGCAAAATATTTATCAATAAAATTGGATTAGTTTCAATAAATGGTCTTTCCATTGAAAATGCTTATGAGGTTTTAAAAAAACGGTTAGGGAGGATTTATTCAACACTCCTTGGTAAAAACCCAACAAGCTGGCTTGATGTATCTCTTGGGGATATGAAATCTCTAAATGTAACATTTGTTGGTGAAGTCTATCAACCTGGATTGCACAAAATTCATCCATTTTCAACGACCACAACTGCACTCTTCCAAGTGGGAGGAATTAAAGAGTCGGGGACTTTAAGAAATATTCAAATTTTCAGAGGAAAAGAATTATATAAATCCATAGATTTGTATCACTTTTTTTCAGGACAGCGCTTTGAAGATGATATACAGTTAAAAGATGGTGATAAAATTTTAATTCCTCCAAGATTTTCTACTGTAGAGTTAAGAGGTGCTTTCAATAATGAAGGTTTTTTTGAATCCAAAGACAATGAATCTGTGTTTTCACTTATCAATTTAGCAGGTGGACTCCATCCAGATGCATCTGGAAAAGTTGGGGTGAACCGTGTGGGCATAAATGACGATGCTGTTTATGTAGATGAAAAAAATTGGAAATCTGAATTAATAAAAAATGGTGATTTACTCCTATCCATTCCAGAGCCTCAAACTTCACGTAACGTGGCAATTTATGGGCAAGTTCAATTTCCTGGAGAATATCCATATACATCTGATCTAAGCGTTTTAGACTTATTGGAAATGGCAGGGGGAATTGAAGATCCTTCTTTTAGAGAATCTATGTACTTAAAAAAAGCTCAAATAGTACGTCGTTCGCACCAAAATGAGTATCCAGAATTAAAAATCATTAGTTTAGAAAATGTATTAGAGAATGATCCAAATCATAATTTTACTTTAGAAAATTTGGATGTACTTATTATTAATTTGAATCCTAATTATGAACCTGCAAAACGGGTAACCATTACAGGTGAAGTACAGATTCCTGGTGTATATACCATTGGCAAAAGGGGTGAATCTTTACAGGATATATTGAATCGTGCAGATGGGTTTACATCCAAAGCATTTGAAGATGGAATCCAAATGTATAGAGATTATAGTCAGGTAACGCTTCAAGATTATAATATTGTTGTAATGGATGGAGATAGTTTACATGTACCAGAACATCCAGGGGTAGTGTATGTAAAAGGTGAGGTATATAATCCTGGAGTCATTCAATACCGAAAGTGAAAAGGATTAGGGCATTATATTGAAAGTGCTGGTGGATTTAACTATTTTGCAG
>CAYQPE010000057.1:0-11218 GCA_964419445.1 uncultured bacterium
CCACCCACTATTAAAAAATTGTTCTGCCTTAATGGTGTAAGTGGTATCATGATTATTATATAATTGACTGGATATAAGAATATGATCTATATGGCTGGGCCATGTGGGAAAGGACCAATTAGACGATGAATTTTCCCACGCAATATAATAATCGGTAAAGGTGTAATTTGGAGCATTTATAAAATCTTGAAAAACATTATCAGATATGTGGTCATTGAGCTCATCATTCATATCGCCTAAGAGTACAATATTATGATTGGAATGTACAGAATCTAAATAATCTTTTGTCATTTGAACAGATAATAATCGTCTATATTCTTCATCATTATATTGAGTTGAGTCAATATTCCCATCCCCACAGCATTTATAATGATTATTAATGATATACACATGTTGCGATTTCCAAGTTACCTCTAACATATATGGTGTACGCGTGAGCTCATATTCATCTAGTTCTTCAATTTCATATATATCCGAAATATTTAAGTCAGATTTATATACAAATGCTAATCCGTAAGAACCTGAAGTTCGTTGGCCAGTCCATCCATTTAATTTGTTTAATAATGAGTTAAAATAGGAACTACTCCCAATTTCTTGCATGGCGATAATATCTGCATCAATGGCTTCAATCATTTCCGCTAATTTTTCCACAGTAAACTCATTATTCTTAGGGAAGCCCTCAATATTCCATGTAATGATGTCAAGGGTTTCATCTGTTCCAAACTGGATGGTAGAAGGGGGATCAGATATTACAGTGTTTTTGGCACAACTCATTAATAATATGAGTATGGCTATAAAAATAGTGCGAACATGCATGATTAAAATTATTGGTTCTCATCTATGCAAATCAAGGTAGAATGGTGAGAAGTCTTGTAAATTATCCCCCGTTCAAATTTCAAAATAGGATAATTAATGCGAAAGCAGAGCATACTCATTACTGGTGCCAATGGAGAAATTGGTCACGGTCTTATACATGCCCTCAATAAGCAAGGTGAAAAAAACATCCTTGCATTGGACTTACACCCCCTTTCTTCTGAAGTAGAGGGATGTGTGCAAGAGTCTGTTGTAGGCAATATTTTAGATAAAAATTTATTAGAACAGCTTAATAGTGAATATGAAATAACCACCATTTTTCACTTGGCTGCATTACTCAGTACACGCGCAGAGTTTTCTCCCCAAATGGCCCATGAAGTAAATGTAACAGGCACCCTTAATTTACTGAGCCTAGCTATTGATCAAGCCAAAAGCCAAGGGAATCCTGTTAAATTTTTCTTTCCCAGCTCTATTGCAGTATATGGTATGAACGGGGAAAAGGAAAGTGCAGGCGAAATTTCAGAAAAGGAATACTGTCATCCAGAAACCATGTATGGATGCAACAAACTCTACTGTGAAAATTTGGGGATTTATCATGCCAATTATTATCATCGATTAGCAGATGATTATAAATCTAATTTGGTAGATTTTCGTTCTATACGTTTTCCAGGAATTATTAGTGCAATGACCATTCCCACAGGAGGCACCAGTGATTTCCTTCCAGAAATGATTCATGCTGCGGCAAAGGGTGATGTGTATGATTGTTTTGTTCGGAATGATGCGCGTATGCCCTTTATGGTCATGCCAGATGCCATAAAAGCTATTCTAAATTTAATGGATGCAGAAAAATCCCAGTTATCTCAACATGTATATAATATTACTGCATTTAATCCCAGTGCAGAAGAATTTGCTCATCATGTGAAAACATATTTTCCCAATGCATCTATCAATATTTCGGTAAATGAAAAGCGTCAATCCATTGTAGATAGTTGGCCTGCCAATGTTGATGATAGCTTGGCACAAAAAGATTGGAATTGGCAACCCACCTATAATCTGGGTAATGCCTTTGAGCAATATTTGATACCTCAAATTAGTAAACAATATGAGAAATAAATGGATACCATTACACAACGATTATCAACTGAGTTGGCAGATATAAAATCTGCAGGGCTATATAAAGATGAACGCATTATTGAATCTCAGCAATGGGCAGAAATTTATGTAAATGAAGCCAATGTGTTAAATTTTTGTGCCAATAATTATTTAGGGTTGTCTAGTGATAAGCGACTCATCAGAGCGGCACAAGAGGGCTTAGATAAATGGGGGTTTGGGCTTAGTTCAGTTCGATTTATCTGTGGGACTCAATCCATCCATAAAACGTTGGAAGATAAATTATCAGCATTTTTACAGATGGATGATACCATATTATATACATCCTGTTTTGATGCAAATGGTGGATTATTTGAAACCCTTCTTGGGCCAGAAGATGCCATTATTTCTGATGCATTAAATCATGCTTCCATTATTGATGGAGTACGTCTTTGCAAAGCACAACGGCATCGTTATGCAAATTCTGATATGGCACAGTTAGAAGAAATTTTACAAAATACTCAAGATGCCCGTACGCGGCTTATCACCACAGATGGCGTATTTTCTATGGATGGTTATGTGGCCAAATTAAAAGCAATTTGTGATTTAGCAGAAAAATATAACGCATTGGTTCACGTTGATGATTCACATGCCACTGGATTTTTTGGCCCCACAGGTCGGGGCTCTATTGAACATTGCAATGTTATGGGTCGGGTAGATATTGTTACCTCTACTTTAGGAAAAGCCCTTGGAGGTGCTTCAGGAGGATTTACATCTGGATCACAACAAATAATTGATATGCTTCGTCAACGTTCTCGACCATATTTATTTAGCAATACCGTCGCACCTGCAATTGTTACTGCATCTATTGCAGTATTGGATATCTTATCTGAAACCACAGATTTACGCGATAAAGTAGAAGAAAATACAGCATATTTTAGAGCTGAAATGACCAATGCTGGATTTGAAATAAAAGCAGGAGAACATCCCATTGTACCCATCATGTTAGGTGATGCAAAACTCTCTCAAGACATTGCAAGAGATTTACTTACAGAAGGGGTGTATGTTATAGGATTTTTCTTTCCCGTTGTACCCAAAGGGGAGGCAAGAATTCGGGTTCAAATTAGTGCTGCACATACTAAAGCTCAATTAGACACTGCTATTGCAGCCTTTATAAAGATTGGGAAAAAATACGGCGTTATAAGCTAAAAAGTTTTACTCAGAGTTAGGGAATTAATAAACCCTGCTCCAGGAAGATACCCTGAGGCAATGTCCATATCCCAACGGAGTAATTTAAATTTTATTCCAAGGCCCAAATTTTCAGAGTTAATTTTTGTATTTGCTATTGATAATGCTGAACTCAATCGAAGTTTAATTTTATATTTAGTATTTAATTCAATACCTGAGATGAATTTATAGGCCGTAGAATGAGCATATTTCTTTATATCAGTAAAAACAATGGCAGGCAAATACGATGGTGTTGTATAAATTGATATTTGAATTTGGGGTTCAACACTTTCTTTATTATTCCCATAATCATCAAAAATATATCCTATATTTTTCAGAGAAATTCCAAACCCTGAACGGCGTGAAATTTGGGAACGCATTCCCATTGAAAAATACACACTCTGAGATGTGGTAGATTCAATATTACTGTAATTGTATGCACCGCTTATGCCAACTGAAATGGATGACCATTTTGATTTTAATGCCCCCTTAAAGAGAATATCATTGGCAGAAAAGGTTTCATTACTAACGCCATCTTTAAAGGTGCCAAAATGTAGATTTGCAATGGTAAACACATACATATATTTTGATGTAGGGATAAACACATCTGCAGCCAATAATGAAACACCCGTTGGAAAAATTTGGGTATGTATGCCCACACCATCACGTTTAATTATACTTGAAGGGTTATGGCTTCCATAGTGAGTTAATATTGATTCACCGCCCCCAGAAAAGGCTATATCTCGTCCATTCAACGGAATAGAATTGAGGGGATATAGAGATTGGGAATATCCCAGTGAAATTAATATACTGCTAGTCCAAATGAGAATTTTCATCATTCAATTTTTCTAATTCTTCTTCAATTTCCCAACGTTTTAAAATCTTTTTATTTCGTTGGCGTTTATATAAAAATCCACCTACTAAAATTATGGGCAGAAAGATAAAGATTAACTTAGAGGCATTTGCTAAAAACATCCAATTATAGTTTTCTTCAATAAAAATTTCCATATTAATCTGTATATCTGTTTTATCATGAGAGGTGATAGATTCCACGGTTTTCCAAAATGGAGACCCCTGTTGCATAGTTGCTATAATTTTATCATGGATATCATTTCCATAATAGTATTCCAACGCATACACCATTGCGGCAGATTGTGCATAGGCCAATGTGGAATTGGACTTTTTAACGCGGTTAAAACTTTCTAAATCATTAAAATAATGTAGGCGATTATTCCACTTGGCTTTTGAGATTTCTAACCGATGCTTGAAAGAAAATTCATCTGCTTGACGCATGGCCAGACCTTCCTTATACCATGATGGAAAGGTGTGACTAAATTTTATTCGATTTAGAAATACATGGTTTAGTTCATGAATGACCACTTCCAATAAACGAGAAAATGATATCCCAGATACATGAGGTGCTTGAATTATGATTCGATCTGGATTTCTTTTGGCAACGGCAATACCCCATTCTGGAATGGGTCCCTTTGCTTTTTTATAAAAATCTGCCTTATTGGCTGTGATATATACTGAAAAGGGTCGGTGTTGAACTGCCCCCCATTCATCCACCATTAATTTAGTTTGGGTTAATATGAGATTTTTTACTGCGTCAATATTTTCAATTTTTCCCCCATAAATTTCTAAAGTACATGGTCCCCATTTGGTATCAAATTCAGATGCCCAACTTATTGAAAATAATAAAATAAATATCAAATATCTCATAACATTGAAACTGGATCCATATCTATTTGAACCCTTACCCCTTTCTGCACTCCTTCAAAAACATTCACGCCCAATACATTATAAATAAAGGTATGGATTTTTGATGCAGACGTAGCTGTTGATTTAATTATAATATGGTTACGCCAATTTTCTCTAATTCGCTCAATGGGTGCAGGAACTGGACCTAATATTTGGAAGTCCTTATTTTTTAATTGTAGTTTTGCACTTATTTGTGAAGAAATTGAATTTACATTGTGTTGGTTTTTACCCGATATGAGAATACGTGAAATTCGAGAAAATGGTGGATAGGATAATTCTTGTCGTTGAGCCAAGGCAATACTGTAAAACTTTTGGATATTCAGTTGAGCCGCCGATTGTATATATGGATCTTGAGGATTAAAAGTTTGGATAACGGCTTTCCCTGGTTTGGTATGTCGACCAGACCGACCACAAACTTGATAGAGTAACTGAAATGTACGTTCTCCTGCTCTGAAGTCTGGTAAAAATAGTCCTGAATCAGCGTTAATGATGCCTACCAAAGTTACATTGGGAAAATCAAGCCCTTTGGCAATCATTTGTGTGCCCAACAGAATATCAGCTTTTTCTTCTTCAAACTGCTGAAGAATTTTATGATGTGCCCCTCGTTTTTGTACAGTATCAACATCCATACGTAGCACCCTAGCATTGGGGAAGGTTTCGCCTATTACTTCTTCCACATGTTGGGTGCCTGAACCCTTCAATTGAAGTGAATCTCCATTACATTCTCCACAAGTATGTAAAATTTGAGTTTCAAATTTGCAATAATGACAGATGAGTTTTTGCTGTGATCGATGATAGGTTAAACTAACGGCACAATGATTACAAGTAGATATATGGCCGCATTCCTCACATTGCTGAATTAATGAAAACCCTCGCCTGTTTTGCAAAAGAATAATTTGTTCTTTATTTTGTAAGCAATGCTCAATTTCCCCTTTCAAAACGTCACTAAGTATTGGGGTTTCTTCCCCAAAATTGGATTCATTTTTCATATCTACTAATTTTACTTGAGGATATATTGACTCACCAAATCTCTCTGACAGTTTTAAATGTGAAAGTTTATTCTTTATTGAATTATAATGAGATTCTAAACTGGGTGTTGCGCTAGTAAGTAAAACAGTTGCGTTGGCAAATTTACCTCGAATTAACGCAACATCACGAGCATGATATCGAGGAGAAGGGGATTCCTGTTTATACGAAGATTCCTGTTCTTCATCTACAATGATTAATTGCAAATTATTTAATGGTGCAAACATGGCACTACGTGCACCAACCACAACGGAATAGTTACCTTTTTTTAATTGTTGCCATGTCCATCCTTTTTCTGCCTTCGTCATTTTGCTATGCCAAAGGGCAACACGAGCACCAAAAGCCCTCCTAAACCGTTTTGCAACTTGAGGAGTTAGGCTAATTTCTGGTACTAATACTAATACTGTACCCCCATTATTTACTACTTCTTGGGCTAATTTTAAATAGACTTCTGTCTTGCCACTCCCCGTAACTCCGTGTAGTAAAAATGGTGAATATTTCCCATTATTTAATTCTTCTTTGATGGGTGTAAACACCGCATTTTGTGCTGTTGATAATGTGATTTCTTGGACTTCACCGGGAATCATCATATCAAAGGGATCATATACTTTTGCTTGTTGGACTGTTTTTATAAATCCCTTTTTTTCTAATGCTGTTGAAATGCTATGAGGTGAAGATACAATTTCACTCAAAGTAGATAGACGAATAGGCTCATCCACTTGGGATAATGCCATTAAAAATTCATATTGTGCATAGGCTTTACTGTCCCACGATGCTAATGCTGATTCACCATCTGGAGTAATTTGAACATATTTCACCAATTGGGGGGAGTAGGCATCCATAAAACTTTGAGGAATAGCAGATTTGAGCACCTGCCCCATGGGTGATATATAATATTTAGACATCCATTCTAAAGTGTTCCATAAATCTTGGGGGAGTTGTAAATCTGATTCATGAATATTGAGTATGTCTTTAATTTTTCCATTATATGATGAATTTTTATCAACAGAAAGTACATAGCCAATAAGTGTACGCTTTCCCATGGAGGCTTGAACACAAGCACCCCGTTGTAATGTTGATTGTAATTTTTGGGGAACCGAATAGGTAAATGTTTGAAATCGAGAAATAGGAAATGTTACACGCACGAACATGGGGAAATTTAGGGGCAATCTATAATTATTCGTGATGGATTGTTATGTAGTTTTGCTAATTAACAATTTTCTACTCACCCACAACGATGGTTTTAAATTTTTTAATAATCACTGAACCATCATCTAGTGTGTCAACTACTTCTTTTTCAATGTTGTGAATGTGGTTTGAGCTTTCTTTCAATAAAGATTTCAATTCCTCATTTTTTTAATAACTCATCAAGATTTTTAATATCAATATCCTCATCATCAAAGGCAAAGACTTCCACGCCTACATCATGAATTTTAGAACAACCATGACCATATTTTCCGTGCCATTTTATCTTATGGCATCCGCCATTACCGTCTCTCCATAAGCTAATTGATAGCGTGAGAACAAAAATTCCAACTGAAAAAAATAAGAATGCTTTCCCTGCTTTATAGATATTGTCAAAATTCATATTTTACTTCCTTTTTAATTTTAAGTGAAGAACAAGGTCTGTAAATTTACACATGATTGATGAACGCATTTTGGAACTTCGTCAAAAAATCGATAATATTGACGAAGAGATAATTCACCTACTGAAGAAACGAATGGAAGTTTCAAAAAAAGTTGGAGAATTAAAAGCAGAATTACACATTCCCGTTGAAGATAAAGAGCGTGAAAAAGAAATTATTCATCGATTGGGGGAATTGGCTGATGGCAATTTAAAAGAAGAACAATTACTCCGAATTTTCTCTGCAGTATTTAAATCATCTAAGCAAATACAAAAATAAATTGTTGGATGGTGAATCTTTTTTACAATATGTTTACACCATATGTTTAATGAAACAATCAATTATTTTTGGTGTGAATGGCTTCAGCGGGTTGAAACAACCTGATAGTTTGTGCTATAAAATAATTGTTTCAACCCCGGCGAAAGTTGGGGTTTTTTGTTTATAATAATATGAAATTTAACGAATTTAAAAAATTAGCAAAACATCATAAAACCATTCCTGTTTATAAACGGGTTTTGGCAGATTTACTCACACCTATTTCTGCATTTATGAAATTAGCAAAAAATGCGGAATATGCTTTTATATTGGAATCAGTAGAAGGTGGAAATCAGTACTCTCGGTACTCATTTATTGGTCGAAACCCAAAGCAAATTTTAAAATCAGAAAAAAACAAAGTATATTCCTATACAGAAGGAAACTGGGAAGAATGTTCTGGCGATTTTCTTTCAATTCTACGTGAAATTCAATCATCTTATAAAGTGCCACAATTAGAAAACCTCCCAAGCTTCACAGGAGGGCTGGTGGGATATTTGGGTTATGAAAGTATTTCGTGGATAGAGAATATACCCATTTATGAAAATGATGAATTAGAGCTCCCAGATGCAGTATTTATGCTATATGAAGAAATGATTGCTTTTGATCATCTAAAAAATCATATTGTCTTATTTAGTAATGTAAGTATAGAAGAAAATTCAGAATTAGAAAAAGCATATACTGCAGCTCAACAAAAAATTGATGAGATGGGTGAAGATTTACATATGGATATTGACTTCCAGACGCCGGTGGTCGAAAGTAGTGAGCAAACAACGTCAAACTTTTCGAAAGAATCATTTAAAAGAGCCGTAGAAAAAACTAAAGAGTATATTAAGTCGGGTGATGTGTTTCAGCTTGTTCTTAGTCAAAGGTTTAATCGAAAAAGTTTGGCTGATTCTAATACTATTTATCGTGCATTGCGAACTATTAATCCATCACCGTACATGTTTCAACTAAAATTGGATAATTTTGATATTATCGGTGCATCCCCTGAATTATTAGTAAAAGTTGAAAATCAAGAAATTGAAATTCGCCCCATTGCTGGCACTCGAAAACGAGGGAAAAATGCAGAAGAAGATTCTCAACTCGCTACTGAACTGTTGGCCGATGAGAAAGAAAGAGCAGAACATTTGATGCTTGTTGATTTAGGTAGAAATGATGTTGGGCGAGCAGCAGAATTTGACTCTGTCAATGTAAATGAATTTATGAAAGTAGAATACTATTCTCATGTTATGCATATAGTTTCGGATATTCGTGGAAAACTAAAAAAAGATAAAGATGTATTTCATGCATTGTATAGTGGATTTCCTGCAGGAACCCTTTCTGGTGCTCCCAAAATTAGAGCTATGGAAATTATACATGAATTAGAACCAAATCGTCGAGGGGTATATTCTGGAGCCATTGGGTATTTTGATTTCTCTGGTGATATGAATACATGTATAGGAATTCGTACCATGGTAAAAAAAGGGGATAAAATTTATTTCCAATCAGGTGCAGGCATAGTATATGATTCTGACCCTCAAAAAGAGTTTGAAGAAACGGTAAATAAAGCAGGGGCAATTAACAGTGCCATTGATTTTGCAGAGAATGGCCTAATATGATATTAATTTTAGATAATTATGATTCATTTACATATAACTTAGTACAATATATTGGATCAATGAATCCCAATATTCAGGTGTCACGCAATGATCAAATTACTATTGATGATATAAAAAGTTTATCGCCAGAACGAATAGTCATATCTCCTGGGCCAGGTCGTCCAGAGGATGCGGGTTTGTCCATTAAAATCATTAAAAAGTTTAAAGATACAATTCCTATTTTAGGTATATGTTTGGGCCATCAGGCCATTACGGTAGCATTTGGAGGAGATGTGATTCGTGCCAATGAAATTGTACATGGGAAAACATCCAAGATAAACCATAGTGGGTCAGCAATTTATAAAGGAATCTCCAATGAGTTTACCGCTACACGATATCATTCATTGGTTGCCGATAAAAAAACATTTCCTGACGAGCTAAAAATTACCGCCACTACAGAAAACGGATTGATAATGTCACTGGAGCATAAAGAGTATCCAATCTATGGTGTACAATTTCATCCAGAATCTATATTAACTGAAAATGGTATTAAATTGATTAAAAATTTTTTAGAGGTGTAAATGAAGTTTGTTATAGAGAAATTGTTAAATAATATTAGCCTCACTCAAGATGAAGCTCGTGAGATTATGTTAAAAATAATGTCTGGGGAATATAATGATGCACAAATTTCTGGATTTTTAATAGCCCTACGTGCTAAGGGGGAATCTTCTTCAGAGATTGCAGGATTTGCCCAAGCCATGCGTGATAAAATGACTAAAATTGACTCAGTTGATAATGCTATTGATATGTGTGGTACTGGAGGAGATGCAAGTGGAACATTTAATATTTCTACTGCAGCCTCTTTTGTAGTTGCAGGTGCAGGCGTTCCTGTTGCAAAGCACGGGAATCGATCCATGTCATCCAAATCTGGTTCTGCAGATGTATTAACAGAGTTAGGTGTAGATATTACATTACCTCCTGAAAAAGTTTCATCTTGCATAAAGGATATAGGCATTGGGTTTATGTTTGCACCATCCTTGCATCCTGCAATGAAATATGCTATGGGAGCACGAGTTGCACTGGGCACGCGAACAGTATTTAATATTTTAGGTCCACTATGTAACCCTGCAGGTGTTAAGCGGCAGTTAATGGGAATTTTTGAAGGGAGTCTTACAGATAAAGTTGCGAAAGTGTTAAAAAAATTAGGCTCAGAAAAAGCAATGATTGTTCATGGATATGATGGATTGGATGAAGTTTCCACTACTGCATCTACAAAAATTAGTCATTTAAACTCCCAAGGTGAAATTGAATCGATGGCTATTGCTCCATCAGATTATGGCATCGAAACTTCAACATTAGAGGAGCTAAAGGGGGGAAGTCCTGAAAAAAATGCAAAGATAATTATGTCTATTCTTGATGGCTCGGAAAATGGTAAAAAAACGGACATCGTAGTATTGAATGCCGCAGCAGGAATATATGTTGGAGGAAAGTCAGAATCTATAGATGCAGGAATAGAAGCGGCAAGAAAATCAATTGAATCAGGAAGTGCATTGAAAAAACTACAAGAATTATCTGCGGTAAAATGAGTGCTTTAGATAAAATAATACAGTATAAGAAGGCAGAAGTCTCTGAACGTTCAAAAGTCATTCCCATAGAAAGATTAAAGGATTCTCAGCGACTTTTTGCAGTTAGGGATTTTAAAAAAAGCCTTTCTAGCAATGAAATTGATATTATTTCTGAAATTAAATTTAAATCTCCATCTATGGGTCAAATAAATGAGAATCT
>CAYQPE010000058.1:0-9162 GCA_964419445.1 uncultured bacterium
TCTCGTTATTTAGAATTAGTTGAATTACAAAAAAATATACCACCAATATTCAAACAACCCATCCCCAATGTAGAGATTAATTCAAACGTTGATGTAATTGAAGAAGATGTAATAGCTGAAAATGAAAAGGATAGTATTGCTCCAGAAGAGAAAGTGGATACCCCCCAAACCAGTGAATCTAAAAAAGTTGAAGAATCTTCTATCTCAACTATTGAATCTAATTCAACTACAAATAGTACTTTTGATTTAATTGAAATATCAAATTTTGAGAGTTTAGGGATTTTTACATTTAAAGATTTAATGGAGTATGTATCTGGAATTCATGTAGTTTATCGTGGTACTTCATCTTCACAATCTACATTGAGTTATTTGGGGCATGGATCTAATCAAATTGTATTTTTAGTAAATGGAATGCGATCATATCAATCAACATTACTTTTTGATAATGTTAATTTTCCATTTGACTTGAATGATGTTGAATCTGTAGAAATTGATTATAATCCATCATCTTCACGGTATGGTTTTAACGCTTCAGGTATGGTAATAAATTTCAAATTGAAATCATACGATTCATTTTCTACTAATACACAATTTTACATGGGTGATTACTCGAATCAAAAATTGTATTTCGATATGAATCTGCCTGTAAAAAAGAGTAATCATACAGTTTCTTTTTCCAGTAATAGTAATGGTGGATATGTGTACAATGCTCATCATGAATCTACAAAAATGGTGTATAGATATTCACTGAATGATGATAATTCGACTGCAAACTTATCTTTTGGTTCACATACTGAAGAGCAAGGATATCTCACTCAATTAAATCCAAATTACCCAACTGAAACCTATAATAATTTATTTTTTGATTCTAGATTGACATGGTCATTTGGCGCTATTGAGTTAAATTCATTGACCCATTGGAATGAAAGTGAAAATTCTTTTTCAAATGGAGAGAGTACTCAAGAATATACAGTCACAGATTTAGGTTACGATATTGAAGGTTCAAAACAATATAAAAATGGTAATGGTGAGTTTGGATTTTCAGCAGCCAGAGAAATGGTAACTAATCTTTCAAATAATGAATTTCAACGGGATAGATTAAGTTTCTTCTATAATCGAACGAAGTTAAAAGAAAATTCAAATATTTTTAAAGGAATTTCTGCAAACTATTCAGAAGACTTTGGATGGAACATTACCTATGGTTTTGGCTATGGTTATAATTTATCAGATAAAGTAAATTTAAATTATAAATATGATAGTGGATTTTCTCTGCCTATCCCTTTTCAACAATATGCAAGCTATGGTCTTTGGAATGGAAACAATGATTTAGAAAAATCAACTACATCGTCTTCACTATTCACATTTTCCATGGTAAACGATGATTTGAAGTTAACGTCAAAAGTGTTTCATTCTAAGTCTTTAAACACTATTGATTGGGTCTTAAATTCAGAAACTCAACTTTGGAATAGTGTAAACATTGAAGAAGTAGTGGTTAATGGACATCAGCTATCTACTGAAATTAATCTTTACAATTGGCCACTCATAAGTTTTATAAAAGCTGTTAACTTTGATTATACATTTATAGATTTGACTCACTCTGAAGGAAGTTTTAGACATACGTCAAATTATTTAGTACATGATTTTGTAACTTCTTTTAATTATAATTTATTCTTTGGTTTATCTCAATCGTGGAATATTCGATATGAATCGCCTCAATTGTTTGATTCAAGATGGATTGTCGATACGTCATTTTCAATTCCAGTATGGAAGTTTTATACAGTTCTCTCCATTGATAATATGCTTAACAGAGAGTATGAATATGAGCCTGGGTTATCTGCTTCTGGCCGTTGGGTGAATTTTGGGTTACAATTTCAATATTAAAATTGAGTTATAAAGTTTTAACTATAAACGGGGTAAAATTCTTAATTTTACCCCGTTTATTTTTTTAAATATATCAATTAGGAGTTGATTTAAATGTCGAAGCATAATTTTCAAACAGAAGTATCCCAATTATTACATTTAATTATTCATTCATTATATTCTCAAAAAGAAATTTTCTTGCGTGAGTTAATTTCTAATGGATCTGATGCATTGGATAAACTCAAGTACTTGACTCTCACAGATAAGGATTTTAAATCTATCCCGTTTGAACCTCAAATTGATATTGAATTTGATAAAGATGCCAAAACTTTAACTATTACAGATACTGGTATCGGTATGAATGAAGATGATTTAAATGAACATTTAGGAACCATTGCAAGATCAGGAACTAAAAACTTTCTTCAAAACTTGTCTGGAGATGATAAAAAAGATTCCAATCTCATTGGTCAATTTGGTGTGGGATTCTATTCTTGCTTTATGGTCGCAGATAAGGTACAAGTCATCTCTAAAAAAGCAAATGATTCTACAGCTTTTATGTGGGAGAGTGATGGCAAAAGTGGATATTCAATATCAAAATTAGAATCAGATGCTCATGGTACTAAAATTGTATTGTTCCTTAATGATAATGGAACTGAATACACAAATAGATGGTCCATTGAACAAATTGTTAAAAAATATTCCAATCATATTTCATTCCCAATTTATCTTCATTATACTGAAGAAAAAACAGATGACAAGGACAATACTACCGTTGAAGATAAGACTGAACAAATCAATGCTGCATCAGCATTTTGGAAACAGCCAAAAAGCAGCCTGAAAAAAGAAGATTACAATTCCTTTTATAGCACAATTGCCAATGATTATCAAGAGCCCATGCATTATGTTCATACACAGGCTGAAGGGGCATTAGATTATACTACTCTATTTTATATTCCTAGCGTTGCCCCTATGGATATGTATCAACCCGATTATAATCCTGGTGTAAAATTATACGTAAAACGTGTTTTCATTACTGATGATGAAAAAGAACTCATGCCCACATATTTACGTTTTGTAAGAGGAATTATAGATACAGAAGACCTACCGTTAAATGTGAGTCGTGAAATATTACAGCAAAATAAAGTATTGTCAAAAATTCGTTCAAATTCTGTAAAGAAAATATTGAGTGAAATTGAAAAAATGGCAACGGATGCTGAAAAATATAAATCCTTTTTTGAACAATTTGGTCGCCCTATTAAAGAGGGATTATACCAAGATCATGAAAATAAAGATACACTTCTTGAATTAGTACGTTTTAAAAGTACTAAGTCAGATGATTTAGTATCTTTTGCAGATTATGAATCTCGTATGCAAAGTGAGCAAAAAACAATTTATTATATTACGGGGGGTACAGAAAACACGCTTCGGAATTCACCGCTTTTAGAAATGTATAAAACGAAAGATGTTGAGGTATTGATTCTTGATGATGAGATTGATGAAATAATTATTTCTTCTGTACCCAAATACAAAGATTTCTCTTTAAAGTCAGTTACGCATAGTGATGCAGCAGAAGAGTTAAAAGATGAGACGGATAAAGATGCTGAAAAATCAGTAAAGCCACTCATTAAGAAAATCAAAAAGGTATTAGGTGATCAAGTTAAGGATGTAATGGCATCTACACGGTTAACCAATTCACCTTCATGTATTGTAACGGATCAAAATGATCCCAGTGCTCAATTACGAGAAATGATGAAAGCAATGGGGCAAAGTGGCAATATCCCCGAATCAAAACCGATTTTAGAAATAAACCCTGAACATTCTATAGTTAAACGGTTAAGTAGCATGAGGAAGAGCAAAGCATTTGATAACATCTGTCAATTGTTACTAGATCAAGCTTTATTAGTAGAAGGATTAAAATTAGAAAATCCAGCTGATTTCGTTGGCCGTTTAAATTCAGTGTTAGAAGAAACCATTTAGGAAGTATAATGTCAGAAACATATTCACCTTTTGTAAAATTTACTTACACGGTTTTAGATCCTGATGGATTACCGCAACAAAAATCATGGTTGTTAAACTTATCATATGTTGTCAGTATAGAATCTGGAAATAATAATGATATTAAAGTTTATATGAGCAATGATCAAATCATTGCTATTGAACTTGGAAGAGATTATACTGCAACCAGTTTGATGAACGAAATTCTAGATTTATCTGCTGAAGGATTAGATTACAATGTTTACAAAATAAACAGTTTTGAAAAGAAATAGGAATAATTTAAAATCAATTATTTCAATTGTATTTTACACAATAGGATTTCTATTCTGTTTTTCATGTGTTTATTTTAATACATTTTATAATGCCAAAACATCCTTTGAGGATGCTGAAAAAATAATCGATGAATCACCACTATTAGAAGCAGGGGAAATTCCTCCACAAGCAAAAAAATTATTAGGTGAGTCCATTGATAACTGCAATATTGTTCTAGAAAAATATTCCACAAGTAAATATGTAGATGATGCCTTTTATATCATCTCAAAAGCACGATTTTTACGCAATGAGTATGCACTCTCTGTCCGATATATTGACAGACTAATAGGTGAATACCCCCAAAGTGAATTCATTCAGGAATCTAAAATTCTTAGAGCATATGCACACTTTCGCATTGGACTTATAGATTCGACCAAAGAACAACTTGAAGCCATTGAATTGATTCCCAAACTTACTCGAAAAGAGAGGTTTCTCCTCCAAAATCTAAAAGCTGAATTGCATCTCAGTAATAACCAAATTGAAAAAGCTCTAACATTATATGAATCTGCAATTAAATTCACTAAAAAAGTTTCAAACAAAGTTGCGCTATATTTAAAATTAGTCAAAATTTGCGAAGAAAATAAAAATGTTGATAAAGTTATTGCTTACTTAGAAGAATTGTTAGTGATTGCGCCCTTTGAAATTAAAAAATCAATAGTTTTAGATTGGATTGCATATAATCGAAAAATTGGAAATTATGATTCTATCATCACTAAGATTGATGAATTACTGGGACAATCTGATTTTAGTATTATCCACATAAAGCTATCTCTTGAAAAAGCAAAAGTATATATGGATTTAAAAGATTTAGAAACAGCTAAACTTTTATTTAGTGAATTTACCGCTACGTATGAACGTAAAGCTGAGACAGCTGAAGCCTATTATCATTTAGGATACATTGCGTTGATGGAGGATTTCGATTTAGCTTTAGCTAAAGAGTATTTTGAAGATTCCAAGAAAGCAAAATCCAATTCAGAATATGGTAAAAAATCTAAAGAAATGAAAGTAGTCATTGATGACTTTACCGCATTGCAAGAAGAGTATGAATATAAACGTGATAATCCAGAAGATTTTGAAGAGGAAACTGAATTAGAAGAAGATAATACACTTGAACGGTTTGATTCCATGCGAATGCCTTCACCTCGAAACAGTGTAGAAGCTACTCCTGATTCTATTTTATTTACTATTGCAGAAAAATTATTATTTGATTTTAATAATGAAGATGAAGCATTAGTAAAATTTAAGGAAGTACTCACTGAGTTTCCAGAATCAAAATTTGTACCTCAATCGTTGTTTGTGCTTTCAAATTATGAGCCAAAAGAAGGATGGAAAACAAGATTAGAAAATGATTTCCCTGAGTCAACATTTAATTCTGATGTAGATGGTACTCAAATTAAAAACTCAATCAGTGCAAAAAGAGATAATATTTGGTCGGATTTATCAAACTCATATGAAAACGCATCAACTTCTTTTTATCAATTGTTTGAAGATGAACAGGATACATTATCGCTTTACTATTGTGCATTTATTCAAGATCACTATTTAAACGAATTAAAAGCTGCTCTGGAAAATTACATGCTATTTCATGACTTTGAATTTGATAAAGAATTTACAAATTTGGCTAAATTTAGAATTGATGAAATAAATGATGGAATTTCTACTGAAGTTGAACTCTTGGAACAAAAACTTAATTATAAATTGGCTTTTGATAGATTTATTTTAGGTGAACCTTTTGATTCAGTAGATACTGCAATTGAAGCCGTGCTCCAAGGAAAGCATTCTCAGTATAGAAAATCAGCACAAAAGCTAAAAACATCACTTCAAAAATTAGACTTATTTAGAAACTTACTTATTCCTGACTCAACAGGAGTATTAGATTCTAATATTGTTCAAAAACTCGATTCAATCTATTTTAATATAGGTGATATTTTTGATTATTCCTTGGGATTAGAAGATTCTGCAACTCAATACTATGAGTATGTGGTGAATAATTATAGTGAATCTACATTTAGGGTTTCTGCATTAGAATCCCTTTACTATTTAGATTCGCAACCTAAGTTTTTAAATATGTTACTAGATGAGTTTCCCGACAGTATATTTGTGATGGATTCTACTCGAGTAAAAACAAAGATTATTGACGAAATCTATTTATCAAATTTTCAACAAGAAAATGAAGAAAAGTTAGTATTGATGGAGGAAATTCAATTAATGATAAATCCACCAGAGATAGATACAAGCATAGTAGATTCAACAGAACAATTGATGATCGAAATGCCTGTAGATTCTACAAATTCAATATTAGATTCCCTTGAAAATATTCCCACAGTTATTGATTCTACTAACAATATTGATGAAGAGGATTAAAATTGATTTTTAATGAATTGGTAAGCGTAATGTCCACTAAAGAGATTGCTCAAAATACCTATCAAACTTTTCTTGAATCCTCATCAATATCTTCGGTGGTGAAGCCAGGTCAATTCATTAATATTTTACCTTCAAATAATTGGGATAAAATGATGAGGCGACCTATGAGTGTTGCCAGTCAAAAAGAAGGTGAAATCAGTATAATTTACAAAGTTGTTGGTGATGGTACTCAATTTATGAAAAACTGGGGAAAAGGTGACGTTGTAGATATTATAGGTCCATTAGGAAATTACTGGGAAAATTTTGAAGATACATATCCTATTCTCATTGGTGGAGGTGTGGGAATCGCACCTATTTTAAATTTTCATAGTCTGCTAAACCAGCAAAATATAAAGCATGCCCTTATTATGGGAGCCCAAACTAAAGCTGATCATTTTATGGCACATGAGCCATCAAAACAAATTTTTATGACTACAGATAATGGTACTTTTGGCATCCATGGAAATGTACTACATCCTCTAAAAGAAATTATTAATCTTAATGTATCTTCGCCCAAAGTATTTACTTGTGGTCCACCAGCCATGATGGAAGCTATCAAGCATTATACCGATGAAAATGAAATTCTTTGTGATGTGGCATTGGAAACGATTATGGCATGTGGATTTGGAATTTGCCAAGGCTGTACTGTTGAGTATTCAGAAAATAATAATTTAGATGCACATAGTTATCGCCATAAATTTGGTTTAGTCTGTGTAGATGGTCCAATTTTTAATGCCAAGGAGATAAAATCATGTCATCTGTAAAACTTGGAGGTATTGAATTTACATCACCAATTTTAGTGGCAAGTGGAACCTATGGTTATGGTCATGAATCTGCTCAAATTGTAGATGTAAATAAAATTGGTGGTATTGTAACTAAATCCGTAACTCGGCATCCTCGAGAAGGAAACCCACCTCCACGTATCGCTGAAACATCGTCGGGAATGCTAAATTCCATTGGTCTTGCCAACTTGGGAGTTGAAGAATATTGTCATTCAAAACTACCTTATTTAAATGAGCTGAAAACCAATGTAATAATAAATGTGGCTGGTACTGCTATAGATGATTATGTTGAAACACTACAAATCCTTGAAAACGCAGGGGGAAATCATGTGGGGTATGAGATAAATATATCCTGTCCCAATGTGAAAGAAGGGGGGATGTCATTTGGTGTTAGTCCGCAAATGACTGAATCATTAACACATGCATTGCGACAATGTACCCAAAAGCCATTGATTATGAAACTTAGCCCCAATGTTACTTCAATTGAAGATATTGCAAAAGCAGCCGAAAATGGAGGTGCAGATGCAGTTAGTGCAATTAATACTGTTGTTGGGATGGGTATAAATATCAAAAGTAGAAAAGTAGAATTAAACACTGTTTTTGGTGGACTCTCTGGCCCCGCTATAAAGCCTGTAGCATTGGCAAATGTCCATAAGGTGTTTAAGGTAGTAAATATTCCCATTATTGGATTGGGAGGAATTGCCTCTATGGAGGATGTTGTTGAATTTGTATTAGCCGGTGCAGATTTAGTTCAGATTGGAACCCTAAATTATAAAGAGCCAGGCATTGCCATTCGGTTAGCAGAAGAACTTGAAAATTACTGTAATGCAAATAATTTAAAATCAATTCAAGAATTAAAAGGACAAGTTCAATATCATAATGAATAAACTGTTATTAGTTTGTATTCTATTATTTTCTTGTACACCTGCCCCTCGTTATAAAGCTGGACATGTAAAGTCACCTAAAAAATCTAAATCTGGGAAAAAGGTAAAATTTATTCCCGTAACTAAAGCCCCTACATTAGCTGAGTTCGATACATCAAAAAAAGTGTATAAAGGCATGGCATCCTATTATGGTAAGGATTTTCACGGTAAACTTACTGCAAATGGTGAAATTTTTGATATGTATGGACTTACTGCTGCTCACAAAACTATCCCATTAAATACGGTGGCAAGAGTTACAAATATTTCAAATAATAAATCCCTTATTTTAAGAATTAATGATCGTGGTCCCTATGTTGAAGGGAGAATTCTTGATTGCTCGTATGGTGCTGCCAAAAAGTTGGACTTCATTAGCACGGGTACGACTGAGGTAAAAATAGAAGTTATTGAATGGGGCGATAACGAATACATGCACCATTAATTCCTCCTCATTTACTTTCTAAAATAGATATACTTTGTTACAAGATTACTTTTTGTAGTTTTCTAGTCTATTTTTACATTCAATTGACGTAAAATGAAAGGATTAGAATGATATCGAGGAAATTATTATTTGTCGTCATATTGTGTGGGATAATATTTCCCAATAAGATTTATGTTGCATTGCAAATGTTAGACCAAGTTGGAGTCCTAGATATGGAGACTCATGAATTGATTGAAACTGTAGAAATTGATTTAAATGAAATGGTGGTCTGTAACGAAATTACAACACAAATGGACTGTGAAATGGTATCGCAATGTGAATGGATGAATGACCATTGTATGGAATCTATGGATAATTGTATGGATATTATAGATGAGATGGAATGTGCCATGACCAGTGGATGTGAATGGATGATGAATATGTGTATGGAATCTGATGATGGTGGTAT
>CAYQPE010000058.1:9262-10858 GCA_964419445.1 uncultured bacterium
CCAGTGGATGTGAATGGATGATGAATATGTGTATGGAATCTGATGATGGTGGTATGAATATGGGTAATAATACTCCTCATTTTATTGCCATTGATGAAACCAATGGATATTGGTTTGTATCTGCCATTGCCAGTGGATTTATTGGCAGGTATGATGTAGAATCAGACCAATATATCGATAAAGTTTTTGTAGACGATTCCCCTGCAATTCTCACTATAAATGAAAATCTACAAAAATTATATTGCTCCAGAATGATGCCCATGGGTGGTATGATGGAAGGTTCAGAATCCACTATTATTCAAGAAATTGATTATTCTTCCCAAAACTTAATAACCACCAATGAGTTTACCATTCCATCTCCAGCACCCCATGGAATATCCATAAATTCAGATGGTTCTGAAGTTTATGTTGCCAGTAATACTGCCGACTGGATATATAAAATTATTCCTGAGACCGGTGAAATTATTGGTAGTGTGATGGATGAATCAGTATCAAATCCAGAAAATATTGAAACCCAGCGGTTAAAACCAATTCAGTGTGAATCTGTAAACGATTCATTATTATTTGTAACCTGTTCTGGTGGAATTTGGTTTGATGCATGGACTGGAAATCAAGAGCATATTCCTGGTAAACTCCAAATGTGGGGTTCTGAAAATTTAGAATTAATAGATGAATTTGATTTTGAATGGTACTCCACACCATGGCATTTGATTAAATCTCCCATTGAAAACACCATTTATGTGGTACTTTCTGGCGATCAGCTCTATGAAGGAAGTACAGGGGTAGTTTCCATTTCATTTACAGAATTTGGGCTTGAACAAAATTGGTTTTTAACCAATGATAATTTTAGCACTCTACATGGAATTGACATTTCAAAAAATGGTGAAACATTATATGTAAGTGGGAGAGGTGATGGACATCTGCATATAATTAGCACTGATGAAGGAACTCTCGTTGAATCTATACCATTATCACTTCAACCTGAAATGGTAATGGCAGGGGGGGTTGCTGCGGTACATCCACCAAATAATTCATTGGGTGATGTAAACAGTGATGGAGTTATTGATGTGTTAGATATTGTAAATATAGTGAATTTTATTATGGGTGATTCATCTGAAATTCAATATGCTGACATAAACAGTGATGGTATTGTGGATATTTTAGATATTGTATTGGTAGTAAACATTATTATTGGATGAAGTATAAGCAATTCATACTATGCTTTTCGTTCCTTCAATTATTAAATGCAGACTGCATCAATTCTTCATTGGCAGATGCAAATGAAGATGGCATGCTAAATATCATTGATGTATTGGCTACTGTTGATTCAATTCTCAGTTTAGAAACACATTCCCAAGAGGAGATACTATTATTCGATGTAAACTCAGATGGTACAATTGATATTTTGGATGTTTTAAAATTAGTACATAAAATTTTAGAACCTGAACCTATTGAAATTTTCATTTCAGATATTGAATCATCATTGTTTGAGTTAATTATTCAATGGCAATTCTCAGAGTCGCATAATTTTTCTCGATATGAAATATATATATCATCTTCGGCATTATCGTAACCTAATAATTTAGATAGAAACAT
>CAYQPE010000059.1:0-10842 GCA_964419445.1 uncultured bacterium
ACAATCGTACAGATTGTATAGACTTAAGAGAGGGGTGGCATTGCTACCCCTCTTTTTTATTTTGTGATTAATGTAACAATTTGTAAGCAAAATAAGTATTTAAACTATATAATGCGTATTTTGGTGTAAATTGGAGCAATCATCCATGTCATACAAAGGAGGGAAGATGACGCCTCGTTTACTTATAAAATTGTGTTTTATCTCATTAATCTGGACTCAGCACTTTCAAGTAAACCTAGAAAGTACAGGCCAGACACAGCTTACTTTATTCCAATCATCTATAACTTCCCTCTCTCCAGGAGATGAAATTGGTATTTTTGATGAAAACGGTCTCACCAATTATAATAATTGTAATAATGAAATTGGAGAACTTCTTGTAGGTTCAGGAATTTGGACAGGTCAACAGCTCAATATTGTAAGTATTGGCTCGGTAGATATGTGTTCTTTTGGAGGAGTTCAAGTATCAGGATATGTTGCTGGGAATCCCTTAAAAATTAAAATTTATAAGCCATCGACTAATTTAGAATATGATGCCCAACTCACATGGTCTGTAGGTACGGGTACATTTGGTGATATAATTCAGTCTGTTTCAGAAATTGAAATAGTAGATCCCCATTTTTGTGAAGATAATAATGATGCTATGGCTGCCTTTGGAGGATGTGAAAATGCAGTGGCTGCATTGGGATGTGATTTTATTTTTGCTGGAACCCCCATATATGAATCATGCCCTATTACATGTGATTCATGTCCAGCGTATGGTTGTTTAGATGAAAATGCCTGCAATTTTGATAGTGATGCTGATACAGATGATGGCTCATGTTGGTATGCCAATGATGGCTGTTCATGTGATGATGGCATTTATGCTGAGATGGATGAATGCGGTATTTGTAATGGAAACGGGCCCGAACCTGGATTTGATTGTGATGGAAATTGTATTACCTATGTAGATTGCGAAGGTGTATGTGGTGGAGATGCACTCGAGGATAATTGTGGAATTTGTGATAACGATGCCACCAATGATTGTGTACAAGATTGCTTGGGCCAATGGGGAGGAGATGCTGAATATGATAATTGTGGAGTGTGTGATGGTGAAGATGAATATATGGACTGTGCAGGTACATGTTCACCCTCAACGCCATTGGGAGAATATCACGAAAATTTAGGCATGGAGTATGGTGCTCAAATTGATGATTGTGATGTATGTTCTGGAGGAGAATCAGGCCATACAGCTAATTCCGATATGGATGAATGTGGTGTTTGTTTTGGAGACGGCATTCCTGAAGGTCATTGTGATTGCAATGGTAATGTCTTAGATGAATGTGGTATCTGCGGCGGTGATGGCAGTGACTGTGATGACTCAGGAGGAGGAGATGATGGTGAAAATGAAATATCCTATGAAGATGATATCCAACCTATATTTAATGCTAATTGTACATCTTATTGCCATAGCGGAGGTGGTGGCTATGCAGGTGGCTTAGATTTAACTTCATACGATAATTTAATGTTAGGAACAAATGATCATGGATTGGTGGTAAATCCTGGATATGCAGATTATAGCATTCTTATACAAAAATTAAGTGATAATCCTCCATTTGGACAACAAATGCCATCAAATCAGCCTCCATTGGAAGCATCGTTAGTAAATCTTATTTCAGATTGGATAAATGCAGGTGCAATTGGTCCAGATGATAGTGGCCCTGAAGAAGATATTTATGGATGTACAGACCCTATTGCAGAAAACTATAATCCTGATGCAACCGTTGAAGATGGCTCTTGTACTTATCCTCCACTAGGGGAGTTAAGCTTTAGCAATTATCAAATGATCGGTGATGGTACTTCAACCATAGATATCGAACTAGATTGTGAATATGCTGTAAATGAAGTTGAAATTTCATTATCTGGTGTTGAGATATTAGATGTAGTTGGAATTGAAAGCCTTGAAAGCGAAGAAATTACTCTATCACCATCATTTATTTTATGGTCTTCAACTTCAACGGAAATTCCCAGTCATAGTGGTGCAATCATGAAGTTGGTATTTACAACTCCATTTGAGGATGCTTCACTATGCTTTGAGAATTCAAATATTATAACCACGGTAGGTATTGAATATCCTGCAATTTTAGGTGATTGTGCTCAAATCTCTGCAGGAGGACTATTAACCTCAATTGAAATAGTTCCAGGATGGAATTGGTTATCCATTAATTTAGAATCTGATGATATGTCTTTAGATAATGTATTTGCATCCATAAATGGAAGTGCATCATATTTAAAAAGTCAAAATGCCTATGCTGAGTATTATTACGGATATGGCTGGTGGGGAACCCTAGAAAATCTTTCAAATATTGAAATGTATAAACTCATCGCTTCGCAAGATGATAATATAATATTTGAGGGTACACCTATTGATTTGAGTGCCACTTCAATTCCATTAATTGCTGGATGGAATTGGATAGGATTTTTACCTCAATCGTCACTTCCTATAAATACAGCCTTGTCCTCAATAGATGGTGTGGGAACATATATTAAAAATCAGACTATTTATGCAGATTATTTTGGTGGTTATGGCTGGTGGGGTACATTGGAGGAATTAGAGCCTTATAACGGCTATATGCTCAGCACTATTACTGATGGAGAACTGGTTTATCCTTTCGATGAGGTTGTTTCAGTCAGCCCAGAAGTTGAGCACAGTTTACAACGTCAAACTAAATCTTATCATCAATATGAATTTAATGGAAGTGCAACGATTAGCATCAACTCAGATGAAATTGCTATCAGTGAGAAAGATTATTTAATTGCATATTTTAATGGAGAAAATCGTGGTGAGGTAAAAGCGGTTGAAAATCCCTTTACGCAGGATTTAGTATTTCCACTAATGATTCATGGTAATGATGAATTTAATGTGAATATGAAATTATACTCTTATAATGAACAAAAAGAATTTGATTTATATCCACAGATTCATTTCCATCCAGATATGATAATTGGGAATGCCGTTTCTCCATTAGAATTAAATACTCAAAGTACAGCGCTAAATATTCCTAGTGAGTTTGTAGTAAGTCCAGCATTTCCAAATCCATTTAATCCAAATACACAAATTGAATTTGGGATTCCAAAAGATTCAAATGTAGAAATCCATGTTTTAGATGTATCTGGAAGAAAAATTGAGACCATTATGAATAGTGAGTTAAATGCGGGATATCATCAATTTAGTTGGAATGGCTCACAACATTCTAGTGGAATATATATAATTCAATTAAAATCTGAATTTGGATCCAATATTCAGAAACTGATGTTAATAAAATAATAGAGATAAAAAAGGCTCGTACGAGCCTTTTTTAATCTATCATAAATTCTTCTTTATAATGTGGGCATGCCACAAAGTGTAATTTCCCAATATCTTCCAATAGGGGCACCACCGATGCACAATCATCCTTTGCAAGTGGACATCTAGTTCTAAACCCGCACCCTGATGGCTTTGCCAATGGTGAGGGTACATCTCCTTTTAGTACAATTCTATCTCTTTTATTTCGCAGTTTTGGATCCGGTAAGGGTACTGCAGAAAGTAGGCTACGTGTATATGGATGTTGAGGATTTCTATAAACTTCATCGGATTCTCCAATTTCAGCCATATTTCCCAAATACATCACTCCAATTCTATCTGAAATATGTTCAACAACAGAGAGATCATGAGCAATAAAAATCAGGGACAAATTAAATTCTTCCTGTAAATCCATCATTAAGTTTATAACTTGTGCTTGGATAGAAACATCCAATGCAGAAACAGGTTCATCTGCAATAATAAGTCGTGGTTCAGTTGCAAGGGCACGAGCAATGCCAATACGTTGGCGTTGACCGCCTGAAAATTCATGAGGATATCTTGTTCCTTGTTCGGCAGAGAGTCCAACTTTTTCTAATAACCACGTTACCTTATCTTTCTTATCTTTTTCAGAAAGTGTAGTATGTAAATCTAAAGGTTCTTTAATGATGTCTTTTACTAGCATTCTAGGATTCAAAGATGAGAATGGATCTTGAAATATCATTTGAATGTCTGGCCGGTGGAGATTCATTTCTTTTCTTGACAGGGATAATAAATCTATATATTCACCTGAAGATTCTAGACTAACACTTCCGCTAATTTCAACATCTGGAGCAGTTAAATTAAGAACGTTTATCAGTCCTTTTCCCAAAGTTGACTTACCACAACCAGATTCACCAACAATTCCTAAAGTTTCGCCAGGATAAACATCAAATGAAACACCATCAACAGCTTTTACTTCGGTAACTCTTCGTTGAAAAATTCCACCAAAAATGGGGAAGTGTACATGTAAATCTCTTACTTTTAAAATTGGGTTTGCCATTATTGAGAATTCTCCATGAGATGGCATCGTACGAAATGACCGTCTTTAATTTCAATCAACTCAGGCTCAATGCCTTCACAATTATCTTCCACAACGTCACAGCGTGTACAAAATTTACATCCCACAGGCATATCTAAAATTGGAGGGACCATCCCTCTAATTGCCTCAAGTCTTTTTTGCTTGTTCCCATCAGGTCTTGGGATAGATGACATAAGGCCTTTTGTATATGGATGTTGAGGATTTTCAAATAATTCATCCACTGGGGCAATCTCTTGAATTTTACCACCATACATAACAATAACTCTATCACACATTTCTGCAACAACGGCTAAATCATGAGTAATGAGTAAAATTGCAGCATCATCACGGCGCTTTTTCATTTGCACCATCAAGTCTAAAATTTGCGCTTGAATAGTTACATCTAATGCCGTTGTGGGCTCATCGGCAATAAGTAATGCAGGATTACACTGTAAAGCCATGGCAATCATTACACGTTGCCGCATTCCACCAGAAAACTGATGAGGATAATCTTTCATGCGTTTTTCAGGGTCTGGAATTCCAACAGCAGCCAACATCTGAATACTTCGTTGGTTTGCTTCATCCCATGAAAGGCCTTCATGCTTAATTAATACTTCATTCATTTGAGTATCAATTCTAAATACAGGATTTAGTGAAGTCATTGGTTCTTGGAAAATCATGGCAATATCCTTCCCACGATAATCTCTCATTTCCTCATAACTTAAATCTAAAAGATTTTTCCCGTTATACAATATTTCACCATTTACAATCTCGCCTGGAGGGTTAGGGATAAGCCTGTTTATTGATAGAGAAGTAACGGATTTACCCGAGCCAGATTCACCTACTATTCCCAAAACTTCACCTTTGAAAATATCAAATGAAACACCATCTACAGCTTTAGCAGTTCCCGCTTCTGTATAAAAATGGGTTTTTAAATTTTTAATTTGAATAAGTTTATCTGCAGACATTAACGTAATCTTGAATATACTTTTGGATCAAATGCTTCTCTCACACCTTCACCAATAAATGTAATTAAAAGTAATGTTGAAAATGTGGCACCCATTGGGGAAACAATCAACCACCAATATCTAATATCTGAAATTCCTTGGCTTACAATCTCTCCCCATGATGGAGTTGGTGGGGCTAAACCAAAGCCTAAGAAATCTAATGAAACTAATGAAGAGATATATCCTACAATTGCAAAAGGTGCATAGGAAATCACAGGTGTTAATGCATTAGGTAAAATATGTTTAAACATAATTCGACGGTTATTCGAACCCATTGAAATTGCTGCAGAAACATAATCTTTCGCCTTTTCTCTGTAAAATTCGCCCCGAATATAATATGTCATTCCTACCCAACCAAATGATGATAAAATAGCTACAAGTAGCCAAAAACTCGGCTGCATTACTGAGCTAATTATAATCATGGTATATAAAAATGGGATTGATGCAAATATTTCTATAAAACGTTGACCTAAAATATCAATTTTACCGCCAAAGAATCCTAAAATTGCACCAATTGTGATTCCAATTAAATAAGCGAAAAATGTAACGACTAATGCAAATGAAATTGAAATATTAAATCCATAAATTAATCGTGCAAAAACGTCGCGAGCACGGTTATCTGTACCAAACCAATGTTCTGAAGATGGTGCATGGGGGGGTTCTCCATCTAATTCTGACATTAATGATTCATTGGGATGATAAGGATAAATTGGCATCAATACCCAATTCCCATCAGAAGTATTTTCATCAAATTGAGCATCTAATTTTCTATATTGAGTTTCCCCAAAACCATCTTGATTAAAGGTGGATGCGGGGTAATAATTGAATACGGGGAAATACAACTCTCCTTCATACTTAACAATTAACGCTTTATTGTTGATGAATATTGGATTTAAGAAGGAAAAGAGATATAATGAAACCAGAATTATAAAAGAATAATATCCTCGTTTTAGGGATTTAAATTTTCGAATTCTTTTATGTAGAATTGATTGTGACTTAGCCATTATTTAAACCGTATCCTTGGGTCAATTGCAGCGTAACACATATCGGAAATTAAGTTTCCTAATAATCTTATGATTGTACCGATTACTAAAAAGCCCATCACAACGGGATAATCCCTTTGAATGACGGCCATGTAACTCAGCATTCCAATTCCGCTTATATTAAATACTCGTTCAATTAAATAGGAACCTGCTAACCAAATCCCAATTAGTCCACCAATTCCAGTGGCTAATGGAATGAGCGAATTACGAACGGTATGGAAAAAGACTACTCGTCTTTCAGAAAGGCCTTTTGCAAAAGCCGTTCTCACATAATCTTGACTAAGATTCTCAAGAAGTGAATTTTTCATTAGCACTGTAAGGGATGCAAACGCCCCAACCATGTATGCTATTACGGGTAAAATGGTATGATGAATTTGGTCTTGAACTTTTTCCCAAAAGGTGAAATATTCAAAATCTTCAGACCTGAATTCCCCAAGGGGGAATACATCCCAAAAGCTACCTCCGCCAAAATATACCAGTAACATAGCTCCCAGAATAAATCCAGGTGTAGAATACCCAATAAATACTATTGTACTGGAAATAGCATCAAATTTCGAACCATGTTTTAGTGCTTTAAATATTCCCAATGGGATGCAAACCATGTAGGATAAAACAAAACTTATCATTCCAAAATATGCTGAAATATGTAAACGGTCTTTTATAAGTTTCCAGACTGGTTCTGAATAAGTATAAGATTTTCCCAAATGACCGGTAAGGATACCTTGAAATGCAGTTCTAAATATTTTTAGCGTGACAATTCCATTTTCATTAACGTTAGATACTTCAATTTTCCACGGTTTATCAAACGTATTATTATTGTTGATTATTGGATTACCATCTGTATAACTGATGTCAATGTTTTTTCGTGCGGACATTCTATGTTGAATATGGGATTGTCCCTTATCCAATTTTATTCGATATTGGTTAATTTCTTTAGGCCAAATACCTAACCAAATTAAGTATCTAATAGGGCCAGGTTTATCCAAACCGTAAAACTCTTTTAATCTTTGAACTGATTCTTCAGGGAGCTCCGCTAATCCAGATTCTGAGGTACTTCCACTGGCACCGCCCTCACCACCAGCCATAAGTGCAGCTTGTGCTTTTAACAATTCTTGTTCTAGGGGACCTCCTGGAACTAATTGTAAAATTGTAAAGACGAGTACTGTAATCCCAAGAAAAGTTGGAATCATAAGTAGGAGCCTACGGATAATGTACTGAGTCATTTAAACTTATTTTTTTAGTTGATATCGATATTCTGTTTCCACATATGGGAACGTGATAGAATTGTCATCTTTTGCTTTTTCAACTTGTTTTGCAAGTTCTGGTTCATACCACCAAAGCCTCATAGTCGTATACCAATCTCCAGAATAACCGATTACATCTTTCGGCATACCAAATTTATTCCAGTATGCACATCGTATCGTATAAGGTGCACCCCAACCATGGGCTTGAGGCACCATATCACTTAAAATAGCATCAATTCGTTGTAAAGCATTGGTTCTATCTTTCGCATCAAACATTTCATTGTATGCTTTTGAAATTCTATCTATCTCAGTATTTTTTACACCAGTGATATTCGTTGTACCGGGGATATCCGCCATGTCAGAACCATAGTGTTTATCAGGTCCAGGGAATAAGGGCATGGTCCATGACTGATAGTGGATTTCAAAGTCACGCTCATTTAATACTTTTTTGAACATGGTTTGACTGGTTACATATTTCAAGTTCATTTTGATACCAACCTTTGTCAAATCTTCTTGATATGGTGTAAAAATTCTTTCATAAGATTGTGCAATTCCAAAATCTATTTCAAAAATTTCACCATCTTTTACAAGCCAGCCATCACTATTTCTTTCTTTCCAACCGGCTTGTGCTAGCAAATTAACAGCTCCCTCAGGATCATAAGTATAGAGCTCATTATTTGGATTTTCATAAGGACCTCCAGGGAAGAAGGATTTTAATGGTACATATTCACTGAAGAATAATTTTTCAATAAGTTGATCTCGGTTCCATAGTTTAGCAAATGCTTTTCTGATTTTTATATCATTGAACGG
Source organism: uncultured bacterium (assembly GCA_964419445.1). GTDB lineage: Bacteria > Fidelibacterota > Marinisomatia > SCGC-AAA003-L08 > D37C17 > JABHHG01. Next base: position 8,481 of record CAYQPE010000059.1, read on the forward strand.
TTCACGCCTCATATTAAAGGCTAATCCTGATGTACCTTTTGGTTTATAATTGTACACCTTTTTCTTTTGAATTAGACCTCTATGGAGAAAATCAAACTCTGTATCAGAAACATCAAATTCTTCAACCCACCATTGTGCACGATTTACAGTGTAATAGTCTAACTCTCCTTTTTTAAATTTTTCTAAAGTTAATCGGTCATCATTTACAATTACAAATTTCAACTCATCAAAATTATATTCACCAATATTATACCCATAGTCTTTTTGCCACCAGTCACTTCTTCTTACAAGTGTTAATGATTTCCCTTTACGCATTTTGTCTTCTATAAATGTATAAGGTCCTGTTCCTGGCATCATGTTAAAATGGAAATTTTCTAAATACTCTTCAGCTGTTAAGTCTGCAATAATATGTGAAGGGAATATCTGCATGCTCCAACCGAAATCTAAGAAATTTTTGAAATGTTTCTCTGTTGATGAAACTTCTACAATATACTTACTAATGGCTTTGGGCTCGGAGTATTTCCCGTATGTTATTTGTAAACGTGGTTCTAAAATCCCCTCGTTCATATGCAAATGATATGTGGAAACCACATCCTGGGCCACAACGGGCATGCCATCTGCCCATCGAGCATTAGGATCAATTCTAAATTGGAATGTAAGACCATCATCAGAGATTTTCCAATGTGAGGCAAGAACTGGAACTATTTCACCAACTTCTGAATCATAATCAATTAGAGGTTCATAGCAAAAGATTGAGAGCATCCATACAATTTCTGATGCAGAATCTTTCCCAATTGGCCGTAAAGTGGCAGGGAATTCTGTAAAACGCATTGTAAAACGTCCACCTTTTTTAGCATTGGGATCACCATCAGCATTAGGCGTAAATGTTTCAAATCCTAGTTTATCTGCAATTGCTTCAAATCCATTACCACCCATTTCTGCAGAAACCGATGGGTCAGCCCCTGGGGGAGTATTAAACTCTTTTATAGATATGGGTTTTGTTCTTAATTCTATCGGGGTAGAACTACTCTTTTTCCCACATCCTATCATTAAGAATATTGAAGTGATTAGAATAGCGAGATATTTAGGATTTATCATGTGATTCCTCAAAATTAATCTTATGTGAAATTAGAAAATAATTAAAAATTCAGCCCAAAATTTAATGCTAATTCTGGCTTAGAGCATGAACTTATTTTTCCTTATACATACATTAATTTACTAATGATATATACGAATGGGATATTGGTTGGCGATAATAATTGTCGTAATTTTTACGTCTATTTTCAAGGCAAAAAAGAGTATTATATGCATGTAAAAGAATTAATATCAAATATAGACGTGAGTGCAGATTGGATTGGGTTGCGCGAGGTAAAAGAAAAATCTACTTATCGTGTTATTAGAGATGGTCACCCACAAACAAATGGATCTGATACTTCACATGGAATTATGGTTGAAGTATTGGAAAATGGTCAGTTTGGCTATTTTGCCACAAATGATAGAAGTGTTGAAAGCATAAACAATGCAGTTAAATGTGCAAAAGAATATGCAAAAAATGCGTCAAAATATTCAGCGTTTAAGTTTACAGATGAGGCTAGACCTTCAGCTGTGGGGGATTATAATTCCCTATTTGAAAAGGATGCAGATTCTACAACAGCTGGTGAGTTAAATGAAGTGTTATTGGCAGGTTGTGATGCACTTAAAGTATCAGATAAAATTGTTAGTGCTACTGCATTTGGACTCATTATTGAAACGGAATTTAATTTTGCAAGCACTAACGGTAGTGATGTGAATCAGAAATTTTTAATGATTACATCAGATTTTGCAGCCACTGCACAAGACGGTGCAATTTCGCAACGGAGAACTGGTGGACGTTCTGGACATCAAATTGGATTGGAAGTATTCGATAAAGATAGAATTGAAAACCTTTGTTCCCAAATTGGAAATCAAGCTATTGAATTATTAAATGCTGATGAATGCCCTACAGGAACAATGGATTTAGTATTAGCACCTGACCAAATGATGCTGCAAATTCATGAAAGCATCGGGCATGCATTAGAAATTGATAGAATTCTTGGTGATGAACGAAATTATGCAGGATGGAGTTTTATTCGACTTGATGATTTTGGTACCCTGCAATATGGTTCGCCATTAATGAATGTAACCTTTGACCCCACAGTAAAGCATGAATTAGCATCCTATGCGTATGATGATGGCGGATTAAAAGCGGATAGAGAGTTTATTATTAAAGATGGATTGCTGGTTCGTGGATTAGGTGGAATGGAAAGTCAAATTAGATCGAAAACTCCAGGAGTAGCAAACTTTAGAGCATCTTCTTGGAATAGAGCGCCTATTGATAGAATGG
>CAYQPE010000060.1:0-10837 GCA_964419445.1 uncultured bacterium
GGGAATGCTGATCAAGATGAATGTGGTGTTTGTTTTGGAGATGGTATCCCTGAAGGTGATTGTGATTGCTACGGACATACATTAGATTGTGCTGGTGAATGCGGTGGTGATGCAGTTGAAGATGATTGTGGAATTTGTAATGGTGATAATTCATCATGCATTGATTGTGCAGGTACACCAAATGGGTCTGCATATATCGATGAATGTGGTGCTTGTGTAGAAACTGCAGATGAAAATTGTACATTATATTGTGATGGCGAATATTATAATGATGGCACTGGTCCAATAGAAGATGAATGTGGCGTATGTGGTGGTTCAGGTATAGCTGATGGTGAATGCGACTGTGATGGTAATGTAGCTGACTGTGCCGGTGAATGTGGTGGTTCTGCCGTTGTAGATGACTGTGGTGTATGTGGTGGTGGCAATACTGACCAAGATTGTAATGGCGACTGTTACGGTACTGCTTTTGTAGATGACTGTGGTGACTGTGCAGGTGGTAATACTGGTGCTGAAGCCTGTGCGACTACTGAAACCGTTGAAATCAGCTTACACAGTGGTGCAAACCTTGTGAGTCTATATGCACTTCCAGATGATCCTTCTGTAGGAAATATCATGACATCATTAGATGGATTTGTAACAGGTGTAATTGGTGAAGGTGTGGCTGCAAGTCCAAATCCAATTTTGGGTTGGGTTGGTAGTCTTTCAGAATGGGAAGAAACTTCAGGTTATTGGGTGAAAGTAAATGCTGCAGCAACCTTGATGGTGGCAGATGCGAGCCCATTGGATCCCACTATTGAATATGATTTACATGGAGGTGCTAACTTAGTATCATTCCCATGGTCAGGTTCTGTGGGAATTGCTGATGGTATCCCTGATAATGTTGAACATCTATTTACCGGTATTATTGGTGAAGGTGTAGCTGCGAGTCCAAACCCAATCCTCGGATGGGTGGGTAGTTTGACTCAATTTGAAGGTAAAAAAGGATATTGGATTAAATTGAGTGATGCAGCATCATTTAGCTATAATATTCCTGATGCATTGGTTAGATCAACACCAACAATTCAAGAGCCTATAAAACGTGCTCCTGAAGGATATGGATATGAGCAATCATCACAACAGGCGTTTTATTTTGTTGAAAATATTATCCTTGATGGCGAACCCATTGATAATGGTGATTGGGTAATGACATATAATGGTAATGTGCTTGTAGGTGCACGTCAGTGGAATGGTGCATTTACAGATATACCTGCCATGGGATATGACAACCAGTTTGAAACAGCTGGATATATGGAAACTGGTAATGTACCCACACTTAAAGTGGTTAGGGAAAATACTGGTGAAGAATATGTACTTTCAGGAAATATTCCTCAATGGACTAATAATGAGATTTATACATTAAGTACATTAGAGAATATGGTTTTCCCAACTGAAGTGGTATTGAAAGATGCATATCCAAATCCATTTAATCCAAGCACCAATATTAATTTTGGTGTGGCTGAAGATGTGAGCTTAGCTATTTCTGTTTATGATATTGCTGGACGTGAAGTGGCAATTCTTGCCAATGGTGAGTTTGCAAAAGGCTTCCACACCATTAGATGGAATGCAAGCAGTGAACCCAGTGGAGTGTATTTTGTTACCATAAATACTCCTTCAGAAAGTTTCACTCAAAAGCTAATGTTGATTAAATAATTATTAATCATATTTTATTTCAAAAAAGCCCAGATTTGTCTGGGCTTTTTTGTTTTATAGCCAAAAAAAATGTAGTAAGTTTTTCTCCATGAAGATGCCAAATAAACTATAATCCAAACGTAGATGCAGTTAAATTCACAACAACAAAAAGCAAAAAATCATCCGCAGGGACCATTACTTATTCTTGCCGGAGCGGGTACTGGAAAAACAACTACCATTGTAGAAAGAATGGTTTTTCTAATTGAGAATCAACATATTGACCCTGCATCAATCTTGGCACTTACATTTTCAGTAAAAGCTGCTGAACATCTTAAAGAAAAATTGGTAGATGAAATTGGCCCTACTGGATCAGAAATTCATGCATCAACATTTCACTCCTTTGCACAATCTATTATTGAAGAATTTAAGTCTGAATTAGATTTACTCTATAATCCCAAACTAATGAATGATTCTGAAATTAATTTTTTGCTTCGAGAAAAGTTTAATGAGTTAGCATATATTCACAGTGAATTATTTAGACGAAATCCAATAAAAGCTATCCATTCATTAAAATCAATATTCGATCAATTCCGGGAAGAACTATTTACTGCAGAAAAAAGAAATACTCTATATAATGAATGTGAGAAGACCATTGAAGATGAAAATTTAGATTCAAAATCATTAGAGCATCAACTTCAATTAATGGATGCTATAAATATCTTTCCTTTATACCAACAATGGAAAAAGGAAGAAAACCGTATCGATTATGGAGATATGATTTCAAACCTATGGAAACTACTTTCAGAATCAACAAAAGTGCAATCAGAGTTACAACAAAGATTTTCACATATTATAGTAGATGAGTTTCAAGATAATAATCATGCATTGAGTGAAGCAATAAAAGTAATTGCAGAGCCCGAAAATAACATCACCGTTGTGGGTGATGATGATCAATGTATTTACTCATTCAGAGGAGCAAATATTCAAAATGTAAGTGGATTTAAATCATCGTATGAATCCCATCCTAATTATGCTGAAATTCCATTGATGGAAAATTATCGCTCTACTATTCCTATTTTGGAGTTAGCAAATGAGGTTATATCATCAAATCCATTTCGTGTTGAAAAGGGAGTACTCCACTCAACCAACTCAACGTTAATTACACCTACAATGTATGAAGGGACTAAAGCACAGCAGCTTTTACAAATTAAAACTGAAATAGATAATCATGTTTTAAATGGTGTGAAACTACATGAAATTGCTATATTAGCGCGAACCCATTCGATATGTAATACGGTGTCCACTTATTTAACTTCTCATGGAATCAAAAATCAATATTATGCAGAGCGACTATTTAATAATAAGCTCATAAAAGATATTCTTTGTGCATTTCAAATTTTGGGTAAAACGGGACATTGGAAACAGGCAGTATTTAGATTGGTAAAAAATAAATTTGGTGATGATAAGGCTACATTTATCTTACCTGTTTTATATGCAAAAAAATGTAATTCGATTTCAGAATTAATTAATGGAGTTTCTAAAGCGGAAGATGTTTGTAATTGGTTTGGGATTATGGAAAAAATCGAATCTTCTGTTGATGACAATAATGTAGTTCAAATAACTGAAAGTCTTATTAAATGGATGGGTGTTTATCAGCTCCATATTCACAGTAAAACCAGTGATGATGTTAAAAATATTCAAATTTTAAACCAATTCATGGAATTCATACAAAAGTATATTCATGCCTATCCTGCGTCGGATTTACAGCAATTTATACGTTATCTGCATGTTTCATGGGAAGTTAATGATATATTTATTGATCCTGTATGGGTGAAAAAGATTGATGGAGTTCAAATCATGACTGTGCATCAATCAAAAGGTAAGGAATTTCCTCATGTGATGATTCCATTTATGGCATCCAATAGTTTTCCTCCAAATTTTCAAAATAAAGAATATATACAACATTTGCCTGTACATTGGCGTCATTGGGATGTGAATGAGCGAAGTACAAAAGAATTACATTATGAAGAAGAACGGCGAATATTCTATGTGGGGATAACACGAGCAGAAGAAACCCTTACATTATTTGGTCCAGACAAACGCCAATCACAATTTACAAAAGACCTACAACCTCCATTTATAGAAAGGGAAAAAATTATGAAAGAAGCCACTCCTACAGAAAAAATAGATGGACTATTAGCCACATATCAACAAAAATTGATGGATAGCATGACATTTGAAAAATGGGATGATACAGATGAACTGCTTTATGCCATTAAATGCATTACTGATATTAAAAATAATATATCACCTCAGTGGAATAATAATACTTATGAACAAAAAATATTGGCGGAATTAACCCCATTATCTCAAAGTACTGAAATTAAATCTCCCCTCACATTATCAGCCACCACCATCAATTCATATCTAAAATGTCCATTACAATATCGATTTAAAGAAGTAGATAAAATACCAGTATTATCAAAAAAGCCATATTTTCAGCTGGGTAAGGTCGTTCATGATGTATTGGAACATTTTCATCGAAACAAACTTTCCACAAAAGATGAATTGTTATCTTTATTAGACGAGTTTTGGTCTAATGAAGGATTTGAGTATAAGCAGGAGGAATCTCAATATAGAGCCGATGCAATATCCATGTTAGAAAATTATTACAATTATTTTCTCCAACATCCACATCATCCACAGTTTGTAGAGGAATCTTTTAGCTTTGATTTAAAAAACTGTACACTAAAAGGACGCTGTGATAGAATTGATGTTAATGCTGATGGTGGCGTTGAGATTTATGATTATAAAACCTCAAAATCAAATAAATTGCCCACAGAAAAAGAATTAAAAAAAGATATGCAGTTGGCCATATATGCACTATTTTCTCTACATTATGGAGTAAGAAACGAATCTGATGAGCCTAAGAAACAAATCCCAGAAAAAGTGGCACTCCTATTACTTCGTCAAGAGGAGATCGAATCTTCAATCCGTTTTGAATTAGACGAATTATTGCAAAAGAAAGAAGAAATTGAGGCCATTGCAGATAACATTTACGAAAAGAAATTTGATGCAATACCTGGATTCTATTGCAATTATTGTGAGTATAAAGACTTAATTTGCCCTAAGTTTAATGAATCGTAACATTTAGAGTGTTTTTAGAAACATCCTGATACAAAATTCACTTATATCCATCAACGAGAAACTTCTATATTTTATTGGGTTATTTTTTAACATTTGGAGATTTTATGCGAAATCGCATGTTTACACTAATATTATTTTTATCAAGCATTTTTGCAGCATCAATAAGTCAATCTGATGCTGAATTGGTTGCTCGCAATTTATTTATTGAACGTAGTAATCAAACAAATTTTTCCTATTCAGAAATTGAAACTATAAGTGATGGAAATACTGAACTTTATCATATTTTTCATTTGATGCCATCGGGGTTTATAATTGTGGCAGGAGATGACAGAGCTGTGCCAATTTTAGGCTATAGTTTTGAAAATGAATTTTCCTCAACAGGGCAACCTACAAATATCCAATATTTCATGGGGAAATTCAAAACATCCATCAAAGATTTTATCGATAATAATATACCTCAAACTCGTGAAATTCAAGATAAATGGACTAAGTATAAATCGTCTAATATTGAGCGTATTAGAACACGTTCTGTAGCACCATTACTATTATCTCGATTTGATCAAGGTACTACGTGGAATACCATGTGTCCAACAGATGGTGCTGGTCCTGATGGGCATGCCCTTGTTGGTTGTGTTGCCGTGTCTATGGTCCAAGTTATGCATTATTGGAAATATCCCGAATATGGTTCTGGCTCAAACTCATATTACCATTGGGATTACGGTAACTTATCCGCAAATTTCAATACATTTTACGATTATGATAATATGCCAAATAATGTGGGTACTGAGGCTACCCAAAAATTATTATATCATGCAGGAGTAGCAGTTGAAATGGGGTATGGTGCTGATGGCTCTGGTGCGTGGGTTGTTGGAGGAAATCCCTCAGCTTATTATGCATTAAAAAATAATTTTTTATTCCGTAATGACATGGATTACGTTTATCCGTATCAATATAGCACATCTGATTATAGAGAAATTCTTCAAGAAGAATTAGACAATAATCGACCAATGATTTATAGAGGATATAGTAATGATGGTGGACATGCATGGAATGTTGATGGATATCAAGGTGAAGAATTTCACTGTAATTGGGGATGGGGTGGTTATAATAATGGGTATTTCCCCCTCAGCACTTTAGGTGGGTTTGATTCTGAGCAAGCAGCAGTTATTCAAATTCAACCTCAAAGTTTAAGTGGTCCAAATGTGGTGATGAATGGTTATTCTGTATTTGAAACCGTAGGCGATGGAGACGCTGTTGTAAATCCCGGTGAAATTGTTGACTTAGTATTTGAAATTGAAAATATGCAACCATGGTTAGATGCCACAGGTATAGATTTAATTTTAGAGTCACAGTCTGCTGATTTAACCGTTTTGAATGAATTTATTCATGTAAATTATTTAGCATCTGGAAATCAAACAGAGCTTTCAAATAATCCATTTACTATCCAAATTAGTGATGATGCCACATTAGGAATGCATCAACTTACTGTTTCTGTAGTGGCAGAAAGTGCTGGGAATGATACTTTTGTTGAAATATATACCGTAAATGTAGAAGTAACTTTGCATCAAGCAGGATTTCCTTATTTTACAGATCAAACCGTAGAGTCATCTCCTTTGGCTTTAGATATTAATGATGATGGAATAAAAGAATTATTTTTTGGAGATTATGGCGGTTTTGTGCACGGTATTGATGTTTATGGAAATCCCCTTTCAGGTTTTCCTGTTGAGTTAGAAGGTACCAGTAGTAAGCAAATTTGGGGTTCGTTAGCTGCTGATGATATTGATGGTGATGGTGAAATTGAATTGGTAGTGAGTTGTAAAAATAAGCATGTATATGCAATAGATGTTTTTGGTAATATTGAAATGGATTTTGATGCAGGTCAATTTCTCATGGGTACACCAGCGTTAGCTGATGTGGATGGTGATGGCCTTAGCGAAATAATTGTAGCGGGCTATACTGCTTCCGGTGATGTATTTGTGGTAAATCATGATGGCAGCTTAGTGGATGGATTCCCTGCACAAATTAACGAAAAAGTGCTTCGGGGTGCTGCTGTTGGTGATCTAAATGCAAATGATAAAGCAGATATTGTAGTTGCCACAGAGTCAGATGATGTACTCATAGTAATTTATGATAATGGTGAATCTGAAATTATTTTTGATGGCACTGAAAAATTTAAATCTTCTCCAAGTATTGCCAAGGTAAATGGTGAATTTATAGTTTTTGCAGGGTCTGATGATGACCATTTTTATGGTGTTTCTTTAAATGGTGATGTAATATTAGATATTACAACTGGCGATAAAATTCGTACATCCACAGCATTTTTAACAAATTCCAATGGATTAACCATATTTACGGCATCTCAAGATGGGAATTTATATGCTCTTGATAGCAATGGTAATTCACGTGAAGGATGGCCAGTTAATACAGGGGTAAGTTTAATCACTGATCCTATCATTGCAGATGTGGATGGTGATGGCAATGATGATGTGATTGTTGGGGATAATAATGGTCAAGTACTGGCATATCACTCAAATGGAGAACTGGTGAGTGGATTCCCAATTCAATCTGGGTATGGTTTTTCAGGGTCAATGTTAGCTGATGATATTGATAATGATGGGGATATAGATATTGCTATGGGTACAAATACCGCAATTTCTATATTTGATATAAAACAATCTGCCATGCCATCTACAGATTGGAGCATGCATCGAGGAAATATAAAACGTACAGGATTCTACACACCTGAATCTTCGGTTATTTTAGGTGATTTAAATAATGACTCAATTATTAATGTGTTGGATATAGTCCAATTGGTGAATGCAATTTTAGATAATCAATCTTCCAATGAAATCCCTGCTGGCGATTTGAATCAAGATGGTATTTTAAATGTGCTTGATATTGTAAATTTGGTCAATATAATTTTAGACGAATAATGATGATACATAAGGAGTAAAAATGAAACCAGTTTCAACGTGGTTAAACGAATATGGTGAGAGTCATCAACATCCATTAAATATTAAAATTCATACCATCTGTGTGCCACTAATAATGTTGAGTCTGGTTGCATTGCTATCTACAATCCCTTTTTATTTACCATTCTTAGAAAGTTATAATCTTAACCATTGGGGATTTGCTCTCATTGCCTTTGCAACGGTGTATTATTTTCTGCTGTCCATCCCATTTTTTGCAGGGATGATACCCATTGCATTTTTATTAATTTTAGGTACTAAGTGCCTTTCTACATTACCATTCCCCTTATGGCAATCATCGCTTACTATTTTTGTGTTGGCATGGATTGGTCAATTCTATGGCCATAAAGTAGAAGGGAAAAAGCCATCATTCTTTAAGGATGTTCAATTTTTACTTATTGGTCCATTATGGGTGTTAAGTAAATTGTATCGTCGTTTTAATATTTCATATTCCTAATATGAAAAATACAATCCTCTCTTTAATCATTGTTTTATTCACATTTCAACAATGTGCTCAATCACCGCATGTTCATTCAGATGTATATTCTCCACCTCAATATGATGTAACTATATATCGAGATACATGGGGTGTACCTCATATTTTTGGTAAGACAGATAAAGATGCCGCCTATGGACTTGCCTATGCTCACGCTGAAGATGATTTTGAAAATATTCAAGGTGCATTATTAGCTGCACGGGGTAAATTGGCCAGCATTTATGGTAAAAGCCAAGCCCCCAATGATTATATGGTACAACTATTAGAAATTTGGCCAAAGGTTGATACGTATTATGATACTCAAATTTCCCCCCAAACCAAAGAAATATGTAAAGGTTATACTGATGGGATAAATCAGTATATGTTAGAACATCCACAAGAGGTATTACCCGGAGTATATCCTGTAAATGAAAAGGATATTGTTGCAGGATTTGTACACAAAACCCCCTTGTTTTTTGGTGTTCATAATCAATTAGAAAATATGATGGAACGACCGCCTCATGATTTTCAAAAGAAAAACGATTTACGTGATATAGCAAGATCTGTAAATGGTTCGGAAAATACCAAAGGTTCTAATGTATTTGCCGTAGCTCCTCATCGCTCTACTGATGAAAAGGTACGTTTAGCCATCAACTCACATCAACCGTGGGATGGACAGTTTGCATGGTATGAAGCCCATGTAAATAGTGAAGAAGGTTGGAATATGATTGGGGGATTGTTCCCCGGTTCACCCATTGTATTGGTGGGGCACAATGATCATTTAGGGTGGGGGCATACAGTAAATGCTCCCGATTTAATTGATGTTTATGAATTAGAATTACATCCACATGACCCTTATCAGTATAAAATTGACGATGAATGGAAGCGTTTTATTGTAAAAGATGTACCCATTGAAGTTCGATTGTTTGGACTATTTAATTGGACATTTTACAAAGAAGCACTATGGTCTATTCATGGACCTGTTTTAAAGGGTAAACATGCCACCTATGCTATACGAATTGCCAACTATGATAATATTCAAATGGTGGAGCAATGGTATAAGATGAATAAAGCCACCAATTTTGAAGAATGGAGATCAGCAGTAGAAATGATTTCTGTGCCCATGTTTAATTCTGGGTATGCTGATAAAGATGGTAATATTTTCTTTGTGTATAGTGCAAAACTTCCTGTACGGGATGAAAACTATGATTGGTCTGGCGTGGTTCCTGGAAATACCACTAAAACACTGTGGACAGAATATCTCTCCTTTGATGAACTACCTCAAGTATTTAACCCAACGTCTGGATTTATTCAAAATTGCAATAACACGCCATTTATCACCACCACTGGAAATGATAATCCTGACATCAACAAATATTCAAAAACATTAGGCATTGAGAGCAGAATGTCTAATAGAGCATTACGATCTATGGAATTATTTGGTAACGACAACCAGATTTCAGGCGAAGAATTTGAGGCCTATAAATATGATTTAAAGTATGCAGATGATTCCTATATGTCTTTATTTGTTGATAGAATTATTAAGAAGTCAAAAGCTTTTACCGATGAAAAATTATTGAATGGTGTGGAGATTCTAAAATCATGGGATTTGAATACTAATTTAGAGAATTTACATGCAACATTACCCATAATTTCATTTGGGTGGTTTATGGAAACACATCCTGATGATGTAAGTGATGAAACATTGATGGAAAGCTTTCAAGATGCAGTATCATACTTATATAATCATTATGGCCGTTTAGACGTGATGTGGGGAAATGTGAATCGACTCATTAGAGGGGATGTGAATTTAGGATTAGCCGGAGGTCCTGATATTTCCCATGCTGTATATGGTTTACCCAATGAAAATGGTCAAATTAAAGGTTGGGCAGGAGATGCTTTTCTTATGCTAGTGGAATGGGGGGAAGATGGGCATGTAGTATCAGAATCTATCCATCAATATGGATCCAATACACAGCATAAAGAATCTACCCATTATGCCGACCAAGCCTCTTTGTTTGTAGAACGAAAACTTAAACCCGTATGGCGAGAGCTAAAAAGTATAAAGGAAAATTTAAGTAGGGCCTATAAACCTGGAAATAAGTAATATTTAGAAAATATATGTAGAAAATAAAAACCCTGGTTTACCCAGGTTTTTTTATATTTCTCTGCGGAGAGTCCACTTAAACACTGTGAATTTGTCTCTTTGGGATTCTCACCCTCACAAGTTTTTGTGTTAAAGATTAACACGAAAACAAGTTGGACTCAAAAAATTCCAACTAGATTATCAAATAACGTACTGCTTAACTTATCAGAGATTTCGGCAAGTCAACTAAAAAATATAATTAGTCCGCGAATTATAACAGTTCTTTTATAGGTGGTTAGTTAGTAGGGTTATTGACTCTACCCATAAATAGAATATTGCCAGTTTCATTTTGCTGTATTATAAATATGAATGGATGATCTGCTTTAAATATTGGCGTAGGAGGAGGCATTGACGTCGGCATCATACCTATACCCGTTGCAGCTGCGGCTTCTGTTCCCTCTTCATTTACTTCTATAAACGCCTGATGGATCA
>CAYQPE010000061.1:0-10830 GCA_964419445.1 uncultured bacterium
TGGATTGCTCATAATAAAACTCATCTGGTTGACCATAGTCACAAGAGCCATCATCTTCTGTAGCTTCAGAATCATAGTTATATGCTGCACTATCCATACAACCTGGATTATGAAGCGTTATAAAACCATCAATAAATGATGCATCAATGTTGTTTACTTCAAAAGATTCAAATATAATTGAGGATGTTTCTAAGGCATCACCAATGACTGAAAAGTCTATATAAACCAACTCACCATCATTGGGTATAACCAATTGAGCTCCTGCATACACTATTATGCTCACCTTTCCACTCACATCAAAATTAGACGTAATAAGATAATCGAAGCTCTCTAATTCTGTATTTGAAATTGATGCTGAAATTGCCGTTATAATGGTATCATTATAATCAATGACAAACTCTAGGCCTTCTAATTGCTCATCAATATCCTCAACATAAATGGGAATAGATATGTTCTCACCCACAAATGCAATAGTGTCAGGAAGCGTTGCTGTTTGGGCAAACAGGGTGGCAAAAAAAATAAAAATAATATATGAGGAGAATTTCCTCAATTATTAATTACTCCATAAATAGGGGACATTCACCGTACTAATTTTTGCACCGCCTTTTCCTGCAAGCACCGTCTCTAATGCCACTGAAACATCATTTGCATTTTTCAATGCAGTACCATATGCCGTAAACAATAGGTTGTCTTTTGGATTATCATTGGATGCTGCTGGAATCATTTCCCCTCTCATAGAGAACCCTAACATCATCCCTTTTGCATTAGATTTTAATGTAAAGTCAGCATCACTGCAACGACCACCCGAAACTGAATCTATATTAAATAAATCTGATGGCACAATTTCAATTTGCACACCAGCAATGGGCAATTTATTCAATGCAAAAACATTTATTTCTACATTGTTATTCTTCCCTGTGATTGACTCTATACCAATTTGAACTTGGTCAGGAAGGGTTGCTACTTTTTCCACTTCTTTAACCCGTGTAGATTTAAGACCATTATCCGTAACGGTGATTTCAACCTCTTTTTGGGGCTCAACTTTTTCTGAAACATCTTTTGATGAATTACATCCTACCAAAGCAAAACATAATATCATGTTGATTATTAATTTCAATTTTTCTCCTTTTTCAAAAAATTCGTGTGTCAATTTACAATAATTTAAACGAAAATTTAAACCTTACATATAAGAAAAGAAATCCACACAATTTTCGCCTATTTTCTGGATTAATCGTATTAAATTTGCATATGCAATTTTTACGGATTATAACAACTATTTTAGGATTTATTCTATTATGTACCACTGCCAATGCTCAGTATACTGAGGTCAATGTAAAAATCGACACACGTCAAGTACGTGAAAATGATCGATATAATTTTGAATCATTGAGCCGTGACATAAGCCAGTACTTAGAGAATAACACCTTTTCAGAAAATTATGATGATTTAGATATTTATTTAGATATTCATCTGATAATTGATTCGTTTACTACTTCGGGTAATGAAAAAAAGGTTAGTGCTCAAATAATTGCCACGAATCAATCTGACTTTCACCTTTATACAAAAAATGCTGACTTTCCCTACTCAAAAGGGATGTCACTCAATTTTTCCCCAATGTTTTCACCACTATCATCCTCTTTAGATTTCATTGCATATCTGTTCATCGGTAATGAATTAGACACCTATGAATATATGGGTGGTGATACATACTTCACCAAAGCAGAAGACATTACTCGAGAGGGGAAAAATTCTAATTTTGCTCGGGGTTGGGATGACCGTAAAAAGAAAGTCAGTAAGATTATTGAAAATAATTTTCTACGATCATTAAGATTTAATTTCTTTTCTGTATTAGATAATTTGGATAGTGATAACGTAAATGAAAAACGAATAAAATCATCATTGGAGATATGTTTTGATGAGCTTACATCCATATCCGAAATATATGGCACAGAGCGAAACACCTCTTTATTTTTGTCCGCTTATGGAAAAGATTTAGCCCACTTATTTAAATCTTACGATTTTGAGTATGCTATCTACATACTTAGTGATGTTGACCCTGATAATCATACCATTTATTCTCAGTTTTTAGAAAAATAGTGATTCGCATAATTTGTGTAACCTTGTTAATAACTGTCTGCTTTGCCGAGCGGTCATCCTCTGATATTCAAAAAGATATAGATGCACGTAATGATCAAATTAGTGGTTTAAGAAAAGAAATTGAAAACGTTGAAAAGAATATTATTTCTAAAACTCAAGAAGCGATTTCCACCACTGAAATACTTTTAGATTTACAAAATAAGATTTCTCTTACAGAAAAATTAATCCGCTCGTTGTCACGTGAAGAACGATATGTTTCCTCGATGATTCAGGATACTCAAGAACGAATTCGTCGCAAATCTGCTTATCTACAAGGTGTTAAAGAAAAACTTACTTTACGATTACGACATCTGTATAAACACGGTCGAACTTCATTCTTAAAAACGGTTATATCTTCAGATAATTGGAATGAAGCAATCTATCGCATAAAATATTTAGATATCCTTTCAAAACATGAATTAGAATTACGACAAGAGCTAAAAAATACACTGAAGGAATTAGAAAAAGAGCAGAATAAGCTTCAAAGTGATTTATCTCGTAAGAAAAACCTACGTTCAGAAAAAGAAATTGAAAACACTCGCCTATCTAAAGATAAAAAGCGTAAAAAGAATTATCTTAACCAAGTGAATGAAGATAAATCTAAGCTTGAAAAAGATTTAAAAGACAAACAACGAATGATTGCTGAGATTGAATCCATCATTAAAAATTTGTTTAATGATAAAAAGGCAATGAAAAAACGTGAAGATGAATTAGCACGAATACGTGCCCTACAAAACAAGGCCACCAGTGGAAATTTTGCTAAAATGAAAGGTAAACTACCTTGGCCTGTGAATGGAAAAATTATTTCACGGTTTGGGAATCAAAAAAATAGAAAGCTTAATACCATTACTGAAAATGTAGGTATCGATATTCAAGCTCGAGTAGGAACTCCAGTTGAATCTGTTCTCGATGGTGTGGTAAGCATAATTACATTTATTAGAGGGCATGGGAATATTGTAATTGTAGATCATGGTGGCGGATTTAATACAGTTTATGCTCATATTGATAATATTCAAGTTAGTGAAAACGAATATATTCAAGCAGGGGACAGAATTGCAAAAGTTGCTCGAACAGGAAGCGGTTCCAATGGTAAACTCCATTTTGAGGTGTGGGGAAATCAACAAAAACTCAATCCTGAACACTGGCTTATAAAAAAATGATTTACGATTCGCTCATATTACATGAAAAAAATTGGGGAAATTTACTCCAATCCGTAACATCAAACCGACTCCCCCATGCCTTACTATTTCATGGGAATTCTGGTACCGGTAAAGAAGCGCATGCCATTGAATTGGCTGCTTTAATTAATTGTTTATCACCTCATGATGATGGCGCTTGTGGGGATTGTGCTTCTTGCCATAAGACTAAATCATTCCAACATGGAAATATCAAACTAATTCTCCCCTATCCTCGAGGGAAAATATCATCTCCTGATGATCCTGCAATTAGAGGGCTTACAGAGAAAAATATAGCACATCTTCGTGAGATGATGGTAGAAAAAGGGAAATCTCCATATTCAAAAATTGAAGTTGATGGCGCTCGAACAATTCTAATAAACTCTATTCGTGAAATTAAAAAAGATTTATACATGAGTACCATTGATAAGGGTTGGACAGTTGTACTTATTTTTAATGCAGAAAAGTTATGTGTACCTCAGCCCACTGCAGCCAATGCATTATTAAAAGTATTGGAAGAACCCCCTGAAAAAACAATTTTTATTTTGGTAACTTCCGAAACATCCATGATTATGGATACCATAAAATCTCGATGCCAACTTGTGTATTTTCCCCCACTTTCAAATGCTTTGATTCAATCAAGATTAGATGCTCATTCCCTTACCCCTGAAAAAGCAAAGGTTATATCAAATATTGCCAATGGAAATATTCATATTGCCATGCGACTTGCTGAAAATAATGATGAGCTTTTTGACGATTTAAAATTAATTATTAAGGGATGTTTCTCTCCATCCCAAACTACATGGCAACAGGTGGTGAATAGAGTATCTACTCTTAAACGGAAAAGTACAAATGAACTCTCCTATTTTTTCCGTACGGCAATTTTGTATATGCGAGATGTGTATTTGGCATCTACCCATGAGGAAAACCCTCAATTTATTTTTACAAATTTAATAACTCACTTTGATAAAATTACGCATGAATACCCTCAGGCAAATTGGGATGAATGTATATCAATATTGGAAAATACATTTGAGAATATCCAACGAAATGGGTATCCTCCTTTGATGATAATTTCTATGTTTATAGATTTACAACGTCAGATTCAAGGTGAATTTTCAAAACCATTTACTATCCATAATTGGATATCCAATTAATAATGACAGAAGGAATATATGTCTAAGTTTTATGTTACTACTCCACTTTACTATGTGAATGATGAACCGCATATTGGCCACGCATATACTACAATTTTGGCTGATGTACTTTCTCGTTATCATCGCATTTTAGGGGATGATGTATACTTTTTAACGGGTACTGATGAACATGGTCAAAAAGTCCAGGAAGCCGCTGAACGTCGAGGGGTAGAGCCTCAATTACATGTGGATGAATATGTGAAACGATTCCAATTATTATGGGATAGGCTTCATATTGAACATGATGATTTTATTCGGACTACAGAATCACGACATACAGACCGTGTGAAAGAAATGCTTATTGATCTCTATGATCGAGGTGAAATATATGCCGATGAATATGAGGGATTATATTCTGTTTCTGAAGAACGTTTTGTAACTGAAAAAGAGGTTGAAGAAGGTAATTTTAGAGAAATAAAAAAATTAAAAGAACGTAATTATTTCTTTAAAATGTCAACATATCAAGATGCACTCATTAAGCATATAAAAGACCACCCAGATTTTATAAAACCGGCATCCAGAAAAAACGAAATTTTAGGATTTCTTAAACAACCCTTAGGCGATTTATGTATCTCTCGGCCAAAATCTCGATTGAGTTGGGGGGTTGAAATTCCATTTGATACTGAATATGTAACCTATGTGTGGTTTGATGCATTGTTAAACTACATTACCGCCATCGGTTGGAGAAGCAATGATAAACAATTTAAACATTGGTGGCCAGCAAATTATCATTTAATTGGTAAAGATATCCTAACCACTCATGCAGTGTATTGGTCCACCATGTTATTGGCTGCGGGAATTCCCCTTCCAAAAACAATTTTAGCCCATGGATGGTGGCTATCTGATGAAACCAAAATGTCTAAATCTTTAGGCAATGTGGTTAAACCTTTAGACTTAATCGATGAATATGGTGTGGATCCATTAAGATATTTTCTCATGCGTGATATGGTATTGGGAATGGATGCAAATTTTACGCTTGATAGTTTTATAAAACGATATAATGCAGACTTGGCCAATGATTATGGGAATTTAGTAAATCGTGTAACCATGCTCATTCATAAACATTTTGACGGAAAAATTCCCCAATCTGGAAGCTTTGATGAAGTAGATTTAGATTTAATTTCATTAGCAAAATCTACACCTCAACTGGTACGTGGAAATATTGAGGACTTGAAGCTTCATGATGCATTAGAAAATACCCTCACTCTTATTAGGGAGGTGAATAAATATTTAGAAACTCGTGCACCATGGAAATTAGTAAAAGAAGATAAATCACCAAAAAGTACTGCTGCAACTACATTAGCCGTATCTGCAGATGTATTAAGAATTGGCTCACAACTACTGAATCCCGTTATGCCTGAACGGTCAAAGGTAATATTATCAATACTGGGTGCAGACAAAATCCCACTTCAAAATGTAAATTTTGGTGAACTCAAACCCAATACCCCATTGGGTGAAGGTAAATCTCCCTTTCCCCGGATTCAATAAATGCAATTTATCGATACGCATTGCCATATTTATATGGATAAGTTTGATGATGACCGAGATGAATCCATCAAGCGTGCTGTGGATAATGGAGTAGAAAAAATAATCTGTATTGGCGTTGACCTACCTTCTTCTGAAAAATGTTTGGCAATAGCAGAATCAAACCCCCATGTATTTGCCACTGCTGGCATCCATCCCCATGAGGCAAAAGATGCTCCTCCTAGATATTTACAGGAATTAGAACAGTTCTACTCACATCCAAAGATTGTGGCAGTAGGTGAAATTGGATTGGATTTTCATTATAATTTTAGTGATGAAAAGCAGCAATTGAAAGTATATCAAGAGCAATTAGAATTGGCAAAATCAGTTGACTTACCCGCCGTTGTCCATTGCCGTGATGCAGATGCTCACATTTTAGATAGGATTAATACGACACAACATAATTATGGGGTAATACATTGTTTTGCCAGCACATTGGAGTTTTCTAAAGACATATTAGCAACCGGATTCCATTTATCTTTTACAGGGCTCATTACCTTTATAAAATCATTGGAGAAAGTGGTAAAAGAAACCCCATTAAATAAAATGATGTTTGAAACAGATGCCCCATACTTGGCACCTATCCCTCACCGTGGTAAACGAAACGAACCCTTATTTGTAAAAGATGTTGCCCAATATGTGGCAACCCTCAAAGATCTACCTCTTGAAGACGTGGTAAATCAAACCACTGAAACGGCACATCAATTCTTTAAAAAGTTAAATTATTCATAGAAATTTAAAATCCACAATATTAACGTTATTACTTTTATAACCGTGTAAAAGTTGTATCCCTCGCTAATAATGACGTAGAGATGTAGAAATCTAATTTTGCTTTACTTCACCAATTCTTCCCTCAACCCTTTCAGTAGGCTGAAACACATAAAGAGTAAAATCACTGCAAAAAACAAACCCGTAATAATAGAGGCTGTTTGTAAGGCGATGAGTCCACCGCCCATCAATAGGACAATTGCCACTAACCCTTCTGTGACTGCCCAAAATATTCGTTGAATAGTGGGAGGATTGGATATACCCCCTGCCGTAATAATATCTATTACCAAGGAGGCAGAATCTGAAGATGATACAAAAAATGTAATGACCAGTAGAACCCCCAATAAACTGGTGAAAAAGGAGAGGGGTAAATTTTGAAGCATCACAAATAATGCAACCGCCACATTTTCATTTACAGCATTTACAATTCCATGCCCCAAAATCATCTCTTGATATAACGCAGTATTTCCAAATACTGTAAGCCACATAAAAGTAAGTAATGTGGGTACTAGCAAAACGCTGAGGATAAATTCTCGTATAGTTCTTCCTTTTGAAATTCGGGCAATAAACATCCCTACAAAAGGCGACCAAGAAATCCACCATGCCCAGTAAAAAATAGTCCAACTTTTTTGCCAATGGCTGGTTTCATAGGCTTCTGTCCAAAAACTCAATTGAATGAGCTGTGAAGTGTACATCCCAATATTTTGTAAAAAACTATTGAGCAGATAAATAGTGGGGCCACAGAAAAAAAACAAAAATCATTAAGATAAACGCAATACTCATATTCAATTCACTAAGCCGTTTGATCCCTTTTTTTAATCCCATCACAACTGAAATAGTTGCTAATGTTGTAATGGATGCTATAAGTATAATTTGAATGGTTGTATTTTGAGAAAGCCCAAATAAATGATGAAGACCAGCATTGATTTGTTTTGCACCCAATCCTAAAGAGGTGGTAAGTCCAAAGAGTGTGGCTACCGCTGCGGTAATATCGATGGCATTACCAATGGGTCCATAAATTTTTTCTCCAAGTAATGGGTAAAATGCCGAACGGATGGTAAGGGGGAGCCCACGATTAAATGAGAAAAATGCAAGGGCTAATGCTACAATGGCATAAATTCCCCATGCATGAAATCCCCAATGAAAAAATGTGAATTGCATGGCGGTTTTAGCGGACTCAATGGAATGCCCCACGCCGTATGGGGGTGAGATATAGTGAAAAATAGGTTCTGCCACTGAATAAAAAACCAAGCCGATTCCCATTCCAGAACTAAATAGCATTGAGAACCATCCCCAATAGGTAAATTCTGGCTGGGCATCATTACCGCCAATTCGGATATTACCATAGCAACTAAAAATTAGAGAGATTGAAAGTCCTAAAAATATATTCACTGAGAGGATGTAAAACCATCCGGCATGATGGGCAATGGTAGATTGGATAGTTTGAAAAATTTGGCTCATTTGTTGAAGGTTCAGCAGTGTAAACGTGATAAAACCAATAATGATTAACAATGATAGCCCAAAAACGGTGGGATGGAAATTAAATCCTAAGCGATCTATGATTTTATTTTTTCTATTCATTTATGCCGATGAAATTCTAGGGTTTCGGTTTCAAGTGGTGTATTTCCTAAGATTGAATCAGCCGCTTTTTCGCCAATCATGAGTACGGGAGAATAGATATTACCATTGGTAACGGTAGGCATAATTGAGGCATCAACCACTCTAAGATTTTCAATGCCGTGAACTTTTAAATCAGTATCCACTACTGCCATTTCATCCGTTCCCATTTTACAGGTGCCACTGAGGTGGTATGCAGATTCTCCTTCTCTGGCAATAAAGTCCAGAATCTCTTCATCTGTTTGAACCTCTTTCCCCGGTGCGATTTCTTTACCTCTAAATTCAGACATTGCATCGGTTTCGATAATTTTACGGGTACAGCGGATAGCTTCACACCATTCTTTACGATCTTGTTCCGTAGAAAGATAATTGAGTTTCATACTGGGGTGTTCTTCAGGATTGGTAGATTTAATATTAATTTCACCGCGAACATCAGAACATACCGGCCCAACATGGAGTTGAAATCCATGTCCCTCATTAGGTGCTGAACCGTCATAACGAATTGCAATGGGTAGAAAATGAAATTGAATATTGGGGTATTCTACTTCATCATTACTCCGGATGAATCCACCCGCTTCAAAATGGTTTGACGCCCCTGTTCCTTTTCGTCTAAATAGCCAATCAAATCCAATTTTTGGTGCGCGTAATGGATTCAACATAGGGTAAAGACTAACGGGTTTTTTACACGCCCATTGTACATAGACTTCAAGATGATCTTGTAGGTTTTGACCCACACCCGGTAAATCATGTACCATGTCAATTCCCAATTTCGTTAGATGCTGTGAATCTCCCACCCCTGAGAGTTGTAAGAGTTGAGGAGAGTTTATGGCACCTCCACATGAAATAATTTCGTGGGCATAAAATTGTTCAACACCGGACCCTCTTTTTACTTCCACACCGATGGCTTTTTTCCCATCAAAAATAATTTTGGTGACTAATGCTTTAGTTTTTACCGTAAGATTCTTTCGCGTTTTTATAGGATGGATATAAGCCCGAGCGGCATTATATCGACGACTTCTGTAAATGGTTTGGTCAAATTTTCCAAACCCTTCTTGCTGAAATCCGTTTACATCAGATGTAAATGGGTAGCCCGCTTCTTGAGTTGATTTGAAGAATGCATCAAAAAGTGGATTTTCACAATCAGGGGTTGTAAGATAAAGAGGACCATCTTCCCCATGGAACTCATCGCCCCCAATTAAACGCTGTTCTAATCGTTTGAAATAGGGTAAACAGTGATCATAATTCCAGTTTTCAAGACTATCATTTTTTGCCCATTTTTCATAATCCATGGGGTTTCCACGAATCCAAATCATTCCATTAATACTGCTGGACCCTCCCAAGACTTTTCCTCGAGGGTGATAGATTCGGCGATTATTCATAAAGGGTTCAGGATCCGATTCATACCACCAATTATACATTTTAGAAGTGAGGGGGTAAGTGAGGGCCGCCGGCATGTGCAATCGGAAATCCCACTTATAATCTGGTCGCCCTGCTTCTAACACTAATACTTCATTAGATGGATCTTTGCTTAGTCGATTGGTAAGGACAGATCCTGCAGATCCACCCCCAATAATTATAAAATCAAATTGTTTCGCCATAGGTATTTTTGATTTTCAGATTATTTTCATTACGGTTAGTTTCGCGTCGATAAATTAAAACGGTATAGGCGTAAAAGTTTATTGAAATTAGTTCATTAATAAAGACCTCTTCAAAGATGTCATTTAATGGGATAGAATCTATTTTATTTTCTTGAAGAAAATTGTTTCTTTTAAAGACTATAAAATTATGATAGTATCCATTGTGGTTAATTAAGTCAGGTCTAACATTAGAGGTCATCTGATATTGTAGATGTAATTTTTCCAAATCACAACTATTGGCATATTCTCTTATTTGGCTTTCACTCAACTCACTCATTTGTTATCAAATACTTTCAAATATTATAAGTAAATTTAGGGGTATGCCCATTGAAAAACCCTCACACCCATTTTGAAATAATTTTCGTACATTACTCCCATGAATAGAATCTTATTTTTACTGATTTTCTGCAATTTTGCTCTTGCTGAGACCATTTTAATCCCAGAAGATTATCAAACTATCCAAGCAGGTATTGATGCATCTGTTGATGGTGATACAGTACTTGTGTCCAATGGTGACTATATTGAGAATTTAATCTTAGATAAATCCATAGTGCTTGCAAGTTTAGCTATCTATGATAATCTGGATGAATGGATAATCTTTGATGAGTACTTTTTTAATCAATGGGTTATAAATAACTCTCATATAGAAAATACTCGTCTTATTGGTAGTAGTCCTGATGACCCTGATTATAGTTCTGTTATTTTAATTACCCCAGACTCTGATGAATGTATATCCCCTGAGATTGTAGGCTTTACTATTCAAGGTGGTGGTGGAAC
>CAYQPE010000062.1:0-10727 GCA_964419445.1 uncultured bacterium
TGCAAATTTTTGCCAAAAGTTTACAGATTCAGCCCATTCTTTTGAATTATAGTCCCCCTTTGTACCTCCTGGTAATTCTAATTGATTCCTCATCATGGTGATTGGTCCCATTGGCATTTTATCTATTCCTTCGGGAATGGCATGAAATGCAATTAACTCCCATGTACCATGAGACTCTTGCTCATTAGTTTCCTTAAGTACATCATAATGATACAGGATGAGGTCCACTTTCCCAGCTTTTAGAGGTGAACCATTTAGTGCTCTAATTTGTATATACGGTTCTTCTTCTGGGCGACGCCTTTCCAGTTTTGCAATGAGTTTTGTATCGTCAGTAATTTTTGTATATGGACAAAAGAACTTGTGAATATTCTCTGATGGTACTGGAATTAAAATTACACCATCACGATAACCTTTTTTGTAGAGACCTTTCTCAAGCTGATTTTCTGCAATTTTACTAATTTCTTCAAAGGATAGTGTAGTATAAGTTTTCCCTGAATTTTGTGTTTGGCGTCTAACAAATGAATTTATATAAACAGTAGTATCCAAATTAATCCTTAATTACTTTGGGTAAAAAATAAGAAATTATCCATATCAAAAAAGAGCATAATAAGTGAAATTAAACAGTAAACAGAGAAAAAATCTACGAGCGCAAGCCCATCATTTAGAACCCGTTATACTTATTGGTAAAAATGGAATTAATGAAGGTGCGAAGCATGCAATTGAGCAAGCTATTACTATCCATGAATTAATTAAAGTGAAATTCAGAGAGTATAAAGATGAAAAGAAAGAGCTCTCAAATGAAATTGCAGAAATACTTAACGCAGAAATTGTTGGATTAATTGGTAATACGGTTATTTTATACAAATTTAATCCAGAATTAGAAAATCATAAATTTAATCCATAGCTGACAAATGTGCATGCATGGATGAAGATATGGCAGGAGAGTCATTTTATGTGGCATAAATTATTGAGTTTTTCTCAATGGCATTATAGTTGAATTTGATTTTATAAGTTTTAAAAATAAAGGAGAAAAAATGAAACTTGTAAAATGGACACCCATGAGAAGTTCAGTAAATATGTTTGATGATTTGGATACAATATTTTCAAATGTGTTTAGCCACAGTAATAATTCATTTGTAAATAATATTAATCCATCCATGGATATTATTGAAGAAGATGATAAGTTTATCATTCATGGAGATTTTCCAGGCATGAAAAAGGAAGATATAAAAATCTCTATTGATAATGATGTTTTAATTGTATCTGGGACTCGAAAAGAAAATCGTATTACAGAAGATGCCAATGTAAAACATGCAGAGATAAACTATGGTGAATTTAGTAGATCGTTTAACTTAAATGATAAGATAAATGCCAATGAAATTTCTGCATCTTATGAAAATGGGGTTCTTCAGCTTGAATTGCCAAAATTTGAAGAAATAAAAAACGATTCTCGACAAATTGAAATAAAATAATATCATACCACAAATAAAACGCTACAGTAAAAACAGGCTCAAATGAGCCTGTTTTTATTTACAGTAAGCAGGTATAAAGATGTAAATTCACCCTCGGTAAATTTCCTTAAATTTAATTTTATATGTTAAAGCAACTCAGTAAAAGCGTATTGGATTATCCAAAAGTAATGCTCTCGATAATATTATTTATCACATCTATTTTTGGATATATTGCATTTTTATCAGAGAATCATCTTCGTGTAGATTTTTCTTTAGAGCAGATGTTTCCTAATAATGATCCAAATAGAGATATTTATGAGGCATTTAGGAAAGAGTTTACCCGTGAAGATGATATTGCGCTTCTCACATATTCAGGCGTTCCTATTCTTGAAAAACCAACTATGGAAAAAATATGGGAGGTTACAGAGTCACTTGAGTTTGTAGATGGCGTTGAGAGTGTGCTGTCTCTTGCAAATATTCAAAATGGAGAATATTTTGATGTAGAACTTGATGATTCTTCGTGGAATATTAAAGCATCCGATATTTTAAATCATCCGATTTATACCAATCTACTCATTTCAAAACAGGGTGATGTTGGTGCAATTATCATAAATTTAAATGATGATGTGAAGGATCAAATTTCGCGTCAAAAAGTATTCGATGCATTTGATGAAATTAAATCTAATTATAATTGGGAATGGCATGAAGCAGGAATTCCCGTATTACGTACACGATATGTAGAACTTGTAAGTAGGGAAAGAGCAATATTTTTCCCCATTTCATTTGCAGTAGTAACACTAATTCTATTTTTTGTATTTAGGCAAAAAAGGGGAGTATTATTGCCATTAGTAGCCATTAGTGTGGGGCTTGTTTGGATTTCTGGACTTATGGCAATATGGGGGATTACCATCAATATCGTCTCATATTTAACTTTAAATTTGTTGATGATAATTGGATGTTCTAATGCTATTCATCTCATGATTAAATATCATGAGGGATTAAGTTTGGGATTGGGAAGGCGAGGCTCTCTTGATCGCGTCATTACGGAAATCGGTGGGGCATTATTTTTAACCAGCTTTACCACTGCTATCGGTTTTTTCTCATTAATGATGACTAACATTCGAATTACTCAAGAATTTGGCTTCATTGTAGGTATTGGTGTAATAATTATGTTTATACTTACTATAATCATTTTACCCATTTTATTATCATTTCTTTCCCTCCCAAAAGATAAAAATATCAAAAGGCTTGTTGAAGGCGAAGAATTTAAAGCAGCCGAAAAATTAAATGATTGGAGCCGATTACATCCTAAATCTGTTTTAGTTGCAACAGTTTTGATTTTTATTTTTTCAATAGCAGGACTTTACCGTGTAAATTATAATATCTCAATTTTAGATGACCTAAAGCCAGGGAATTCACTCTTTGATAGTATTCAGTTTGTTGAGACCCATTTGGGCGGCACTTTACCCCTAGAAATTGTTATTGATACTCATGAAGATGGTGGAATTTTCAATTATATTTTATTAAATAAAATTGATGATTTTAAGAATAAAGTAATGAGTCTTGAAGAAGTGGGTGGAGCCATATCCATTTCTGATTATATAAAATTGATTAACGAAGAAATTGGAAGTGGAGTGAGAGAAATTCCATCATCCAATGATGAAGTAAAATCTTTCATTCATTCCTTTGAAGATTTAAATGGATTGGTCAATGATGAATATTCAAAAGCAAGGCTTTCATTTAGAGTAAAGAATATAAATTCAGAAACAGCCGATAAAATAACAGAGAAAATAAATATTATTTTTAACGATATTTTTGAAAGTAATACATCAGTGACAATTACAGGGAGTACGCTTCTTGCACTTCATACCAGTAAGCATCTGGTAAAGAGTTTAACCACCAGTTTTATTTTGGCATTTTTAATCATTTTTGTATCTATGATTTTCTTGTTTAAATCGGTAAAATTATCCATTTTATCAGTATTGCCGACAATTATTCCATTAATGGCAGCTGGTGGTATCATGGGGTTTCTGGGAATAAAATTAAGGCCTTCAACGGCGATGACATTTTCCATTGCCTTGGGAATAGCTGTTGATGATACTATTCACTTTTTGGCACGTTTTCGCCAAGAATATATAAAAGATAATAATGTGTCAAGTGCGGTTACTAAAACATTACTCACCACCGGTAAGGCTATTATTAGTACTACCATTATATTATCATTGGGATTTGTGGTGATGGTATTTTCTGAATTTGTTCCCAATCATGAATTTGGTATATTGGCTACAATTGTTTTAATAATTGCATTGGCAGGCTCAATGATACTACTTCCAGTATTGATCAATTATTTAAATCCACAGTTTAGGTTTAGTTTAGATTTTAAAGCAAAAGGTTCAGATGAAAGCTGATTTCCTAAAAGATTTATATTTTGAAAAAGATGTGGATAAAAGTCTTATTCAAAGTAAAACCGTTGCAATAATCGGTTATGGTAATCAAGGTCGTGCACATGCGCTAAATTTACGAGATAGCAATGTAAAGGTTATAGTTGGAGCACGAAATGGGAAAAGTTCAGACATTGCCAGTAGCGATGGTTTTCATGTGTATAGCATCGAAGAGGCGTGCAGTAGCGCTGATATAATATCCATTCTACTGCCTGATCAGGTAATGTCACACGTATATGAAAAGTCAATACATGGTGGACTCGAGTCAGGAAATACAATTCTCTTTTCTCATGGATATAATATTCATTACAAGAAAATCATTCCTCCTCCAAATATTAATGTGATTATGGTTGCCCCCAGTGGTGCAGGGAAAATGGTAAGGCAAGAGTTTGAAAACGGTAGTGGGGTTCCTAATTTATTAGCCGTTTATCAAGATTATACCCATGATGCATTTCAATTAGCTCTATCCTATTCATCAGCAATTGGAGGTACAAGAACGGCTGCTTTTAAATCTTCATTTGAAGAAGAGACTGAAACCGATTTATTTGGTGAGCAGTCTGTTCTAACCGGCGGTATACCAAAGCTTATACAGAAATCATTTAAAGTAATGGTTGAAGCTGGATATAGCCCGGTAGTAGCATGGTTTGTGGCCTATTACGAAGTAAAGCTAATTGTAGATTTGTTCAATGAAAATGGATTCAAATTCATGAATGATGCCATTAGTGATACTGCTGAATATGGGGGGCAAACCCGCGGTGAATTCTTAATGGATTCCAATTTTGAAGATAAATTGAAAAGTATTTTAACTCAAATACAATCTGGTGACTTTTTTAAAGAATGGGAACATGAGTCAGGTTCTGGAATGAAAAATTTGGAAGCAATACGAGATAAAGAGTCAATTTCGGAATTTGAAAAAGTATCTGAAGTTTTATTGAATGAAATTTATAAATAGCCCAACTAGTTATCGCACCATTTTATTAATATTGTGTGGATTAATATTTCCCTCACCAGCACAATCAATGTTGGATGAAGGAATTTTCAAAATGTATAATTATGAATTAGAAGCGGCGGTTGCACTTTTAGATTCTGCATATTATTTAGATAATGAGCATCCGGTTACTCCATTTGTTAAAATTGCAACAAATTGGATGTTAGTGCAAACAACCGTTGGTTACGAAGAATCTTATGATGTTTTATATAATGAGGTAGATAAAACGATTCCAATCTACCAGAGCTTGATTGATGATTACCCTGGAAATGCAGAGTATGTTCTGTATTTAGGTTCTACCTACGGAATTCGTGCTCGTGTAGCATTGGCTACAAAAAACTGGCTTCAGGTAATTTACTCAGGATACAAAGGTTATCGCTACACTCATATGGCTCATGAGATTAACCCTGAATTATCAGATGTTTTTATGCCTATAGGATTGATGGAATATTTTTCATGCATGGCAAGTTCACCCGTTAGATTGGCGGCAAAAGTTGCGGGAATATCCCCTGATTGTGAGATGGGCATTGCCCATCTTGAAGATGCAGTCTCTGGTGGAGGATATAGTCGTATTGAAGCCGGGAATGCACTTACATACATTTATTTGTATTTTCTGAATCAACCAGAAATGGCATTACAGCATATAGCTCTCCTGTCAGATGAACATCCACAGAATCCATTTTTTGCTGCGCTAAAAGGTGAGGCTTTGGCTGCAGCGGGTAAGTGGAGTGAGTTAGAGGCATTTTACCCTCATCTAGAATCGCTATCTCATAAAGGCCCATTCCTTCAGAAGAATGAAACCCAGCTTAAGGTTAAGTATATACGGGCAATTCAGAAATTTTCCCATAATGATATTGAAGCTACCATTGATTATACCACATGGATTATTAACAATTATCACATGGAATTTGATTGGCTCCTTGGTAAAGCACACCTGCTTAGAGGTAAGTGTTATGATCTACTAGATAGTAGGCAAAAGGCCATTGATGATTATAAAAAGACAGTTAAGTTAGAAAACTATTTTCCTGATGGTGATATTGCAAGGAAGCTTGTAAAAGAACCTTACTCAAGAGTAAATAATAACTAAGATTTAATTTTCCTTAAGGAAATAGAGTAAAATAGCGCTTAAAGCTATTCCTGGATACATTGGGTCTAATCCGTACCAATAACCTGGATATCCACCATCTATTGGATTCATAATGCCATATAGATGCCATCCTACAGAGACCAAGCATGGCAGTGCTAACATTAATGAAGATTGTTTTAATCTCACTCCATAAAGTGCACATAATAGTGGAATGAGTAGAGCTGGAGTTACAAAAGATCCAGCCAAATACCAAATATCAACAGCATGCTCAAAATAGATGGCCAATAGTATAGATACAATTGCAGTTGCCACTAACCCCAAACGTGTATACTTTAAAACTTCATATTTAGAATTACCCACATTTAGGATTTTAGGCAGATCTCTTCCCAGCGTATATGCAGAAATAAAGCTAAAGCTATCAATGGTAGAGGCTACAATTGCAAATAGAGATACAATAAATAATCCTTTTCCAATTGGAGAGAGTATAGTCTCAGCCAAGTCTAAATATGGAGAATTGTCTATAGACGGAAGTATGGCAAGTGCATAGAGTCCAGTAAAAATACTCATAAAATCAAAGATTACCCAGAAACCAATGGAAATTAGGATTCCTTTTTGAACAGATTTCAGTGAATTTCCTGCAAATGTTCGTTGGTAAAAGCTGGGGTCAATAAACGTAATGAATGCGATAAATCCCCAAACGAAAATAAATGTCCAATTAAAATTTCCAGGGATTGAGAAAGCATAGTCAGGTGTATTGGTTAATAGAAAGTCTATTCCTCCGTACTGTGAATAAGATGAGAATAGAATGATACCAAATCCTAAGAACATGAGAATAAATTGTAGTTTATCCGTCCTTACAATGGCAGAGAAGCCACCAAATAGGGCGTATGCCAGTGATAGACTGGCACCTAAAAACAATGCCCAGAAGTGGGGGATATCCCATAGGTAATTGAAAAGTTGGCTTAATATTTTTAAGTAGGGTGCAGGGGAAGTGATTAAAATGACACAGCAGAGTGCAATAATTGCAGGTATTTTTCCGAATTTTTTAAAAAATAATTCTGGAATTGTGGGGATATTTTTTTCAATAATTTTTGGCGCAATGAATTGAACAAAGAGAAGCGCGGCTATATAATAGAACAGTCCAAAAATAAGCCAAGTGACAATTCCATTCTCATATGTAAAACGACCTACTTCTAGTATACCGCCATACCATGTACTTACCAGTGTGGCTACCAGGGCAGGGATGGTTAGTTTTCGTCCTGCAAATAAAAATGAGCTTACATCTGTTCTCGATTTTTTATAAAACCCAAAGCCAAGGGTAGCTAAGAAGTATATAATGACGAAGGTTTGTTCTATTGAAAAAGAAATCAATTTATCTACTTAAAAACTATAAAGTATAGAAAAGCTATAATCTCTTGGATTAGCTGGTGATTCATGTAGTTTCCTGTCCTCATATCCAGAAACTGAAAAGTAAAATGCGTGAACAGCATATCGCTCATCCGTTAGATTTTTAATACTAAAGTTTAGACTGATATTCTTCTTTAGTTCATATACAGTATTAAGATTGACTATTGTGAATGGCTTAGATTTTTGATTTGTTGTACTAAAGTAATAGTATGAATCCTTACTTATAACTTCAGAATATATAAATAATTTATCGGTTATCTGTGATTCTACACCTGTATTTATTGTGTACTTAGGAGCTCTAGATTGTTCTCTAGCTTCTACTGTCGGGTCAGGGCTTAGAACAAGTGATGGATATGAAAATGAATCTCTATCTGTTTGAAGGAGACCACAGTTTAGAAATAGATTAACTTTTTTATTTAGTTTATAATTAATTGATAAATCTATTCCAGTGTTATATCCCTTTGATATATTTGCGGTATAAAAATAGAAAGTCACTGGATTACTAGGGTCTGCTTGGTCTGCAATATTAACTTGTAAATTTTCTCTATTCATGTAAAAATAGTTTATATCCAGAGATAGGTTATTATTGTTAGACCGATAACCCGCTTCAAATGTACGTGCAATTTCTGGTTTATACTCTCGGTAATTACTATCAACAAAGGGATTTTGATTAAATCCTCCTGGTTTATGACCTGTGGATAAAGAGGTATAGATATTTTTCCATTTAAGGGCAAGTCTTGTACTTAAAAAGTTTTCTGATGATGGAAGGTAGTCCGTATTGTTCCCATCAACTTCATAGGTTTCTGAACTTGATGTCTCAAGGTAGTTTTCATAGATATTATCATATATATCATTTCGAATATTAAATGTAATAAATGATTCATCATTAAGACTGTATTGATGCTGGTAGTAGAAAGATTGATAATCTATAGCGTATTTACTATTGAAGGAAGAAACCCAACCACCATCTGTCCAAAAAACAAATCCTAAAGCATCATCTTTTTCTTCTAAAGACTTTGCAAAAGCTCCGAGGGTTAGATGATGTCGTTCTATTTTTTTAGTTAATTTTAGCTCAACAGATTTATCAATCCTATCTCTGGTTTCTTCCTGTGCAAAATCGTAGTGCGGTACAGATTCTTCATCATGATCGTCTGCCCACTGATTGGGGTTTGACCAGTCGG
The DNA here is from genome assembly GCA_964419445.1 of uncultured bacterium. Lineage (GTDB taxonomy): Bacteria > Fidelibacterota > Marinisomatia > SCGC-AAA003-L08 > D37C17 > JABHHG01. The sequence continues at coordinate 8,556 of CAYQPE010000062.1, forward strand.
CGTCGTAGTAGTGCTTAAGCTCCATGTTGCTTAGACATGCTACTGTAGTAAATTTTAGATTATTTTTTGTTAGATAATTGATTTCAATACTATTTGAAGTAGCCTGAAGTGCATCCTTAGATTCATTATTAGGAAGTAGTTCAAAATTAGAATGACTCTCAAAATCTTCCATATTATTAAAATTAGAATAGCTCCATCTATCATAATTATTATCAACATCTGAATTCAATGATGAAGTTAAAATATGGATTTTATTGCCCGATTTTAGATTCTTGATGAATGATAGCTGTAGTTTTGTCACAAGCTCATTCCTTTTATTAGAATAGTCATCTATATGCGTATTATATATAAATCCTCGATCCGTATTCTTAGATAAACCAAACCGAATGTTTAAATTTTTCAGTATTGGTTGATTATGTACTAAGTAAATATTCTGCTTACCAAAGCTACCAATTTCCATGTTAATGATTGACTCTCTTAGCGGTTTTGGCCTGATGGTATTTACTTTTATGACCCCAGCTAATGCATTCTGTCCAAATGAATATGATTGACTCCCCTTAACTACTTCCACCTGATTAATATCAAATAGTGGTGTAGGCATCCCAAGTCCACTGTAATTAAAGTTATCAATATATGTTGCAACATAGTAGCTGGGACCGCCTTGACTTGCGTACTGCTCATATTCTCCAATCCCTCTGATTTGGAAGTATCGAGGACGAGAACTAACACCAGAATAGCTAACATTTGTTGATGACTTTAGGATGTCTTCATACTGGGTTTTATTTGATTTCTTAAGATTTGCTGATGTGAAAATTTCAATGTTAGAAATAGTATTCTTAAGTTTTGAATTATTCAGATTAGAGTTAACATTCACCTCGGGGTTTGGGATGGATGCTCTTTTAAGTATGATCGTTTTTGTAGATGAACAGGGGTTGAATAAAGTTTTTTGATATGCAATATGTGAAACTTTGTAATCTAAACAGCTATTGCTATCCATAAAGAAAAAACCGTCATTATCGGTTATGGTTCCTGTAATATCATTATAGACTTGAACGTTTCCTATTGGCTTACTGGATTCGTCTATAATCTTGTATGAGCTTGGAAAGAGTATTGCTGAAATTAAAAGTGGATAGAAAATGATTTTCATTTTGTTTACCTCCGCTAGTATTATCTAGATCAGGTTAAAGGGTATTATCTCAGCCAATTATCTCCATACAATCAGCACCCCTAACATTGAATGAAATTTATGGAGATTTTTAGATTCAATTCAACAAATCTTCCCATTAATAGTCAGTCTGTTATTTATGAATTATAAAAATTGATTTCTTAGGTTAATAATATTTGTCTTTATGTGACCCAAATCACACTCAACTTGTACCTATATTAAGCCCTTCATTAAAAAGCCTTATTAGAGTTATATTACAATGATGTACTACGCAGGAGGAAAAATGAAAAAGTTAATCATTATATTAAGTTTATTATTCTCGTTTTCAATGGGGCAGGAGTACTCACTCAGCTTTGATGGAATTGATGACTATGTAGAAATGAATAGTTCAATAAATAACTATGCTTTAGGAGCAGGAAGTTTTTCTATAAAAATGAAAATTAAAATTTCTGATGTTAGTATTCCTAGACTTCAGGTGTTTTCATTTGGTACTAATATTCATAATGGTAATAATATGGACGGTAGTGAGGGATTTCATCTTCAATATGAACATCATAGTAGTGTTGGAAATACACTTAAGGCTGATTGGTCTGGTACTTCCGGTGAGAATACAACTACCCAAATTATTCAAGACGAGTGGTATGATGTAGTATTTATCTATGATGATGGAAATTTTAAAATATATGTAAATGATATTTTATCGGCTGACCATTCCATGCCCATACCTAATATCAATGGAGGTCAGGTATATTTGGGTAAAAGTGTTCTTTCGCACGTTCCATGGTTTTTCAATGGTTCAATTGATTATTTTGCATATTACACTGAAGCATTAACAGGTGATATGATTTTATCTGAACCAAACATATCAGATGAACATCTAGAAAGTTATTATAATTTTAATGAAGGGTCTGGTACTGTTCTGAATGATTTAAGTGGAAATGGGAATCATGGAACAATTCATGGTGCTACATGGGTAGAGAATATCTATGGCTGTACAGATGAATTAG
>CAYQPE010000063.1:0-10690 GCA_964419445.1 uncultured bacterium
TGGCCAGATTATCATGAATATGCACTGAAAGAGCTGATGTTTTCAGTTTCTTTGGGTAGTACACTTGGAGATGTAAACTTTGATGGGGTTGTGAATGTACTTGATGTCGTTTTGCTTGTAAACTCGATATTAAATGGAGACTCTGCTAATGATTATCCTCAGGGAGATTTAAATGAGGATGGTTTGTTAAATGTACTTGATGTGGTTTTGATAGTAAATATTATTTTAAATTAATCCATCCTGCTTTGGGAGCAGGTGTCGCAGTTGAAGATAAATAACAAAAAAGCCTTCTTTTCAGAAGGCTTTTTAAATGGCGGGATGGACGGGACTTGAACCCGCAACGTCCTGCGTGACAGGCAGGTGCTCTAACCAAATTGAACTACCACCCCAATTTTATTTTTTATAGAGAATTGATAAAGGTATAATCACGCAATACCCTATGGTAAGAATTATTGGTGCAATCTTTGTAGATTGAACACTTTCTGTTTCTCCCGTTGCCATTATAATGTATCCCAATATAATGGTTACCAATCCTATTCCAAAAAGCTGGTAATTAACGTTACCAAAAGACCACGAGTGAAATACGCTTTTGTTATGTGAATTGTCATTCCCCATGAACATAAAAAATTACAGGGTATTTAAATTCCAATGCAAGTAATAATCTTAAAAAAAATATAAAAATTTTGGAATAGAGATAAGGCCGTTAAAATGTTAATTTTTCCATCAATATGGACAGGGATATTCAGTCATTACATCCAACAGCAAGGTGGGTGGGTGCAATAGCATCAATGTTATTATTCACCATTCTTGTATTTTATACCATTATATTGTCATGGCGCATAACATGCAATAATAATGATGAAATTGTCATCATACCTAAAGGTGCATCAGTTAGCTATACTGTAAATATCATACAGAAAGCAGGATGCATGACCTCTCGAGATGCCCATATTTTTAAACTTGCAATGTCTGCCACATTTAGAAATGGTAAATTGATTCCAGGGCGATATACATTTAAGGGAATTTCTTCCATTGGTGAAATGGTAAATTTGGTTACTACATCATCAAAAGAGCGAATTAAGGTAACCCTACTTGAAGGGTGGACTATTGAAGAAATTGCTGATGAATTAAATAGAAAATTAAAAATTGACACATTTAAGTTTATTAGTCTATGTAAAGATTTTAACTTTGTACATTCTTTAAACATTGATGCACCTTCTATTGAGGGGTTTTTATTTCCAGATACATATTTATTTTTATCTTCATATACTGAAGAGCAAATAATTAAAGTGATGGTAAATCAATTTTTTTATCAATATGAGAATCGAATTAAACCCATTAAAGGGCATACATCAATGTCTATGCGGGAAATAATTACCATGGCATCCATAATTCAAGGTGAAGCCATGTATAATGATGAAATGCCCATTATCTCTTCGGTGTACCATAATCGAATCAAACGCAAGATGTTATTGCAAGCTGATCCAACTATTCAGTATATCATCCCTGGCAAAAATAGAAGGTTATATAATAAAGATTTACGAGTTGATAGTCCGTATAATACGTATAAGTACAAAGGATTACCACCTGGCCCCATTAATAATCCAGGTTTAGATGCAATGATTGCGGCAGTGTCACCCAATAAAACTTCATATTTATATTTTGTAGCTGATGGGGAAGGACGACATATTTTTACTCGAAATAACGTTGAACATAATGAAGCAAAAAAAGTATTGCGACGTAAACGTAAAGAAATGAAACGAAAAAGCAAATGAATCTTGATAATTTAAATCCCAATCAACGTAAAGCTGTTGAAGTATTTGGAAGCCCAGTATTGATTTTTGCAGGAGCTGGCAGTGGAAAAACCCGTGTTCTTACATATAAGATTGCTTATTTAATTAAAAAAGTAGGTCTATCACCAGATAAAATATTAGCCGTTACATTTACCAATAAAGCTGCACAAGAAATGAAAGGAAGAGTATCTCAACTATTAGATGTGGATATTCAAAAAATGAATGTGGGTACTTTCCATTCTATTTGTGCACGAATATTGCGATATGAGATTCCGTTATTGGGTTATACTCGAGATTTTGGTATTTATGATCAGTCAGATTCTCGTGCATTAGTTAAAGAAATTATTACATCACTAAATCTAGATACCAAAACATTTGTTCCCAATACATATCAAAATTTAATAAGCCAAAAAAAGAATCAAATGTTATCTCCTGAAAATGTTGCAGAATACGCTGAAGGATATATTGATGAAAAATTAGCTCAAATTTATGCTGAATACCAAAAAGCATTGAAAAAGAATAATGCGTTGGATTTTGATGATTTATTACTGAAACCATTAGAACTCTTTAAAGAACATCCAGAGAGACTAGAATATTATCAAAATCAATATCAATATGTTTTGGTAGATGAGTATCAAGATACAAATAAGCCTCAATTCGAATTGGTTCATGCAATTTCAAAAAAGCATAGAGGAATCTGTGTAGTTGGTGATGATGACCAATCAATTTATGGATGGCGTGGGGCAGATATTAAAAATATTCTACAATTTTCAGATGCATTTGGTGAATCTCAAGAAATTAAATTAGAGCAGAATTATCGTTCTACTAAAAATATTCTAAGTGCAGCACATTCAGTTGTGAAAAATAATGATTATCGTGCAGAAAAAGAATTGTGGACTGAAAATAAAGATGGTGATAAGCTTGTCCATCAAGAATGCTTTGATGAACGAGATGAGGCCCGGAAATTAGTTTACTGGATAGATTCTGATAATTGTGATGATTATGAATTTTCAGATCAAGTAATTTTGTATAGAACTAATGCCCAAAGTCGTGCTATTGAGGATGAGTTAAGGAGAAATTCTATTTCTTACCAAATTATTGGTGGCGTAAAATTTTATGATAGAAAAGAAGTGAAAGATGTATTGGCATATTTACGACTTATTGTTAATCCAGCTGATTCTATTAGCTTTGATCGTATAATTAATTTTCCCCCACGAGGTATTGGTAAAACCTCTTTAGATAAATTTAAAGCGTTTGCTCATTCTGTAGATTTAAATCTTATTACAGCATTAGAGCAAATTGATGCAGTACCAATTGGACCTAAACAGAAAGCTGCATTTTCTCAGTTTAGAGAAATGATTAATAATTTTACTCAACAGTCTTCTTCTTGTGATGCCAAAACATTAACCATTGATTTAATAAATGAAATTGCTTTAGCCGAATATTATAAAAATCAAAATTCAATAGAAGCAGATGAGCGGTGGAATAATGTGGAAGAGTTATTGAACAGTATTGAAGAATTTACAGAAAACTCTGAAAATGATTCACTTACTAATTTTTTAGAGGAAGTTTCCTTATTAACAGATATTGATAGACATAATGATTCTGACAATGCAATCACATTAATGACAATTCATAGTTCAAAAGGACTGGAATACCCCATTGTGCATATTGCAGGATTAGAAGAAGGCTTGTTTCCATTGGGTTCACTCTATGATCCAGATATGGACTTAGAGGAAGAACGTAGGCTTTTTTATGTAGCTGTAACTCGGGCAGAAAAAATAGTATTTATGTACAATGCTCGAATGAGAAGAAAGTTTGGAAGCGAACCTATAGCTGCCATTCCCTCTCAATTTTTATCAGAAATACCATCTGAATTAGTTGAAGATAAAAGGATTAAAGCACGGCCACAAGCTAGGGAGTTTAACCCACAAAAATTTGAGAAAAAGTCCGCATATAGACCAAATAATATTAATAAAAAGTCCACATCAGCAGATTATAATAATGGCGACAAAGTAATGCATAGTATTTTTGGTAAAGGTAAAATTTTACGCACTGAAGGATTTGGTGAAAATGCTAAGCTAACCATACTATTTAATGGAAACGTACAAAAGACATTGATTAAAAAATACGCCAATTTAAAATCCATTACTGAATAATTACCTTCAATCACTTGATGAAATAATAGTAAATTTTAATTGAGAATGAAACTCAATTAAGGAACTTTGATGGTAAATCCAGAATTAGTAGAAGATTTTAAGACTGCATTAAAAACAGAGAATATGAAATTTACTCCTCAACGACTGTCGGTTTTAGAGGAAATGGTGAATAGTAAAGAACATCGTGAATGTGAAGAAATCTATTTTGCATTGAAAAGTGGAGGTGAGAATGTCTCACGAGCTACTGTCTATAGAACCATGGATATTTTAGTAAAGCATGATTTTGTACGAAAATTAAATATTGGTGATGGAAAGTCCCGATATGAAACAAAAATAGACCATCCTCATCATGATCATATGATTTGTATTGAATGTGGAAAAATTATTGAGTTTGTAAGTGATGAAATAGAAGATATGCAGGATGAAATTTGTAATAAATTTAAATTTAAGCTTATAAGACATATTCATCAATTGTTTGGTATTTGTAAAGATTGTGGGAAATAAAATGACTATTGCAGAATTAAAAAATGATGAATGTGCAATCATAAAAGAAAATAATGATAGTAAACCACGATTGCTGGAAATGGGAATTATTCCTGGTGAAAAAATAAGATTTGTAAAACAAATGCCATTTTCTGGTCCAATACAATTGAAAATTCGAAACTTTTATATGAGCATTCGTTTGGAAGATGCCCAAAATATTATCATAGAAAAAGTATAATTATGACTAAAATCGCATTAATTGGCAATCCTAATTGTGGCAAAACTGCAATATTTAACAAACTCACTGGATTAAATCAAAAAGTTGCCAATTATCCTGGCATTACTGTGGACTCTAAAAGGGGTTTCCTAAAGGGCAGTGATAAAAGTATAGAAATCATTGATTTTCCTGGAATTTACAGTATCACACCTGAAACGGTTGATGAGAGAATAGTCTCTGACCAACTCTTGAATTGGATTCTAGATGCTGACAAACGACCTGACTTAATTGTATCTGTTGTTGATGCGTCAAATTTGAGTAGAAATTTATTTTTAACTTCACAAATTGTAGAATTGGGAATTCCTACTATCATCGCTTTAAATATGATGGATAAGGTAAAAGAGAAGAAAAATTCAATTAATTATAATGCAATAAAAAATGTTTTGGGTGCAGTTGATGTAGTACCACTTTCTGCAATTAATAATGAAGGTATTGATAAACTACAGAAAAAAATTGAAAACTATGAGACTGCAAACATTGAATCAGTTTCAACATTACAGTTAGATGACCACTTGGTAAAAGCACTTAATCCTATTCGCAGTTTTTTATCCACACATTTTAGCGTTTCAAGTAGTATAATAAATTCATTATCTATACGCTTACTCACAAGGGATTCATTTGCAGAGTGCTTTAAATCAGGTGGACATCTTAATGACTCTCAATTATTTAAATTGAAGGAAATTGTTTCAAATGTTCGACAGGCCTTAACTCAAAATAATTATGATTATACATCCATAGAAAGTATTGCAAGATACTCATGGTTAGATTCCCAATTTGATTCAGCTTCACTAATTCAAAAGAAAATTGAAGACAAAAGCATAAGTGAAAAAGTTGATGCTATATTGACACACTCATTTATGGGTCCTGTAATATTTTTAACATTATTATATTTTATTTTTCAATCAATTTTCGAATTTGCATCTTTACCCATGGATTTTATAGACGGCTCATTTGGGCAATTAAGTGAGTTTTTGATAAATGTGCTTCCTCATGGGCTCATTAGAGATTTACTGGTTGAGGGAATTGTAGCTGGAGTTGGATCTGTACTGATTTTTTTGCCTCAAATAGTTATACTTATTTTCTTTCTTACATTACTTGAAGATTCAGGATATATGGCACGTGTGGCGATGATGATGGATAAGTTTATGGGTAAAATTGGATTACATGGTCGTTCAGTATTACCATTAATGAGTGGATATGCTTGTGCTATCCCTGGAATTATGGCCGCTCGAACTATAGACTCATGGAGAGAACGACTTATTACAATTTTAGTATTGCCCTTGCTAAGTTGTAGTGCGCGACTTCCAGTATATGCATTGTTAATTGGAGCATTTATACCTGATATTACTGTGTATGGTTTTGGCTTGCAGGGAATAACATTAGTAATAATGTATTTATTGGGAACCATTACTGCATTTTTAGTTGCAAAAATTTGTACTTTTTTTATTGAAGAAAAAGGAAAATCTTCATTTGCCATGGAGTTACCACCCTATAGAATGCCAATGTTAAAATCAGTACTCAATGAAGTATTTATTCGAGGCAGAGTTTTTGTAATAAATGCAGGGAAAATTATTATGGCCATTTCAATTGTGTTATGGATTCTTGCGTCTTTCCCTAAAGATAGTAATGGGGAATCTGTAGATATTCATGAATCATATGCTGGGAAAATTGGCCATGTAATAGAACCGGTTATACAGCCGTTAGGTTTTGATTGGAAAATTGGTATTGGCTTGCTAACATCCTTTGCTGCACGTGAAGTTATGGTAAGTACATTGGCAACCATTTATAATGTAGAGGAAGAAGAGGATTTTGTTTCTCTATCAGATGCAATGAAGAATGATAGACGGCCAGATGGAACCCCAACTTATAATATTTTGGTAGCACTGTCATTAATGGTATTCTATGTATATGCGGCTCAATGTATGGCCACATTTGCCGTAGTGAAAAATGAAACAAATTCTTGGAAATGGCCACTTCTTATGATGGCGTATATGTCTGCTTTAGCATACCTAGGTGCATTGGCAGTGTATCAAGGTGGAATAGTTTTAGGTATAGTGTAGTGCAATTATTCATCATTTTATTTTTAGGAATTCTCTCTTTAATGTATATTTGTAATGTCCTAATCAAACAATTTAATTCAAAAGAGGAAGCTAATTGTAATAAATGTCCTACAGAAAACCATTCAAAAAAATAAATTTACTGTGTCTATTCAATTAACTCAAATTTCAAAATTCAAAAAAAATACTCAAATCAGAGGATTTTATATTTGTACGGAGAAATCATTAAGGAATACTCGTAATGGTGCACCCTATTTAGATCTAATTTTATCAGATAAAAGCGGTAGGATTAATGCAAAAATTTGGGATGATGTCAATCATTTTAACGATCAATTTGAGGTAAAAGAACCTGTTGCCGTAAAAGGCAGGGTGGAATCATATAATTCACAATTACAATTGGTTATTCAGCAAATAAAAACCGCAGATGATAAAACCTATAATAAGTATGGATTTAATATTGATGAGTTAATTGAAAAAATTGATGAACCAATTGATGAGTTATATTCCCAATTAGTAGATAAAATTAAAAAGTTTAAAAGTCCCTATAAGAAAATTGCAAAGGAATTGGTTAAAATTTATAAAGACCAAATATGTTTAATCCCTGCGTCAATTCATCACCATCATCCAATAAAAGGAGGGTTTTTAAAGCATGTTCTTTCGATGATGAATTTTGCTGAACTATTACATCCATATTATAAAAATTTAGACTTGGATTTAATATTAACGGGGATACTATTTCATGATATTGGGAAAGTGAAAGGGATTCAGTATTCCACAAAAGGTGAATATACTAATGCTGGCAGGCTTGTTGGTCACATTGCTTTGGGGATAGACGTTTTTGACGAAATAGCTAAAAACATAAAACTTGATGACAACACTGTATTAAAACTAAAACATATAATTTTATCTCATCAAGGTACACATTCAAATGGTACTCCTGTACCTCCTAAGTTTCCTGAAGCACTTTTTGTACATTTATTGGATTCTTTTGATGGCAAAATGGATTTGATGATTCGTGAAATTGAATTGTCACCAGAAAAAGAGTGGACCGATAAACATAATCACTTTTATAGAGAATTGTGGAAAAAGTAAATTTTATATAACAGAAAAAATACATCTACAATTATAAATTACACCCACCAAATGGAGAAAGAAATGACACTAAGAAGAATGGTTATAAGTGGAATTATTTTATTGGCTGCGTTAAGCCGTTTATTACCGCATCCACCAAATTTTACCCCTATAGTTGCAATGGGCTTGATGGGAGGGATTTATTTAAATAATAAACAATTGGCTATAATTGTGCCTTTAGTCGCTATGTTTGTTTCAGATGTAGTACTTGGATTCCATGGTACAATGATTTGGGTTTATTCTTCAATAGTAATGGTGACATTGTTTGCTTCTATCTTAAAACCAAAATTTACAAGTATTGGACTTGCATCATTCACCGCATCAATCTTCTTTTTTTTAGTTACCAATTTTGGGGTGTGGATGTCAGGTACATTTTATCCTAAAACACTCTCAGGCTTAGCTACATGCTATGTTGCAGGAATTCCTTTTTTACAAAACGCTATTGTTGGAGATTTAATATTTACAACAATACTTTTTGGTGCATTTGAGCTTGCCAAAAGATCACTTCCACAATTAGGTGTAGACGCTGTTTAATTGAAAATTAATTTGATATATTTTAAAAGGCATACAATGTTTTTAACACTGTGTGCCTTTTTTATTTCACATTTATTTGCGAATAATTCACTATGGTTGCCTATTGATCCCATAAATAATTCTGGATATTTATTAAATCCATTAATACAAAAGGGTCAAGCAAATCAAATATTCTATGACATACAAATAAATGGAGAGATAGATATTCCACTCTCCACATTTGTTTTTGGTATAAATGAAACTGAAAGCCCACTTAGTGATTCATTAAGAACACGCTCTGCATTTCAATTTATGAAGGGTGACTATCTTTATCGTGAATTATTATTAAAAACTCAGTCACTATCAATGAAACAGGGCACAATTACTGCATTTGCTCATTCACGATTTTATACAGGAAAATATGGTTTAATTTCTGAGGGTCCGTTATTGCAAAACTATCTTATCAATTATAAGAATAATTCAAAAAATAATTCTTTATCTTTAACATTAGCATACCATTTAGAAAATTATAATATACCAATTAGTAATACAGGTTCTATTTTGAAAATGAATGAGAGTTATTTATCAGGAATTACTTATAGAAAATCAACAACATTAGGTCAATTAGAATATTTAGCAAATACACATATTTCAAATACTAATATAGATAATATTAAGGCAGAAAAATGGCTTACATCTAATAAATTAAACTTTATTTTTAATAAAGTTTTTGATGTAGAACCATATTTGAAATGGCATAAAAATATTTATAAAAAAAATATATATCGAGTTGGGATAGATAAAGAGTTTAATCAATTAAAATTTAATGGAAATTTGTTGTACAGTATTTCAGCAAATGTAGAATTTGATGTTCAATATAGGTTTAACTATCTTTTAATTGGTGCACATCGGCATTTAGAGGATGTGTATATCGATTCTAATTATCAAGTATTTAAAAACAGTATTTTTTTTGACGTATACCCTTTATTTATAAAGAGCAAATTAGCCTATCATAAAATTGAAAATGATGAAAAAATGATTGATGCCGCAACGTTGAACTTATCTTATCAATCAAAATTATTCAGAATAATATCAGAGTTATTTATCGTTGAAAATAAAAATTACTTTCTAAAAAGCTATGTGAAAAATGATGCTTATTTAACATTTCCATATTTTGAAAAATACACACCATATTTGCGTGTAGATTATACATATTTCGATTTTAATCCTTCAGCAGAAGGTTGGGATTATACTTTATCCGCATTAAATGAAGATGCACATAGATTAAACCTACAATTAGGGATTAAATTAAAATCATTTAGTATTAGCTATCATTTTAATAATCTATTTAATGAAAATAGCAAATTATCTAATAATTACGAGGATATAGATTCACATAATTATCTGAAAATTCATTGGCAGTTTAAAAATTAAAAAAGGGGTATTGCCCCTTTTTTAATTTTAACGTAGCTCTTTCTATTCCACAGTCCAAAATGCAAAAGAGCCAGGACTAGCTCTAACTTGGTAATTCCCCAATTCATTGCCATCAAAATTCAATACTATGATATCATCTGGCGCTGTATAATCACTAAACCCTAAGTATATAATGTCATTATTTATATTCATAGAGTATAGAGAGGCTTCATTATTAGAGCCAATATATGTAGATTCATTTATAGATAAATCTTCATTAAAAGAAACTATTCCTTTATTGTAAGATCTATATAGAGTTCCATTATTTATAGCAAAATCATTTCCATAGAATGCTGCATTCCCATGATTAACGCTTGTTATTGTACCAGTAGATATATCAATTACAGAAGAAGCATATGATGAAGCCCATGAATCGTCAAAGTATGTATGTGAAACATAGATTAAACCATTATTAAATATAATATTTTGTGGTGATGTGAATACTTCATATGTTTCTATAACAGCGTTTGAAGCAATATCAATTTTTACAACAGAGTTTCCAGATGTAAAGCTTGAATAGTCACTATATGCAATTGCAGAATAGAGATAAGTCCCATCAAATGTTAAGCCTTCAGTATGACCATTGATCTCTATCGTATTGATTTGAGTAAATGAAAGTAAATCAATCACTGCTATTCCAAAAACATTCCATTGGCTAATATATGCTAAATTATCTATAATTAATATTTCACGAGGTTGACTTCCATTTAAATCTAATAATTCATTAGTTTGTTCAACTATTCCATCTTCTGAAATAGTATATTTTAAAACGTTACTTGATGCATTATTTACAATATATAGATT
>CAYQPE010000064.1:0-6765 GCA_964419445.1 uncultured bacterium
CGACCCCCTGCTCCCAAAGCAGGTGCGCTGACCGGACTACGCTACACCTCGAACTTTTAACTCAAAAATGCAGTTTCTCGAGCCCAATAAATTATCAGTATTTTCTTTCTTAATGCAATTATAAATCTGAATTATTTTAAATAATATATCCTGCCAGCATCGTTACTACAGATACCCAAAATAATACGCTATAGGTAAACAAGCAAAAATACACAGCCTCTCGTTTAAATAGTCTAAACATAGTTTTTCTTCCTCTCTTTATCACTAATTTAACATTATCTCACAATTAATTCTGTGACATGGAACAATCTTTTACATTACCAACCGTATTCCAACTCAATGTAAATTTTTATCCCTTATTTTTTAATTTTTTATTAATGGTTTTTTAGTTTGCAAATAATATTTAATTCTATATATTTTATCCATCATACATAAATACTATTTACTATGGATAACTTTAATATAAAAGATCGCAAAATGCTCAATCAGCTTGTAGATAGCTCTATGCGTGACTTGAACTGCTTGTCATTATTAACGGATGATTCTACAGAGCTAAGCTCCCTAACTAAATCCATATTTGAATCATATTTAGTGGTTAACTCCAAACAAGACGAATTAAAGAAACAGATAACCTCACTACAATCATCCCTTGATAGTTTCTATCGTGAATCTGACTATTTTAAAGATTCTCTAATTCGCCTCCTTCAACCAGACAAATTCAGCCTATCCTTAATCTATAAGTTGCAAAACAATATCCCTTATATTAAAGGGCGCGCTTATTGGGATAATAAACAGCGTGAAGTACAAATAGGGTCCATTGAAAATGTAAAATCCCAAATTTCATTATTGATAGAGCATGAGATAATACCTCCCATTAAGGGCTTAAAGAAGAAGGATATTGATTGGGAATTTATTAAATCTAATTCGGCACTTGAATCTGCTATAAAGTATATTGGTAAAATAAAATTTCGTCAATATATTTTAAAACATTACAAACATCCTAAAGGGATAAAAGTTAAGCATATCCATGAAGAGTCTGCAATTCAACATCCCCCTGCAATAGACGATGCTTCATCTGAATCATCACATGAACCTGATTTTTACAGCAATTGGAGAAAACAAAATCTATGAGCAGTAAGAATGTAAAAATTCAAGTCGTTGGTTTAGAAGAAGAGAATAAATATCTCAAGTTAACCATATTAGCTTTACGTGAAAAGTTGGAAGAAACCAATATTTTAATGGATGAATCTGTACAATCAGAAAAGCGTAAATGGACAAATGAAGTAAATTCATTAAAATCTTTAGTAACATCTATTCGTGATGAGCTGGAGTTTGAGCGAATAAATCGAGATGAGCTTATTCAAAAAGCGTCTCAGCAAACTGCCGATGAAAATCAACAATTAAAGAATTCTGTAAACAATTTAAGAAATATATTAGAAGAACATAGAGCTGGCAGAGAAGATGCCGTACAGAAGGCAATTTCATCTTCAAAAAATGAAGTAAAACAGTTAAAGTCAACCATTGCTGGGTTGCGGTCAGTCTTGGAAAAAACTCAAATTGATATTGAAGAAAAAATTCAAAAAGCAGTTTCCGCATCACAAGATGAAAATTTGCAGCTAAAAAACACTATTAATTCATTACGAGAACGACTTGAAACGCAACGTGGCCAACATGAAGATGCCATACAAAAAGCGGTGTCATTTACATCGCAGCAAAATGAACAACTTAAATTAACCATTAACTCATTAAGAGAACGACTCCTTCAAACTATTACTGAAAAAGAGGATGACGTTCAACGTGTTACCTCCCAATATGAAGATCGCATCAATCAATTAAAATCTTCAGTTCAATCATTACGTGAAACATTGGAAAACGTAAAGGCTGAAAAGGAAGAAGCTATACAAAAAGTAGTGTCTGCATCTCAAGACGAAATTAAGCAACTAAAATCCACAGTACAATCTCTTCGTGATGAGCTAGAGCTTCGCCAGGTAGTTTATGAAGAGGAATTACAAAAAACCACATCAAAGCTGAGTGGTAAGTTGGAACAGTACAAACACACTATTCAAACTCTACGAGATAGGTTGGAAGTAACAAAGTTAGATACTGAAACACGAGTTCAAAAAGAAGCTGCAAAATATATGGGTGAAATTTCACTGCTAAAATCCTCTGTAAACTCACTCCGCGATTCACTGGAAAAATCTCAAATCGATGTAGAAGATAAGATTCAACGTGCAGTTTCAAGTTCTCATGATGAAAACAAACAACTCCGTACCACGGTAAATTCATTACGAGATGAATTGGAGAAAAAAGATATAGAAAATGAAGAGAATATACAATCTGCTGTGGCTGCATCTAATGCAGAAAATAAATTGCTCAAATCTTCAGTTTCCTCTCTTCGTGATACATTAGAAAAAACTCAAATAGATATTGAGGAAAGGATACAAAAATCAATTTCTACATCTCATGATAGTGTTCGTCAGTTGAAAAGAACTATTAATACATTGCGTTCACAATTAGAGGAAAAAGAAAATCAGCGGATTGATGATTTACAACGAGCAGAAGTTTTAAAAATTGACGAGCAAAAGCATTTACAAAATACCATTTGGAAATTAAGAGAATCATTAGAGGAAAGACATGGCTAAAACCACAACCCGCAAAAAAAATATGGTGGGATCAGATAAATTTTCACAATTACTTTTGAATGTGAATAACGATTTAGCAGCAACCACTTCCCTTGATTCCGCTTTAGAAACATTAGTGAATATCACCACCAAAACTATTGGTGCTGAAAGAGGGACAATATTCCTCAATGATGAAAAATCTGGGGAATTATATTCTAGAGTTGCACAAGGTAATTTTATGCGTGAAATTCGAATTATGAATTCGCGCGGTGTTGCTGGTTGGGTATATACCAATGAGCAAGGTGCCATCATTCTGGATGCCTATAAAGATGATCGATTCGATAAATCTGTAGATATGAGAACGGGATATAGAACCAAAAATATTTTATGTACACCCTTAAAAACGGTTATGGGTAAAACTATTGGTGTGGCTCAACTTTTAAATAAATCTGGTGGTGCTTTTGATGAGCAAGATTTAGAAATTTTAGAAGCGATGACTAAACAAGCAGCCATTGCACTACAAGGTCATATTGCCATGGAAGATATGGAGGCTTCCCGGAAACAAGAGCTAGAATTTTTAGATGTAGTATCACAAATTTCATCTGAATTGGAATTAAGCTCTTTATTAAAACGGATCGTGTCAACTATCACCACAATGCTTGATGCAGAACGATCATCTCTTTTTATTAATGATGAAAAAACTAATGAACTCTACACTGAAGTGGGTGAAGGATTGGGAAAAAATGTAATACGATTCCCCAATCATATGGGGATTGCTGGAAATGTTTTTACCTCTGGTGAAATTCTCAACATCCCTCATTGTTATGCTGATTTGCGATTTAATCCAGCATTTGATAAGCAAACGGGCTACTTCACTCGATCAATGCTATGTGCACCGGTTACAAACAAAGATGGTAAAATTATTGGCGTAAGCCAAGTTCTGAATAAACGAGGAGGTTCTTTTACCAGTGAAGATGAAGCTCGCCTCGTTGCATTTACATCTCAAATTTCCATTGGTATTGAAAATGCCGCATTGTTTGACAATGTACAAAACCTCATGAATTACAATATGAGCATGCTTTCTAGTATGTCTAATGGCGTAATTACCATAAATGAAGATCTGGAAATTGAAACATGTAATGCATCTGGACTTCGAATTATGAAATTTGAAACTGAAGATGACGTTATAAAACAAAAAGTGGAAGATTTCTTTAACGGTGATAATGATTGGATTCTTCCCAAAATTAAAGATGTGGAAGAAGATGAATATATCGCTGATGCTGAAATGACTTTTGATGGGGAAAAAATTTCTACCAATCTTTCCATTGTACCTTTAAAGAGTAAAGAAAACGAATCCCTAGGTACTATGGTGATGTTGGAAGATATAAGTAACGAAAAACGAATGAAATCTACCATGTCACGCTATATGGATGCAGACCTTGCGGAACAACTCATGGATGGTGGTGAAGATTTGCTGGGAGGCCAAGAGAGCATTGGAACGGTCCTCTTTTCAGATATTCGTAGTTTTACAACCCTTACTGAAGAATTGGGAGCACAGGGTACCGTTGCCCTTCTCAATGAATATTTCACTATTATGGTGGATTGTATTCAAAATGAGGGCGGTATGTTAGACAAATTTATTGGTGATGCCATGATGGCCATATTCGGTACACCCTTCCCTCATGATGACGACCCTGACAGAGCGGTACGAGCCGCCATTGCCATGATGACCGATTTGAATGATTACAACCAACGTCGTGCAAAAGAAGGTAAACTGCCCATTGACCATGGTATGGGATTAAATACCGATAAAATTATGTCGGGTAATATTGGTTCTCCAAAACGAATGGATTATACCGTAATTGGAGATGGGGTAAACCTAGCGGCCCGTGTTGAATCTGCATGTAAAAAATATGGCGCTCACATTCTCACAACTGAATACTCATTCAATGCATTTAAGGCTACATATCGTACTCGACAAGTGGATAATATCATTGTAAAAGGTAAAACTGAACCCGTAAAAGTATATGAGGTTTTAGACTATCATACAAAAGAATCATTCCCCAATATGATTGAAGTTTTGGAAATGTTCAACAATGCTATGGAATACTATAATGAAGGAAGTTGGGATGATTCTATAAAATTTTTCAATAAAGCTAAAAAAGCTAACCCAAACGATAAAGCATCCATTATGTATATAGATAGATGTAAAGCACTGAAAAAACAAAACCCTAAAGATTGGAATGGTGTTTGGGTTTCAAAATCTAAATAATTGGAAAACGAATGAAAGATGCACAAAAACATTTAGAACGCGCCATTGAGATTAATCCAAAATTTGCAGAGGCTCATTTTGAGTTGGCACTACTTTTGGTTGAACAAGATAAGCTAAAAAAAGCGCGTAAACATTTTGAAAAAACGATCGAGATTAATGGTGATGATGCGAAAGCGCACTTCCATTTTGCCCTCCTCCTCCAGGCAATTTCGGAATTTGAACTCTCCCGCGAACATTTTCTCAAAGCTATTGATCTCGATCAAAATTTTGCAGATGCATATTACCATTTGGGATTACTTCTAAGAGACTTAGAGGAATACGAAGAAGCAAAAAATAATTTAGAAAAAGCAACTGATGTGGATCAAAACCATACCTTGGCATATTATCATTTAGCGCGTCTGCTCACTGACCCTGAAGATTTTGACCGTGCACATAAAAATTACATGACGGCAATTGATATTAATCAAGAATTTAGGGATGCCCATTACTATTTGGGAAAACTACTAAAGGGTGGAATCAAAAATGATAAAGATGGTACATTGGTAAATGAACCTGATTTCAAGGGGGCACAATCTCATTTCCAGAAATCTATAGATATTTCTCCTGAGTATGACAAGGCCCATTACAATTTGGCATTGGTGCTTAAAACTTTAAAGGATTTCGATAAATCACAATATCATTTTGATAAAGCCATTGCCATAAATAAGGAATATGCAAAAGCACATTTCCATCTGGCACTTTTGTTAAAAGAAATGGCATTAAATAACTAATATGCCCCTCTCTCTAGTTAAAAGACATCTACAATCTGCCATAAATGCGGATAAACAATTTTCACAGGCACATTTTGAATTGGCAAAAATTTTTCTCGATGAGAATAAATATCATCAAGCTATTGAGGAATTAAAACGAGCCGTTGAAAGTGAAACCCAAAAGTTTAAAATGTATGAGTCAAAAGGAAAAGCATTATTAGAGAAAAAACAATTTCCCCAAGCAAAACAGTTTATGTATAAAAATGGGTATGCTCGATATGAATGTTCAATATATCTATCCATGTTATCAGAAATATACGTGGAAGAAAAAGAGTATAATAAAGCCAAGCAATATGCACAAAAATCTATTGAATTATATTCAGAACAGTGGCGGAGTATGTTGGTTTTAGCTCAAGTTTGCTTTCAACAACGAAAATGGAAATCAAGCGTTGATTGGTTAGACAAATCTTTGGAAATAAATTTTAAACATTTCCAATCTCATTTGTTGATGGCAAAAGCAAAACAAAAGCAAAAAAAGAAAAAAGATGCTATTTTTCATTATCTCATCGCAAAAGATTTAAATCCTCAAATAAAATTTTCACCATTAGATAAATTATCCAAAGGATATCCTGAGTTATAAATACATAATATTATTTATAATTTTAAGTTTTCAAAGTTTAAACAATAAATTATTGGGAGAAAATTTATTATTAAATACAGAGGCCTCTCCCCCTATTCTACAAAATAAAAACCTACATCTATCAATTAATAATTTCACATATGCTAATCATCGGAAATATACTTTCTCAGGTGGTACACCCTATAAAAAAACACATCTTACTAATGAAAAAATTATTAGAACAGGTTCATTTCTAATCATAAGTCAATATTTAGTATATAAATATATTCTCCAACCTGGTTGGTGGTTTGGTGAAGAAGTAGATTTTCATTATGACCATGATGAAAATTATGCAAAGTTAGCAGATAAATTTGGACATGCCTATAGTGGATATCTACTATCTAATCTTAATACTGACTTACTGCTTTCATCGGGGTTAACTTGGAATAAATCGACTCTATATGGGGGACTAATTAGCTTCATTCAAATGTTTCAGCTAGAATA
>CAYQPE010000064.1:6865-10663 GCA_964419445.1 uncultured bacterium
AATTACTATTTTGGATTAGATTTTAATATACTTTCAGTTCTTCCCAACCATAATAGTCGTTGGCATTGGCTAGCTCAGACATTGAATTTTATCAAATTACCCTCACCTATGATAGAATTTACGAATGATGGAGAAAAAAAACATCTATTTTATCCATTGAAGTAAATTAGCTTTAATTTAGAGTATGAGAATCCTTCCAAAATATATCGTAAAAGAGCATTTTGTGCCCTTCATAATGGCATTATTTGTACTCCTCTTTGTGCTTTTGGCAAATTTCCTTTTAAAAAGTATTGATAAATTTTTAGGAAAAGGATTAGATCTATTCCTCTTAATTGAATTTGTATTTTTAAACTTAGCATGGATTCTAGCCCTTACTGTTCCCATGGCCGTTTTGGTTGCCACGCTTATGGCATTTGGTCGGCTATCATCTGATAATGAAATTTCTGCCATGCGTGCTTCTGGAACTGGATTTTTACAACTACTCATTCCTGCAGTTGGATTTGGTATTGTTGTAACGATTCTCATGATACTATTTAACAACTTTGCCTTACCCGAAATGAATCACAAAGCAAGATTATTATCATCTGATTTAAGTCGTAAACGGCCAGATTTAGATTTCGATGTAGGTTATTTTATAAACTCTCTACCCAATAATAGTATCTTGTTGGGAGGGCGTGAAAATGATATTTTCAAGGATATAAAAATATTCAATAAAACCAATGGCATTGCTCAACGAACCATCACTGCAAAAACGGGAATTATTCGCACACTACAAGATGGGGTTTTACTGGATTTAAACGATGGAGTAATTCATGAGTTCACCAATAAGGATGATGAATATCGACAAATTTATTTTGAAAATTATAAAGTGGTCATCCCTATCGATAATCTAAATTTAAACCGAAGAGATAGCAGTGTACGTGGCGATAGAGAAATGAATTTCTCTATGATTAAAAATAAAATTGTTACCTTTCATGATAAAGTTGGAAAGATATATGAAAGAATCAATAGTCGATTAGAAAAAGAGTCTATAATTCTAGATTCTAATTATACATCTAAAGAACAACTTGTTGCTCAAATTTCACAATATGAAAAACACATTGTAGATTCACTAAAATTAGCATCACCTATAAAAGTTGAAGCATTTAAACGACGTATCAAAAATTTACAACGGGGTATATCCAGTGATTTTTCTCTCATTAATTCATATCATCGCTCCATAAATAAATATGGTGTTGAACTCCATAAAAAGTTTTCCATTCCCTTGGCAAGTTTAGTTTTTATACTCATTGGTGCACCATTGGGTATTATGGCACGTAAGGGTAATTTTGCGGTGAATATGGCATTTAGTTTGGGGTTTTTTATAATCTACTGGGTATTTCTCATTGCTGGTGAGGAATTTGCCGACAGAGGTTCACTTTCACCCATCATCTCCATGTGGTTGCCCAATGTAGTACTGGGTGTATTGGGAATTTTTCTCTGCATAAAAACTTCACGTGAACAAAACTTCTTTAATTTTGAACTTTTAAATATCTTAAAACGAAATAACAAATCATGATAAAATCTTTTAAAGGGAAAACTCCCACCATACCCAATTCTTGCTATATTTCTGAATCTGTAGATATAATTGGTGATGTGGTTATGGGTGAGCATGTATCCATTTGGTTTGGTACCGTGGTAAGAGGTGATATGCACTCTATTAAAATTGGTGATAGGAGTAATATTCAAGATAATAGTGTTATTCATGTTACGACTGATGTCTCTCCCACCTCCATTGGAAATGATGTCACCATTGGCCACAATGCAATTGTTCACGGGGCAACCATAAAAGACCGTTGCCTTATTGGTATGGGTTCAATCATCATGGATGATGCTATTATTGGTGAGGGTTCTATTATAGGTGCAGGAACAGTAGTCCCCCCCAACATGAATGTGCCCCCCCGTTCTTTGGTTGTAGGACTCCCCGGTAAAATTGTTCGCCAAACCACTGATGAAGAATTGGAAATGATTATTGAACGGGCACAACATTATATTGATTTTGCGTTAGAATACAAGGAATAAACAATGAATACCACGTCCCTAATTGAAAAAACATTGTCAAATAAACCACTTTCTAAAAATGAAATACTCTATCTGGTAAATGGATATACTCAGGAGAATATTTCTGATGACCAAATGACCGGTTGGCTCAAGGCAGTATTTACCCATGGTTTATCATCTTCTGAAACTGAAACTTATACTGAAGCACTTCTACATTCAGGTGAAATTTTAGATTTTTCTCACCTGCCAGGATATGTAATAGATAAACATAGTACTGGTGGCGTTGGTGATAAAGTTTCACTTATTTTAGGTCCAATACTTGCAGCATGTGGCTGTTATGTTCCCATGGTTGCTGGTAGAGGTCTTGCACATACCGGTGGTACTATTGATAAATTAGAAACCATCCCCAATTATAAATCTACGCTTTCATTAACAGATTTCTCTGCAATTGTTGAAGATATTGGAATATCCATAATTGGACAAACTTCTGAAATTTGTCCTGCTGACGGTAAAATTTATGCCCTTCGTGATGTTACTCAAACGGTGGCATCTTTCCCCCTTATCTGTGGAAGTATCATGAGTAAAAAAATTGCTGAAGGACTCAATGGATTAGTTTTAGACATTAAAACGGGAAATGGTGCGTTTATGGAGAATCAAACGGATGCATTTAAATTGGGGGATTTATTGGCATCAACTGGCGAAGCACATGGCGTTTCTGTATATGCTGCCGTTACCGCTATGAATGAACCGTTAGGTAAATATTCGGGGAATTGGTGTGAAATAAAAGAAACTGTTGCTTCATTGCAGGGAAATGGCCCTGCAGATACAATGGAAGTTATATATCATTTGGGAGAAAAAGCGCTTTCATTGGCAAATATTGTATCTCCACAAGAAAAGATGGAGAACGTAATAGATAGTGGTCATGCGTATGAAATTTTTGAAAAGTTGGTCCATGCACATAATGGTGATACCGCTGCACTGCGTAACCACCAATTACATCAACCCACAAATGAAATAACCATAAAAGCCAATACATCAGGATATATCTCAAATTTTCATACCCAAAATATAGGCTGGTGTATTGTGGATATGGGTGGAGGCCGACGACAATTATCAGATAATATTGATCCAACATCAGGTATAACATGCCATGCTAAATTAGGGCAATATGTTCAGCAGGGTGACCCCATTTTCACGGCTTATTGTGCATCATCATCAAAATTAGATGGAATAATTGAACGCTTGGGCAAATCTGTTGAAATATCAGAAGAACCTCCTAAATTATCACCACGCATTTTAAGATAGAAAAGGATTTACATCATGAAGCATATTATCATCTCCGCATTTGGTAAAGACAAGCCTGGAATAGTATCGCATTTTACCGGTGTTATTACCTCACATGGCGGAAATATTGAAGAAAGCCGAATGACAAAACTGGGTACTGAATTTACCATAATGGTATTGGTAAGTGTATCTAAAGATTGGGGTGAATCACTATCGGTTGCACTCAATGGAATACAAGAATTAGATATCTCCATAAAAGGAACATCCCATTTTGAATTGGACTCTAATATTCCTCAATGTAAAATCCATCTCTCTGGTGCTGACAATGAAGGCCTTGTTCATAAAGTTGCTGAAATTTTAGCCGATAAAGGTATAAATATTGAAGAAATGGAAACCAATACTGAAAACGCGCCAATTTCAGGCACCACCCTATTTACCATGGATGCTCGGGTGAGCCATCCCCAATTAGATATC
>CAYQPE010000065.1:0-10548 GCA_964419445.1 uncultured bacterium
ATAAATTTAATTAACTAAAAAGGATAATTACTGAATGGATAATTTATATCTTGTAGTTGGTGCAGGTTTACTTGCAATGCTTTATTCCTTCTGGAAAACCAGTTGGATTAATAATCAAGACGAAGGCACAGAGCGAATGAAACAAATTGGTTCAAGCATTGCTGATGGTGCCATGGCATTCTTAAAAGCGGAGTACAGAATTTTATCAATCTTTGTTATAGCCGTTGCAATATTGTTAAGCTATGCAAACTCGGGCAAAGCTGATTCGAGTCCTTTAATTGCACTTTCATTTATTGTTGGAGCGATGGCATCAGCATTAGCTGGTTACCTTGGCATGAAAGTAGCAACTAAAGCAAATAATCGAACAACTAATGCTGCACGTACAGGTTTGGCTAAAGCGCTTAATGTTGCTTTTACCGGTGGTTCTGTAATGGGCTTATCTGTAGTTGGTTTAGGCGTACTTGGTCTAGGCATCCTTTTCATTTATTATTCTTCTGCATTTCCTGAAATTTCAACTCGATTAAATGTTTTATCAGGATTTTCTTTAGGTGCATCATCAATTGCACTTTTTGCGCGTGTAGGTGGTGGTATTTATACAAAAGCTGCTGATGTCGGTGCTGACCTTGTAGGCAAAGTTGAAGCAGGTATACCTGAAGATCATCCATTAAATCCTGCGACGATTGCTGATAACGTCGGTGATAATGTGGGTGATGTTGCTGGAATGGGTGCAGACTTATTTGAATCTTATGTAGGCTCTATTATTGGTTCTATGGTTTTAGGTGCTAGCATTTTAGTTAGTGGTGCATTAGACATGAATTTTGTAACCCTTCCATTATTAATTGCAGCTTCAGGAAT
This sequence comes from uncultured bacterium, assembly GCA_964419445.1. Classification (GTDB taxonomy): domain Bacteria; phylum Fidelibacterota; class Marinisomatia; order SCGC-AAA003-L08; family D37C17; genus JABHHG01. Next base: position 856 of record CAYQPE010000065.1, read on the forward strand.
TGTAGTATCCATTATCGGTACATTTATGGTATCTGTAAAAGAAGGTGGTGATCCTCAAAAAGGATTAAATAAAGGTGAGTTTGGTAGTGCATTCATTATGATTGCAGTAATTTATCTTCTAATTGATATCTATCTTCCTGCTACATTTACTCAAGGTGGTGTAGATTATACTTCTATGGGTGTATTCTTGGCTACAGTTATTGGTCTAGTTTCTGGTTTAGGTATCGGTATGATTACTGAGCATTATACTGGAACAGGTACATCACCAGTTACATCAATTACACGGCAATCTATTACCGGTCCTGCAACTAATATTATTGCTGGATTAGGTGTAGGAATGCAATCTACAGCGTTTCCAATTTTAATTCTTGCTGCAGCTATTATGGGTGCGCATCATTTTGCAGGATTATATGGAATAGCAATGGCTGCATTAGGAATGCTGGCAAATACAGGTATTCAGTTAGCTGTTGATGCTTATGGCCCAATTTCTGATAATGCAGGCGGCATTGCTGAAATGGCTCAGCTCCCTGCAGAAGTTCGTGAAAGAACAGACAAATTAGATGCAGTAGGAAATACTACAGCTGCAATTGGTAAAGGTTTTGCCATTGGCTCTGCAGCATTAACTGCATTAGCCTTATTCGCAGCATTTATGGTTCAAAGCGGAATTACATCAATTGATATTTCAAACCCAGAGGTAATGGCTGGATTGTTTGTTGGTGGTATGCTTCCATTTTTATTTTCATCAATGGCAATGGGTGCGGTTGGTCGCGCTGCCATGGCAATGATTGAAGAAGTAAGAAGACAATTTAAAGATATCCCTGAACTTAAGGCAGCATTAGATGTTCTTAACAAAGGTGATGAATCAACTTGGTCTGATGCAGATAAAGCAACCTATGAAGCTGGATTAGATAAAGCTGAACATGGAAAATGTGTTGAAATTTCAACACAGTCAGCCATTAAAGAAATGGTAATGCCAGGAATTTTAGCCATTATATCTCCAGTTCTTGTTGGATTTACATTTGGGCCAGAAACACTCGGTGGCTTGTTAGCAGGTGTTACCGTTGCGGGTGTACTGATGGCTATTTTCCAGTCTAACGCAGGTGGTGCATGGGATAATGCTAAAAAAATGATTGAAGAAGGCGTTGAGGTTGACGGTGAAACATTGAAAAAAGGTTCTGAAGCTCACAAAGCAGCTGTTGTGGGTGATACGGTAGGAGATCCATTTAAGGATACCTCTGGACCATCTTTAAATATATTAATAAAATTAATGTCAGTTGTATCATTGGTTATTGCCCCATTAATTGCGGGATAACCTTAGGTTAGGAGTAATACATGAATTACTATGAAACGTTATACATTGTTCATTCTGCTTTAGAAGCAGGACGATTAAAAGATATTGTTCTCAGTGTTGAAGAGTTATTAAAAGCAAAAGGTGGAACACCCATTGCTACTGAAGTGTGGGGAAAAAAGAAATTAGGTTACCTCATAGATAAACAGAAATATGGTACATATATATTAGTACAGTTTAAATCTGATGGATCTAAGAACAACAACTTTAATGTTGAACTAGAGCATAACCCAAGCATTTTGGCTTATATGACAATCCGCATCGAAGAAGATGGATTACGCGAACAAACTGATGATTTAGATGCTCAATTAGCAGGTAAAGATTCTACAAACTCAAATGCTGAAGAAAGCAATAAAGAAAAAACTACAGAAACAGCTGAAACATCTACAGAGGCAAAAGAAACTGTAGAAGTAGAAGCTGAAACGGAAGTTGCAGAAGAAGTAGCCACTGAAACTGTAGTTGCTGAAGAACCATCTGAAGAAGTTGGAGAAGAAACTCCTGTTACTTCTGAAGAGAAAGTTGAGGAATAATTATGTCATTTGTATCAAATCGTAAAATTTGTGTTTTCTGTGAAAATTCTGAAATCACCATTGATTATAAAGAGTACAAATACCTCCGAAAGTTTTTAACTGAACAAGGTAAAATTATTCCTGGTCATGTTACTGGAGTTTGTGCAAAACATCAACGTCAATTAACACGTGCTGTAAAGCGTGCAAGAAATATTGCATTATTACCGTATGCTGTTGATCCACGTAATGTATAGGAGATAGTCATGCAAATTATTTTAAATAAAGACGTAGATGCATTGGGTAAAGCAGGTGAGATTATCACTGTAAAAGATGGTTTCGCACGAAACTATTTAATTCCTCAAGGCATGGCAACGGTTGCAACTCAAAAAAATATTGACGCAACCCAGAAGAATATCGAAGTACAAGCACGCAAAGATGCTAAAACAAGGTCGAATCTTGAAGCCTTAGCTGAGCGTTTGAATAAACTTACGTTAAAGTTTGAACTTCAAGCAGGTGAAGATGATAAACTATTTGGTTCAGTAACCAACTCAATGATATCTGAAGCTATTACAGAAAAAGGTTTTACTGTTGATAGAAAAGAAATTGAGATGGAAGATGCAATCAAATCAGTGGGGAATCACTTTGTTAATGTTAAATTGGGCAAAGGATTCTCTGGTCGTGTAAAAATTAAAGTTTCTGCCAAAGCGTAGTTACTACTAATTTACAATTCAAAAGCCTCTGTTTTCAGAGGCTTTTTTTGTTTTTAGTCCACTATTTCAATCAATTTTGGAATTTTATAAGGGGATATTTTCTCCTGTAGCCATTGGCAAATTTCATCTGGATTTAATGAAGTACTAACTTGGGCAACAACAATTTGCCCCCACACATTATCATCTTTGCCATAAACTTTAGCAGTCTTTATTTGTGGATGTGTACATAGTATAAATTCAATTTCACTTGGATTAACATTTTCACCGCCGGTAACAATCCTATCTTCCCGACGCATTTCAATATTAATAAATCCATCTTCATCAATATTTGCATAATCACCAGTATTAAACCACTCATCGACAATATCATCATCCACATAACCAATCATTATCGAAGGACCATTTACCCATAATATACCATCTTTAATTTTTAAATTAGTTTTTTCAAACGATTGACCAACGGAATTAAACTTTTTAGGATTTTTATGTAGCCAAAATCCACAAACACCAGAAGCCGTCTCGGTCATACCATATGATTTGTAAATAGGGAGTTCTTCAACAATGCACATATTCATAAGTTCTTCAGAAGAAGGACCACCGCTTAAAATGATTCCTCTTAGAGATTTCAAAAGATGATGGTTATCAATTTTTATAATTCGGTTAAGCATTGTAGGAACAAGCGAAATTAAGGATACGGAATGTTCTTCAATTGATTTTAAAATTTCACATTCATCAAATGAGTTTAATTGGACAGTTTTAAATCCGTAAACCAATGAACGGATAAAAATTGAAATTCCTCCTATATGATGTATAGGTAAGAAGTTAAGATAAACATCATCTTGACGGAACTGTAATTGTTCATGCCATTGAGATGCACTTTCTAATAAGTTTTTCTGTGTGAGTTGTACAGATTTTGGAGAACCTGTGGTACCAGACGTAAATAGAATTAAGCATAAATCCTCATCACTTTGAATCCCAGGATAATGGGGAATTCCACAACCACCCATCCCTTGGGATAATTCTTCAAAAAAATGATATTGAACATCAATTTCACGAAGAGAATCTTCAAACTCCCATTGGGTAATCAATAATTGTGTGTGTGAATTTTTAACAAATTGGGCAATTTCTGAAGCCGTTGCTCCTGAGGGAATTAATACGGGTATGGCCCCAATTTGCCAACATGCCAATAAAATCTCAATAACATCTTGATTATCATTTAATAAAATAGCAACATGAAGTTGAGACATCACCCCAATAGCTGAAAGTGATTTCGAATGAGCTCCCACAGAATATACTAAATCTTCAACGGTTTTATTTTGGGTGGGTCCCGATAAAATGTTAAACTGAGGATTAACTGAATTCGGATAAAATAGCTTATCTAAAATCATATTTTTCCAATCCTAATCCTATGGTTGATGGAATTTCAATCAATCCATTATTAACTAAAATTGAATGGCTGTTGGTGTATAAATCCATCGTTGAAAACCCACATGCATGCTTAGCTTGTAGTGCAGATGCAAAGTGGATGCATGCTCGTAATCCTACTTCAGATTCTATTGATGATGTCATAGTCCAATTTAAAGAGGATGATTCTATGTACTGCACAATATTTTTACACTGTGTAAATCCACCGGTTAAGGTAGGTTTGATAATAAAAAAGTCGCCAGCTTGCATCTCAATTGACTTTTCAACAGATGCAAAATTTGTAATAGTTTCATCTAATGCAATTGGAATTGATGTATGATACCTTAATTCGGACAAGTCTTCAAGTGCATCTCTTTTTAATGGTTGCTCAATGTATTCAACATTAAATTGTTCAACTTCTTTACAATATCGAATTGCTCGAGGAAGATCAAATGATTCATTGGCATCTAATCTTAACTTTACTTCATTACCATATTGATTCTGAATGGAATCTAAATTTTTCAATTCTTGAAATAGATTTCCTCCCCCAACCTTTACTTTAATTGTTGAATATCCATCATTTGGAGAGTGGATTCCAAAAATACCATTGCACGAAAGTAAATTTGAAGATTGGGATGATAAAAATCTGTGTAAACTTTCATTATTATGTTTTGAAAAAATATCTAAAAAAGCAGTTTCTAGGGCAAATTGTGCAGAGGGTAAATCTTCACAATGTAATGATATTAGATTTGTCATTTCTTCAAACGATTCAAAATCAACATCTAAAAGTTCAAGGTTAAATCCTTCAAATGCATAACTTAATTCTTTTAATGATTCTGTACTAAATCCCTGTAGAGGTGCAGCTTCACCAACACCTTCCCCAATATCAGTCTTTATATATACATAAAAACCATTTCTAGTTTTGATACTTTGATTTGAATTTACTAGTGGATGTAAAAGTGTGTGGCTAAAGGGTATGACTAAAAATTGTTTTACTCTCATATTATGAGTGTAATGGATGTGAGAAGTGAGTATTGGAAAAGAAATTTGGCAGTATCTGTTAATACATCATTTAGTGCTTTTCCTGATTGGGTATAAAGTTTAATTATAAGTCGAACTGAAAGGGGAAGTAAAAAAAATATTAAATACAAGCTCATTTCATCCCAACGATTTAAAATATAAAGGGGAATGATAAATGGAACTGACATCATTAATATATATTCAAATTTTACAGCATTTTTCCCCAATCGTACGGCTAATGTACGTTTCCCAGATTTTATATCAGTGTCAGCATCACGTAAGTTATTTACAATAAGAATAGCTGTAGATAGGGTACCCAATACAACTCCAAACAAAATGGAGTCAAGGCTTACTACACCTGTTTGTAAATAATATGTTCCGGGGACGGCAATTAATCCAAAAAATATAAAGACAAAAACATCTCCCCATCCATGATATCCCAATGGGTATGGGCCACCTGTATATGCAATGGCAGAAATTATTGAGGCCAAGCCAATATAAACTATGGGCCACCCACCAATCCATGCCAAATAAAACCCTACAATTATTGCACATGCAAAAATTAACCACATGGCTCGCATCATTTGGGATGGAGTGATTAGCCCCGCTTGTGTTGCCCGTGTTGGTCCTAAACGGTCTTCTCTGTCAGAGCCTTTGAGAAAATCAAAAACATCATTTGCAAAGTTAGCTCCAATTTGAATGAGGATTGCTGCTAACAAAGTCATAAATGCAACAAAAGGGTAAAAAGTATCATCATGAAATGCCAATGATACACCAACAAATACGGGAGATATTGCTGCAGTCAATGTTTTAGGGCGAGCTGCCAGTATCCAATTTTTCATAGAATTATCTATGGTAGGCGTGGAAATTTCTCAAATTCAGGCTTTCTTTTTTCCTTAAATGCATCACGACCCTCTTGTGCTTCTTCCGTCATGTAAAATAGAAGGGTTGCATCCCCAGCTAACTGTTGTAATCCAGCTTGACCATCACAATCTGCATTTAAAGATGCTTTTAATAACCTAAGCGACAATGGTGATTTTTCTAGCATTTCTTTACACCACTGAACCGTTTCTGATTCTAATTTTTCATAAGGAACAACTTGATTTACTAATCCCCAATCAAGTGCTTTTTTTGCATCATAGAATCGACATAAAAACCAAATTTCACGGGCACGTTTTTGCCCTACAATTCGCGCCATATATGATGCACCCCAACCTCCATCAAAAGAACCTACTTTAGGACCAGTTTGACCAAATTGGGCATTTTCAGCAGCAATAGTTAAATCGCAAAGCATATGTAATACATGGCCTCCGCCTACAGCATATCCAGCAACCATTGCAACAACAGGTTTGGGCATATATCGTATTTGTTTCTGAACATCTAAAATATTAAGACGAGGTACACCATCTTCACCTACATAACCTTGGTCGCCCCGAATTTTTTGATCTCCGCCAGCACAAAAGGCATCTTTTCCTTCACCTGTAAGAACGATAACTCCTATCTCATTATCTTCACGTGCGAGTTCAAATGCTTCACGTAATTCGAATACGGTTTGTGGTCTAAACGAATTTCTTACTTCAGGTCTATTGATGGTAATTTTGGCAATGTTTTGGGCGTCTCCACTGCCTCGTTCGTATCTAATATCAGTATAATCTTTAATTGATTCCCAAGAAATGTTCATAAAATTCCTCTATTTGTAAATTTTTTAAGGTCTAAAATTACACATCATCTAGAGATTTTCCATCGGGATTATTCCTTTAGAAATAAGCTTAAAACGTCTAAATTAGCTCCTAGAATGGGAGGGGATTCATGTTTAGACAGTACTATTCCAAAATACTAACTTTTTTGCTAATATCAACATTATTCTCACATGAATGCGTTGAATTAAATCCATTTGACTATGGATTTTGTGATATGCCTTTGGGCATTGGATGGACAGAAGAGGGATGTGAATATATTTCGGGTTGCGATTGGGTAAATAGTGAAGGTGAGGACCATTCTGAGTTTTTCTTTCAATCAATGGAAGAATGTGAAATGGAGTGTACCGACCATAACGGGATATTAGGTGACCTCAATGAAGATAATAGCGTAAATGTTCTAGATATTGTAATACTTGTAAATTTAATTATCAATAACGCCACTCCCAGTACGCATATCCAATGGGCTGCAGATTTAAATATAGATACAATGCTTAATGTGCTTGATGTGGTGCTTATTGTTAATGCAATTTTAGATGCAAGTTCTGAAACTCGCCCTACATGGGATATTATTAGAGATGATATTATTGTTCCAAGATGTGCAAGTTGCCATACTGCAGGCAGTTTTTATGCAGAGCAATCTGGTTTAGTTTTAACTGCGGAGGTAGCATATCAGGAAATAATTAATACTCTTCCTACAAATAGCTCAGCCGCTGAAGATGGGCTCGTTCAGATTAGTAATGAGGGTGGGCTATTGGCAATACAACGGAGCTATTTATGGGAAAAAATTAATATTAGAGATCAAGAGCATTATCTTAGCGATCATCCATACTACGGTGAATTCATGCCACTGGGGGGACCATTTTTACCTAATGGACAATTGGCATTTATTGAAGAATGGATTTTGGCAGGTGCACCTCAAACAGGGGTAGTAGTTGATCCAATTTTATTATCAGATACCACCATTTATACTTCACCCGAATTTGAAATATTGGAAGTTCCTGAAAATGGACTCCAGCTCCACATGGGGCCATTTGAAGTTCCACCTGGTGGTGACATGGAATTATTATCCTATGAAGACCCCGACTTTACTGAAGATGTATTTATCAATCGAGTAAAAATTTCTATGCGACCTGGAAGTCATCATTTCATATTATATACATTCACAGATGATATTCCTTCATATTTTATCCCTGATGAAGGTGAAATTCGACCATTTTACGATGATAATGGAGAATTGATATATGGCAATCTATTGGCTATGCAATACCATAAATTCGTAACGGGAACACAATGGCCAGCAATGGATTTTCACTTTCCTGAAGGAGTGGCCCTTCGATTCCCTCATGAATATGGGTTTGATATGAATACTCATTATCTTAATTATACTGACTCACCTATAACGGGTGAGATTTATACGAATTTATATTTTTCAGAACCTGAAGAAGTTGAGCATATAGCAGAAATTTTGATGCTCAATAATCAGAGTTTAAATATTCCTCCTAATCAAGTTTCTACAGTAGAACGTACATATAATTTTAATCAAATTCGATCAGAACATAATCTTGGGAATAATGTTGATGAAATTAAAATTATTCAATTATTCACACATGCACATGAGCATATGGTACGCTTTGATATTGAAGTGATAAATGCAGATGATACTTCGGAACTTGTATATACTGCATTAGACTGGGAACATCCACCTATATTGCAATTAAATGAACCCCTTGTAATTACCCAAGGAATGGGATTAAAACTCATCTGTACATTTGATAATTGGACTAATGAACATCTAAACTTTGGGTTATTAAGTACTGATGAAATGATGATTCTATTTGGATATTTCTATGCGGAATAAAATATGACTAAAAATATTCGGCAAGAAGTAAAAACTATTGCCAATGAAATTATAAAAACTCGTCGCGATTTTCATAAATATCCTGAATTAGGATTTGAAGAACATCGTTCAGCAAAAATTATCGCCGAAAAACTTTCCTCTTATGGCCTAGATGTTGAAACTGCAGTTGGTAAAACAGGTGTTGTGGGAGTTTTAAATCCTACGCACACCGGGAAAACTATCGCCTTACGTGCAGATATGGATGCACTCCCCATTCAAGAAACAGGAGATGTAGAATATGCTTCTCAGCATGATGGTGTAATGCATGCATGTGGTCATGATGGACACATGGCAATGTTATTGGGTGCAGCACAAATATTGGCCAAGAAAAAGAATGAATTAGATGGTTGTGTGAAATTTATTTTTCAACCAGCAGAAGAAGGCTATGGTGGTGCAAAATATATGATTGAAGATGGTGCGCTTAAAGGTGTAGATGAAATTTATGGTGCACATCTATGGAATTATCAGGAATTTGGTACTATTGGTGTAAAGCCTGGACCGGTGATGGCGGCAGCAGATTTATTCAAAATTACCATTAAAGGAATTGGGGGACATGGAGCAACACCCCATGGGACAGTTGATTCAGTGGTGGTGGCTTCTCATATTATTCAAGCATTGCAAACAATTGTAAGTCGAAATACAAACCCATTAGAGAGTACAGTGGTTACTATAGGTCAAATAAATGGTGGTTATAATTTTAATGTAATTGCTGACGAAGTTATTCTCAAAGGTACCACACGTTCCTATACAGAGAAAAATCGGCAACTTATAAAAACTAGAATGAATGAAATTTTGGATGGACTCTCAACTTCATTTAATGCTGACATTATTTTAGATTATGAAGATGGATATCCTCCAACAATTAATAATGAAGATTGTGCTGAAAAACTATATCATTCTGCATATAAAATTGTAGGTAAGAATGTTGGCGAGCCATATTTATCCATGGGAGGTGAAGATTTTAGCTATTTCGCCAATGAAATTCCAGGATGTTTTTTCTTTATTGGATCTTCACCTAAGGATAGAGAACCGCTTTCAACACCGCATCATTGCTCACATTTTGATATTCACGAAGATGCTTTGTTGGTGGGATCTAGCGTATTTG
>CAYQPE010000066.1:0-10307 GCA_964419445.1 uncultured bacterium
CCATTGCAAGTGCGCAGGTAAAGTCTGCTATTATTTTTGCGGCTTTAGGTTCAAAAAGTCCTGTTGAAATTTTTGAGCCATTTCAATCGAGAGACCATACTGAATTAATGCTAAATTATTTAGGAGTGGATATACAAACTGTTGGGAAAAAGATTATTGTTCCGCCACTTTCAAATTCTTTGAGTAATTTCAATATGTCCATTCCTGGTGATCCTTCAACTGCTGCATTTTTTGCTGCCGCCGCTGCAATGATTCCCAATTCTGATTTAACTATAAAAAATATATCTGCAAATCCAACGAGAATCGGTTTTTTTAATATTCTAGAAAAAATGGGTGGTGGCATAAGTTGGAGTAATATTCGTAAAGAATGCGGCGAACTTGTAGGTGATTTGCATATTTATTATGAACCTTTACATGGAGTTACAATTGCAAAAAATGAAATTCCCTCTCTTATAGATGAATTGCCAATAATTTCTGTAATGGCAAGCACGGCAGAGGGTCCCACTATTGTAGAGGGTGCAGAGGAATTGCGTGTAAAAGAAACAGATAGAATTCACGCAATTTGTACTAATTTAAAGGCAATGGGTGTGAGTGTTGTAGAAAAAAAGGATGGATTTATTATAGAGGCCCCCAATATATTGCATAATGCAAGTATAAATTCATTTGGGGATCATAGAATTGCGATGGCTTTCACAATTGCAGGCTTAAATGCAGGCAATTATAATGAAATTGATGATGTGGAATGTATAAATATTTCGTTTCCAGAATTTTTTGATGTTTTGAATTTGGTTCTCAAGTGAGAAAATTTGCGGTTATTGGAGATCCAATTGAGCATAGCTTAAGTCCAGTTTTGCACAATTGGGTATATTCAGAATTAGGTTTAACTGCTCAATATTCTAAAATTTATGCTACTCATAAAGAGTTACCTGTGATTTTAAGAAAAGTTAAAAATAGTGAAATGGATGGTTTAAATGTTACTATCCCTCATAAATCATCAATTATGAGTTTTTTAGATATTATTAATCCAAGAGCTAAAGCAATTGGTGCAGTTAATGTTATATCCTGTGAACATGGAAAATTATATGGCAATAATACAGATTGGTATGGATTCTCTATGGCATTTAAAATGGAAAAGATAGATGTAGTAAACAAGGATATAATTGTAGTTGGTGGTGGTGGAGTATCCAAAGGTGTTATTTTTGCGTTAAAACAAATGGGTGTATCTCATATTAATATTTTTAATCGAACATTTGAAAAAATTTCAGGTATGAATGATAATCAAATTTCACCCCATCCATTTGAAGATTTGAACCGATTTCTTAAAAATGATTCTATCGTTGTTAATTGTACATCGGTAGGAATGAATTCAGAAGAGTCTCCAATTTCATCATCATATTTATCACCAACACAAACGATAATTGATACCATTTATATCCCGCTAAAAACCACATTGATAAAAGAAGCAGAAAGGCTCGGTGCAAAAACAATCAATGGATTAGACATGTTTATTTATCAGGGATTAGCCTCTATTGACCTGTGGTTTGGAGAAGGAACTACAAGTAAAGTAAATTTGGAAGAATTAAAAAGACATATTGAGAGTCATTTATGTTAAGCAGAATCAAATATTTAACTGCAGGAGAATCTCATGGTAAGGGATTATTAGGAATTTTAGATGGAATTCCTGCGGGATTAGACATTTCAGAATCATATATAAAAAATCAATTATTTCGACGTCAACAAGGTCATGGTCGTGGTGGAAGGATGAAAATTGAATCAGATTATGCTGAAATTTATTCTGGTGTACGGCATGGTCAAACCATTGGCTCTCCTATTGGATTAGTTGTATTAAATAAAGACTGGGAAAACTGGACTAAAAAAATGTCAGTTGAGCCTGTAGATGACAACATAAAAAAAGTGACCTTACCCCGACCAGGCCATGCAGATTTAACCGGTGTTCAAAAATTTGGATTTGACGATATTCGAAATGTCTTAGAGCGATCCTCTGCACGTGAAACCGCAATGCGTGTGGCATTAGCTTCAGTGTGTAGAAAATTATTGAAAGATGTAGGCATTGAAGTGGGTAGTCGTGTGGTTCAAATCCATAATGTAAAAGATGATACGCCTATTCCTTCAGATATTTCCCCAGAAGTATTAAATGAAATGGCTGACAAGTCTTCTGTAAGATGCTTAAATAAGTCTGCAGAAGAAAAAATGATTCATGTCATTGATGAAGCAAAATCAGAAGGCGATTCGGTGGGAGGAATTTTTGAGGTCATTGCAACAGGAATTCCTTATGGACTTGGTAGTCACACCCAATGGGATAAAAAACTACATGCTAGAATTTCAGCGTCTATAATGTCTATTAATGCATTTAAAGGAATAGAATTTGGCATGGGATTTAATCAGGCGGGAGAATTTGGGAGCAAAGTGCATGATGAAATTGGCTATGATGGTGAAACATATACTCGACTTTCAAACAATGCAGGAGGCATCGAAGGCGGTATGAGTAATGCACAACCCATCGTTTTTAGAGCTGTTATGAAGCCTATTCCTACACTTATAAAACCATTGAAGTCAGTTGATATTGAAACTAAAGATGAAAAACTCGCCCATAAAGAACGTACAGATTCTTGTGCAGTTCCGGCTGCATCAATTGTAGCAGAGTCTATGCTGTGCTTTGTTCTTGCAGATGCGTTGCTAGAAAAATTTGGGGGGGACTCCATGGATCAACTAAAGGTCCACTTAAAAGCAACGTCAAAGTATTAATGAGTTTTAACCAAAATATATTTCTTATTGGTATGATGGGAAGTTGGAAATCCACGGTAGGAAAGGAATTATCCAATGAATTGGATTTAGAATTTATAGACACCGACGATGAAATAGAAGATGCCACTGGAGAGAGCATTTCAGAAATATTTTCCAACAAGGGAGAATCTCAATTTAGAGAAATGGAGTCAGCATTTTTTGTGGAAAAATCTAAACAAAAAGGATTGGTAATATCTACTGGTGGTGGAATTGTAGTAACAGAAGCAAATCGATTAGCATTACAAAAAAATGGAATTACTTTCTTTCTTCAAGCATCTCCTGAAACATTGTCAAACCGAATTAAGGATACAAACAAACGCCCTCTTTTACATGATGAAGAGCCAATTTTAAAATTGTCTCAAATATGGAAAGTGCGAAAAGATTTTTATATGGAGTCTTCCCATCATATTATTGAAACAGACAGAGATAATCCCCAACAGGTTACACAAAAAATTTTAAGTATTCTAAATAGATGAAAACCATCCCCGTTTCACTTGGCAAAAACTCTTATGAAATTCATGCACAATTTGGATTAATTGATTCACTCTCGACAAAACTTGAACCTTTAAGAAAAAACCAAAAATGGGTGCTTTTTACTCAAAAAAATATTTTAAAAACTTATGGAAATAAAATTATATCCCAACTAAAGGACGCAAATTTTGAATTACATCAAGTCATTTTAAATGATGGTGAGGATGCAAAATCATTAACTGCATTAGAAGAGATCTATTCAGAATTAGTTAGATTTGGTTGTGATAGAAATTCCACTTTTATTGCCTTAGGTGGTGGCGTGGTGGGAGATGTAACGGGTTTTGTCGCAGCAACATTTATGCGAGGGGTAGATTATATCCAAATCCCCACAACTTTATTGGCTATGGTTGATTCATCCATTGGTGGAAAAACAGGTGTAAATTTAAATACAGGTAAAAATTTGGTAGGTGCAATATGGCAACCAAAGGCAGTGTATATAGATCCCCAATTTCTTGATTCTTTGCCTACTCGTGAAGTTACATCTGCTGTAGGTGAAATTTTAAAATATGGTGCTATTTTAGATAAAGATTTTTTTATTTCTCTTTTTGATAATTTAGAAAGCCTTTTAGCTTTAGATGATTCCGTGGATCTTGAAGAAATTATTCAAAGATGTGCAACACTTAAAGCAGAAGTAGTTTCTAAAGATGAAACTGAAAATGATTTACGAAGAATTTTAAATTTTGGCCATACCATTGGTCACGCATTAGAAAAACACTTGGGATTTGCAATTCTACGTCACGGAGAGGCTGTATCTTATGGTATGTTAGTGGCAGCAAAGCTTTCCGTTAAATATTCATCTTTATCCTTAGAAGACTACGATTTACTTACTCAAACGATTAAAAAATTGCCATTACCATTACTTCCACAATTTAATGCAAATGAATTATATGAGATTTTATGTAGAGATAAAAAAGTTAAAAATGGCAGAGTAATATTTGTGTTACTCTCTGAATTAGGCAAAACGGAGATAGTGGACAATATTTCGAAAGATGATATTTTAGAAGCTATTAATGAACTAAAAAAATAAGGATAACATGAATATTCTAGTTGTAAATGGGCCAAATCTAAATTTATTAGGAACACGTGAGCCTGAGGTATATGGTGTTGATACATTGGAGGAATTAATGATGTGGTTAGAAAATAGCCCTGAAGCAGCAGGACAATCTTTCAAATTTTATCAATCTAATCATGAAGGAGAAATAATTGACACAATCCACGATGAACGGGAGTGGGCACAAGGCATTATTATAAATCCAGCAGCATTTACCCATTATTCTTATGCCATTCGTGATGCTATATCTGCTGTTGGGATTCCCACCGTTGAAGTGCATTTGAGTGATATTCACTCACGAGAGGAATTTAGGCAAAAGTCAGTAATTTCAGCAGTATGTATTGGTCAAATATCTGGGATGGGTAAACAGAGTTATACCCAAGGAATCAAGCTGTTATTAGAGTAATGCTGCTTCAGCTTCATATATTTTTCGCCTAATTATTGCAAATTCGCCTGGGTCATTTTCAAAAGGGATTGAATACCTCCCTGCACCACCATGTGCTATATCTACAACTTTTCCTTTTGAGTTTACCAAGTCGCTAATCTTATGCTGAATTTCTCCAGTTGGAGATATGATTTCAATCTCGGTACCCTTTTCCAGCCTATTTTTACATTCAAAAGAAAGCATCCCCGTAGAATTATCATAATTTAATTCCATCCCAACGGACTTGTGCGTACGTTCTTTTGAACGAGCATCATCATAATTTTCACCATATTCTTGTGGATTCCGTGTATAAAATCCAGTAGTGTAACTACGATTAGATAAAGCAATTAAATCCCGTAAGTTTTGCATATCGAATGGATTTCCTGCTACCAAGTCATCAATAGCTTTTCTATATGAACGTGTACACATTGCAGCATAGTATTCTGATTTTGTACGACCCTCAATTTTAAAACTCATTACTCCTGAATCACGAATTTCCTCCAAGAGCTCAATAGTACATAAATCTTTTGCATTGAATAAATAAGTACCATTGCTATCTTCAGACACAGGATATTCTTCATCTGAACGATGCTGTTCTTTTACATGGAATTCTTCTTGAGGAGGAGAATACTCACGACTTTCAGCATCTTTTAATATTTGATTTTCATTATTAATAATACTGGGGTTTTTAGATTCTAATTCGTATTCCCATCTACAAGAATTAGTACATGTACCCTGATTGGCATCACGATGGTTCATATAATTTGTAATTAAACATCGTCCAGAATAGGCAATACAAATAGCACCATGAACAAAGCTTTCTAAGTCAATATTAGGGACTTTATCACGAATCTCTTGAATTTCTTTTAGTCGAAGTTCACGCGGAAGGATGATGCGTTCAACGCCCATATCTCGCCAAAATTCTGCGGTTGTCCAATTTGTTGCATTAGCTTGAGTTGAAAGATGTATTGGAATTTTAGGTTGTCGTTTTAGTGCAACATTGATAAGGCCAGGATCAGCCATAATCAATCCATCGGGTTGCCACTCTGCAACCTTATCTAATTCCTTAATAAAGGAGTCAATTTTAGTATTATGTGCAAAAATATTCATGGTGAGATAAATTTTTCTGCCCATTTTACGTGTATATTCAATGCCTTCAATGAGTGATTTTTCTCTAAACTCGTTTTCACGTGTTCGTAATGAGAATTTAGGAATGCCAGCATAGGTTGCATCTGCACCGTATGCTAGTGCATATTTTAGTTTTTGTAAATTTCCTGCGGGGGAAAGTAATTCTGGTATAACTGCCATTTATAGAGTTTTTCTTTCTGTGAACAACCGCATAAATTACATTAAATTCACAATCTAATTATTATCCAAAACATGATAGAATTAACAGAAACCATTGAAATCCGTGCAAATTCGCATGTGGTGTGGGCATTTTTGACTGATGTCCAAAAGAGTTTATCATTTAATAGATTTCATGTAGAAATAACGGTTTCAGATTCATTTTCAGTAAATAGTAATTCAGAATTCTATATTACTCATAATTTTGGATTTGGTAATTATAAAATGACAGCAAAAGTCGTGGATTACATCCCTGCCCAACGTCTATCTATAGATGAGTCAATTCCTGAAAAGGACGCAAAAGGGTTCCCCCATAATATTAGTTTTGAAATTTTCCCAAAAGGTAAAGAATCTACACTTTCATATTCAGTAAATGGTACATACGGTGGACGTGTACAAGACATGTCGTTTAAACCCATTTTAAAGGGCGTGATGAAAGATGAATTGAAAAAAATTAAACAGGCTATTGAATCTGCAGAAAAAATGCCAAAAGGAGCTGAACCTAACAGTGTTTCATTATGAGGATAATTTAGTTTTTATATGTAAATTTGGGGCTCTGCATTATTAATAATTTCGAGGTAAAATGAAAACTGGATTAAAAGAAGTAAATAGTTATACAAGAGAGTTGAATGTTTCCGTTGAATGGGAAAAGCTCTCTGCCCAATTTGAAAATGAAGTAATAAAGGCACAGTCCACTTATGATCTCAAGGGATTTAGAAAAGGGAAGGTTCCTTTAAGTATTGTTAAACAAAATCTCCTACCATCCATTGAGGCCCATTTTGCAGAACACTCTCTCAATGATTATTATCGTAAAGCCCTTGATGAGCTTAAATTAAATCCTATTAATCAGGCACAAATTAGCAAACTCCATTTTCATGAGGGAAGTGATTTAGAATTTACCGCAGAATTTGAAGTTAGCCCAGAGGTAAAACTTCCTAATTATGAAAAGAAATTTAAAATTAAAACTACATTATATAAGCCCACGTCAGAAGATGTAGAAATGTCTCTTAAAGATGTAAGAGAAAAACATTCTACCATAAAAACCATAGATGATGGGGCAAAAAGTGGGCATTTCATCAACGGTGATTTTCAAGAACTTGACGAAAAAGGACATGCCATTATTGGGAGAAAATTAGAAAAGCAATATATAAAATTGGGTGAGGCGGCATTTGCAGGAAAGGCTGAAAAACCATTTATTGGTGCCAAAGCTGGAGATGAAATTTCCGTTGAATTAGAACTTGATGATAAAAAAGTTTCTTACCAAGTTGTAGTGCATAAAGTTGAAGAGCAATTATTACCAGAATTGGATGATGAATTTGCAAAATTAGCTGATCCTGACGTAAAAAATATGTCAGAATTAGAAGAAAAAGTTGAGAATCAAATTCAGGAATCTCTAAATAGAGAACATGAAAAAGAAGTGCAAAAAGAAATCATGGATTATTTTGTAAAAAAATCTAAATTAGATGCACCTAAATCCATGATTGACAATTATTTGTTTCATGTAATTGAGGATATAAAGAAGCAAGATCCCAATAAACAGGATGTTGACGAAGAACAAATTAAAAAATCCTATGCTGAAACTGCCCATTGGAGTGTAAAATGGTACTTAATCAAAGATGCCATCATTTCAACTGCAAAATTGGATGTGTCTAGGGATAAAACTCAAAAAAAGATTGATGAATTTATAGAGAAAAATCCACAGCAGAAAAAAGAGATTAAAAAGTTTTATGCTCAAAATCAGAATAGAGATAAACTCTATGAAGATTTATTAAATGAGGAATTATTTAATCATCTAAAAGAATTTGCAACTAATAAGGTTACAGAAAAATCAACTTCAGAATTGAAGAAAGGCAAGAAATAATGAGTAAATCAAAAGCAATGATGGTACCAATGGTAGTAGAACAAACGGCAAACGGTGAACGTGCATTTGATATTTATTCCCGATTATTAAAAGAACGAATTATCTTTTTGGGAGATGGAATTGACGATCATATTGCAAGCCTAGTTATTGCTCAACTATTATTTTTAGAATCTGAAGATCCTGAAAAAGATATATATATGTATATCAACAGTCCAGGCGGAGTTATAACGTCTGGTTTTGGAATTTTAGATACAATGAATTATATCAAGCCTGATGTTGCCACCATTTGTATGGGCCAAGCTGCAAGCATGGCTGCAGTATTACTGAGTGCAGGTGCAAAAGGAAAGCGTTCCGCTTTAGAGAATTCTAGAGTGATGATTCACCAACCATTAGGCGGTATGCAAGGTCAAGCCACCGATATTGAAATTCATGCACAGGAAATTTTGTATTTAAAACAAAAACTCAATAAAATTTTGAGTAAAAATACGGGTCAAACAGTAAAAACTATTGAAAAAGATACAGATCGTGATAACTTTCTCTCAGCTCAAGATGCACTAAAGTATGGGCTAATTGATGAAATTGTAACTACACGAAAGTAAATTTTTATGAATGATCATAAATTATTTTGTTCTTTTTGTGCTTCTAGTGAATCAGAAGTAGAATTCTTAGTTGAAGGCGAAAATGTTTACATCTGTGATCGCTGCGTAACAAAAGCCAGTGATATTGTAAATGAGAATATGAAAAAATCCTACATGGGTTTGTCGCTAAACATGCAGAAACCTATGGAGATTAAACGTCGCCTTGATGAGTACATCATTGGACAAGACCAAGCAAAACGTATTGTTTCGGTAGCAGTTTATAATCATTTCAAGCGCTTAACCAATCGTTACGATGAAGAAGATGTAAAAATTGAAAAGAGCAATATTTTACTGGCAGGTCCAACAGGCACAGGTAAAACCCTAATTGCTCGTACATTGGCGAATCTTCTCAATGTTCCTTTTGCCATTGCAGATGCAACGGTTCTTACTGAGGCAGGTTATGTGGGTGAAGATGTTGAAAACATACTAGTCCGTCTTTTTCAAGCGGCAGACTATGATGTTTCCCGTGCAGAAATGGGCATTATTTATATTGATGAGATAGATAAAATTGCCCGAAAAGATGGGAATCCTTCAATAACCCGTGATGTTTCAGGAGAAGGTGTACAACAAGCTCTGTTGAAAATGCTTGAAGGTACCAAGGCAAATATCCCACCAAAAGGTGGACGTAAACATCCAGAACAACCCTTAGTTACATTAGACACTACCAATATTTTATTTATTTGTGGTGGGGCGTTTCAAGGATTGGAAGATTTGATTGAAAGACGACTTTCTGGTGGAGGTATGGGTTTTAATAGAGAAGTGAAGGAAACTCTGGAAGATAGCCATTTATTCAAAGAGGTCCAGCCTGAAGATTTGCAAAAATATGGATTTATCCCAGAGTTAATTGGTAGAATGCCAATAATTGCTCCATTAGATGAACTCACTGAAGATGCAATGCTTTCTATTTTAACTGACCCCAAAAATGCATTGGTAAAACAATACAAAAAACTTTTTGAACTTGAAGATGTTCACTTAGAATTCACCCCACAAGCATTAGATGAAATTGTAAAATTGGCCAAAAAACGTAAAACTGGCGCACGTGCATTACGGGCAATTATTGAAGAATCAATGTTGGAAATCATGTTTGAAGTTCCATCAATGGATAATGTGGATACGTGCATCATCACGGATGATGTAATAAAAAAGACTGCAAAACCCGTTTATAAGACCCTCAAAAAACAAACGGCATAGATTGTAACATCACGTTACACCCTATTTGTTGCTCTCGTCACAAGTTTTTCATAAAATGAATTCTAAATTTCATCGGAAAATGAATAAATTGAATTATCATGTATAACATGAAATATATATATCATCTCTTTTCTCGATGGGCGCTTCTTTTCTTAATTGTTGCTCCTTCATCTATTTTTGCTCAGGATCCTCCAGAGGAATTCAGCTATGAGCAATCTACACTCCAAGCATTTTACTTTTTTAGTGACGTTACCTTAAATGGGGTTCCTATTGAATTTAACGATTGGGTTGCAGCCTTTAAGGGTGATATCTGTGTAGGTGCTCGTCAATGGGATGTTTCAAATTGTGGCGGAGGAATTTGTGATGTACCTGTCATGGGTGATGACGGTTATGAATCTACAACAGGGTATATGGAAAATGGAGATATTCCCACATTTAAAGTTTTTGATGCATCTACAGGTG
>CAYQPE010000067.1:0-9913 GCA_964419445.1 uncultured bacterium
TTTTGGCTCAATGCATATTCACATTCACCAACAGAGGATGCAATTCCAGCACCAAAAATTCGTTTACCCTTTGGAGTATTTACTAATCCAAATTCAATAGTGAACCAAAAAAAGCGTTCATACATTCTTAGTTTTTTAGGATTATCCATAACTTGGCATGCGTATTCACCAAATTTTTGACAAAAATTTGCATAATTTGAATTGGCAAAAAATGGGATATGTCCATATAAATCATGAACCATATCAGGAGCAGGCGTATAGTTTAAATCGGTATCACTTCTAACAAAATTACCAATTGGGAATACTCTCTCCGACAACATTCTATAAAAACTATTTCCATCTTCTAGTCCAGTAACATACTCCCCTTTAAATCCAGTTAAGGATTGAAGAGTATCATTTATTTCCCAAAGTTGAGGAATAAAATTTGATGAAATATTCAACTTTTCTACACCATCATTAAATATATCAATTGTTTGATTCATCCGCTGTTTTTCGTGGATGGATAATATCTTTTTCCAAGTTGATTTTTCATCAGGAGTAAATGTTCTTTCCATAACTGAGTGCATTTAAATTACCCCTCGCTTCATTTGATCCAACTCAATTGAATCAAATAATGCTTGAAAATTTCCTTCACCAAAACCATTATCACCTTCTCTTTGAATAAGTTCAATGAAAATTGGACCAAATAAATTTTTTGTAAAAATTTGAAGTAAATATGTATTTTCAGCCTGACTATCTACCAAAATTTGATGGTTTTTGATCTTCTCTTTATCTTCTTTTACAAACGGAACACGATCAAAAATATTTTCATAATAGTCATCATGAATATCCAGAGTTTGAATATTTGTACGAGTTAATAAATCGCAAGATTTAACCAAGTCATTTGTTAAAAAAGCTAAATGTTGAACTCCAGGTCCATTATACTCATCTAAATATTCATCAATTTGATTATTATTATCATCTTTGCCTTCATTAATAGGAATACAAAAGGAGCCGTCTGGGCTTCGAAGGGCATAGGATAATAGAGCGGTTTTTGAGCCCTTTATATCAAAATATCTAACTTCTTCAAATCCAAAAACGTCTTTATAAAATTTTGCCCATTTTTCCATAGTGCCTTTTTCGACATTATTGGTTAAATGGTCAATAGTTAGGAAACCTTTAGACTTTACCACACATGGATCATCCAAATCAACGAAATCAGTTTTCCATAAGGAGTTCGTAGATTTAAAATTATCGATAAAGTATATGATACTATCTCCAATTCCATAAATTGCAGGATATTCCAAATCTTTTTCACCATCATCAACGGAAACAGCACCTCTTCTAATGGCTTCATTTAATGCAAACTCTGCATCTTCAACCCGCCATCCCATTGAACATATTGCAGGACCATGTTCTTTGGCAAAGTTTTTAGCAAACCCACTTTTTTCATCATTTAAAAGAAAATGAATATCATGTTGATTGAAATAATAAATTTCCTTTTCATTATGTTTTTTAAGTTTTGAAAATCCAAATTCAAAAAATATTTTCTCCATAAATGAATTATCTGGAGATGCAAATTCAGTAAATTCAATACCACACATTTTTAATGGATTATTCATTTTCTACTCCTGCAAATTCGTTTTGGTGAAGCCATGCATTTTGTCGAGGGGGTCTTTTAGTTTTACTCCACTCCTCCAACATTTCCCCTGCATTACTCATCAGTTTTTCCATTTTTTCTTTTTCAATTGGAGTATTAACTGCCAATTCTAATCGATGTCCATTGGGATCAAAAAAGTAAATAGATTTAAACAATGTATGATCAGTTGGTCCAATCACATCTATTCTATCAGATTTTACTTTTTCCATTACTTTATTAAGTTCTTCCATCGATTCAACTTCAAAGGCAATATGTTGCACCCATTGGGGTGTATTTTCATCACGCCCCATTTGAGGTGAATTGGGTAATTCAAAAAATGCCAATACATTCCCCATACCTGCATCTAAAAAAATATGCATATATGGATTATCTTCTTTAGTAGATGGAGCTTTGTCTTCTGCAAATACTAGGGTTAAGTCCATATTTAGATATTTTTTATAAAATTCAGCAGTTTCCTTGGCATCATTGCACCGATAGGCTACATGATGTATTTTTTTTACATTCACCATATTATCTTACTTTTCTCTGTTTAAATAAATAATTAATGATATTGAGCCCATGATAACAAATGGAGAAACTAATAAAGCTCCAATAGGTAAAATTACTTGTTGAACATAATTTTCACCACTTTGTCCAGCGCAATATGGGCATGCCCATGAAGTTGCAATTAATATAAAGAAAAATATTAAAAGTCTATAATTCATCTATTAAACAACCCACCTAAAAGGAATATCATACATTAAAGCAACTGTAAATAAAATTCCAGCTGGAATAGGAATAAATAGAATCCATTTCAGCGTTTTGGTTTCATGCTGTACATGCATATATATCCATGCAACCATCATCATTTTAGTAACTGCAAATGCCATTAGAAGTACAATTTGTCCAGTTCTAGAAATTTCAATGTATGAAATTCCAATTTCTAAAACCGTTAATATTGCCAACCAAATTGCATTTTTTATATATAAAGATTTATGCTCGTCCATATTCTCTCCTACACCAAATAAATTATTGTAAATACCAAAATCCACACTAAATCAACAAAATGCCAAAACAATCCAAGAATTTCTATATGATCCCAATTATCCTTAGAATATTTTCCTTTCATTGCTTGCCATAAAATGCATGCGATATACACAACTCCTGAAAAAACATGTAATCCATGGAAACAAGTCGTCACATAGAAATTTGATGCGTATATGCTAGAGGATATAGTAAAGCCATTTCCAATTAAATGATAGTATTCATAGGCTTGAATACCTAAGAAAATCACTCCACCCAACAAGGTATAGAAGAGGTACTTTTTTAGTCCTTTTTGATCACCATGTTGAATTGAGTTTAGTGCCATTACCATGGTAAAACTCGTACAGATCAATAGAAAGGTGTTAAATGCAGTTAAGGGAATATTGAGTACTTCCCCTGCAACTGGCCATGATGTTGATGATGCACGCAATGCGGCACCGGCTATAAGTAATCCTGCAAATGATAAACCATCAACAATGATTAATAGCCACATTCCCAATTTACCATTGGTAGCTTTTCCAAATGGGTCATTGGCAGGTACTGTAAATGAATTATTTTGATTCATAACTAATTCTCCAATTAAAAGATTATTACTGAAAAAAATATGATTAACCACAAAATTGTAAGGAAATGCCAAAAATAACCAATCAGCCTAATTCCTTGTAATTCTGCCTCATGTTTTTTGATTTTCCTTCTCAACCAAAAAAGCAGAAAAATTCCAATTAATAAATGAATACCATGTAATCCTGATACCATATAAAAAACAGATCCTGCTTGATGTGAAGTTATCAAAAAACCATCCGCTGATAAAATTGACCATATAAAAATTTGGAATCCTAAAAATAATACTCCACATATTATGGTTGAATTTATCCAGCTTATCGATGCCTCTAATGTTTTCTCTTTAGCAATTTGATGAATCTTTGAGAAAACAACACTACTACTTAAAATTACAACCAAGTTTAACCATGATAATGATATTGCCAAATTACTCATGGGAACTATGCCCCAGCTCGAGGAACGAACTCTAAGCACACCATAACTTGCCAAAATTGCTATAAAAAACATGGTTAATGATCCTAATAAGATTACCATCCCAACGAGCGATGTCATTTGATCATTTTTTTGTGGTTGAACTTTATTATATGTAATTGTTTTATCCATTATGATGATATGGGTTCAGATTGAGAAATCCAATCTCTACCTTTTACCGCAGGATTACTATACTCATGAGGACCATTATACACTTGAGGTGTTTCCATAAAATTACCATGAGGAATTGGTTCTGAAACTGTCCATTCAAGTGTTGCTGCTTCCCATGGATTTTTCTCAGCACTCTTTCCTTTCACCATACTGTAAATGATATTAATTACAAATATGACTTGGGCTATACCTAAAACAAATGCAGAAATTGTCATAAATTCATTTAAACCTAAAACTGGTTTTAGAAATTCATATTCAGAAGGATCAAAAATACGACGATGATGCCCAGCATATCCCATTACCATCATATTAAAGAACACTAAGTTTAATGGAATAAAGGATAACCAAAAATGAACCTGTCCCATTTTATTATCTAATTTTTTACCAAACATTTTCGGAAACCAAAAGTAAATAGCCGCAAACCCTGCAAAAAGCACAGAGGCAGCCATTGTATAATGAAAATGTCCCACTACAAAATAAGTGTCATGTAGGTAAATATCAGATGTTATTGTTGCATTGTAAAGGCCTGTTAATCCACCTAATCCAAACACCCACATAACCGACATGGCAAAAAGCATAGGTATTTCAAAACGGATTGCACCTTTCCACAGCGTCCCTAACCAATTTAAAAAGAAGATGGAAGAAGGAATACTAATGAGTAAGGTCAAAAACATAAATGCTTTTCCCAAAAGTGGGCTCATACCAGTTGTGTACATATGATGCCCCCAAACAATTCCACTAAGGGCTGTAATGGTACACATACAAATTGCTGTAACTTTATAACCATAGGCTGGTTTTCTTGAAAATACAGAAAGTAAGTCTGATACCATTCCCCATGCTGGTAGAATCAAAATATACACTTCAGGATGTCCAAAAATCCAGAATACATGTTGATATAAAAGTGGATCACCACCAGGAATAGTTGCCTTACTTCCAGCAACTAAAAATTGTGTACCTGCAACTTGATCTAATAGAAGTATAATTAATCCTGCTGCAATAATGGGAACAAACAATGCATTAAGAATACTCGTTAGGAATAATCCCCATGTAGTAAGTGGCATTTTAAAGTAACCCATTCCAGGAGCCCTGAATCGAACAATGGTAGTAATATAATTAATGGCTCCCATCAATGTGGATGTTCCAGCTAGGGTTAGTGCTAAAGTCCAATATGCTTGTCCAGAACCGGGAATACCACCAACGGGAGTACTCAATGGTGGATATGCTGTCCATCCACCAGCAGCAGTTCCTGTTGGAAGTAAATAGGATGCTAATAAAACCACGCTTGCTAAAAACATTGTCCAGAATGAAATCATATTCAATTTAGGGAATGCCATGTCAGCAGTTCCAATTTGCAATGGAATTAGAAAATTACCGAATGCACCAATTAAAATTGGCGTAATTGCCCAGAAAATCATTATTGTACCATGCATGGTAAATAATTGGTTATATGCATCTGGACCAATTATTCCTGCACCAACTGGGGAATTTTGATATAAAATATCACCTAAAAGCCACCACGGTAGTGGTTCCATAGTTTCGGTTAAAGACCATCTCATAAGCATGGAAAGGAACCCTCCAAACATGAGGAAAAATACTCCAAGCCATAAAAATTGTTTACCAATCACCTTATGGTCTAATGAAAATATATACTCTGACCAAATTGATTTTTTATTAAGATTTGACATTATATTGACTCCTTCCAAGACCAGCCCCAATACGTTGGGATTCCTTCATCTTCATCATCTCCCCAATCATCTTCATCGGGTTCACCTTCTTCTTCAAGGCTATTTAACCATTTTTCATAATCTTCCTGTGTATCAACAATCAATAACCCTTTCATACGATAATGACTGTTACCACAGAGTTCTGCACATGCAATTTCGAATTCACCTGTTTCTGTTGCCTGAAACCACAATGTATTTATCATTCCAGGAGTAGCATCTACTTTTACTCTAAAGTTTGGGATAAAAAATGAATGAATTACATCATAGGGGGCTATTTGAATTACCACGGGTGTGTTTACAGGTATATGCATTGTGTTTTGTGCTGGAATTAAATCATCAGCTGTTGCAAATTCACCATCGGATCCAGTATACCTAAAATTCCAAGCATACTGTTGAGGCATAACTTCAACCCTAACTACATTTTCACCTTTAGGGAATTTCCAAAAAGCTTCCTTTAAATCCTTAAATGCCATTCCTTCTATAACCACATCAATAGTTAAAAAAACCATCATACCCAAGCACACTGATACAATGATATTTTTCTTACTATTCCCTTTATCATACTCAGCTTTATGGCCAGGACGTGAACGGTATTTAACAATGAAGTATAACATAAGAAGAACAACTATACTAAAATAGAATAGTATTACATTGTCTGTATATTTTATTACATTATCAATTCTATACCCGTCTAATGATACATCCTTAGGGGGATCTAAAAACCATATACCACAAATACTGGTCAAGGTTTTATCTATTTTGACTTTAATATGCTTTAAAACTTCAACGAAGTTCATTATTAGCCTCCTACATTACATTTAGTTTTCATTAATTCTTCCTCACTGAGCGATTTTAAGCTCACATTATTTAATGTTTCATTCATTTGATTTTGCACTTTTCTCCATACAGAATGAACTGCACAATTTTTAATTCGACCACAAAACTTGTCTGCTATAAGACACTTATTTAAGAAAATTTTCCCTTCGATAGCTTCAATAATATCAAGTAAGGAAATAGCAGATGAATCCTTTGCTAAAATTACACCTCCATTTTTACCCCTTATTGAAAACACAAGGCCTGCATTCTTTAATTGAACAATAATCTTCCTAAGCAATGATTCTGAAATATTACATTCTTTTGAAATTTGTGAAATTTGTACAGTACTTCCATTGGGTAGTTTGGAAAGATACAGCATACCCATAATGGCATATTCACCTGTCATAGACAGTTTCATATACTTTTAATTAAAATTTTAATCATTCTTAACATACTCTCATTAGTCATCTTTACTTGAAAAAAAACTCAAAGCTTAAATCGTAAAATTTTAGGGAAAGTACCATTCATTTGATTCTCCAAAAGCACAATAGCAATTTGGTCAACTAAACTATCAATATTAACAAGTTTTTTAAATATTACAGATTGCTCTAAGTTGAATATTGATTTTTTAAATAAATATGCAGTTGAAGAACCTTTACCTAATTTGTTATTCCACACACCACCTGAAAGCTGAATAAATCCTTTTATTTCTTTCCTCAGTGCCTCGTCACCTTCTTTCCATACCATTTCCCACACAATATGAGCTTCATGAATTAGTCCCTCATTAAAGAGTTTTTTGCCATGTTTAAATATTTGAATTAACTCTTCGTGTGATATTCTATCTGTATCTTCTATTTTATCCATTTCATCTATTCTATTTAACTCAAGCTGCAGTGATTTCAATACGATCACACTTTTCTTTTTTTATTTTTGATAAAAAGCGTCCTATCAAATCCCAGTTTACATGCTCCATCACTACAATTTTCCACCATTTAGTATCCCCTTTATGTGAATCGGGAACCAATGTGAATTCTTTACATATATCACTAGAAACATCCTCAGCATGAATACTAATAATATTCATATTATCATTTCTAAAATAGCGTATACCCAATTGATTAAGCTCATTACAGATGTAATCTGTTTTTTCAATAAATGACTGCATCTTACTTAAAATACCTTTAGAACCATGAATATTAAGTATCATCCACGTTGCAATTACATTTGCACCAGATCGTGAACCGCACAATGTAAAATCAAAACCCTCTATATAACTGGCTTCTTTGGTTAAAACATTTCCAATAAGATTTTTTCGAATTATAAAAATTCCTGTGCCATAAGGTGCTTGAATCATTTTATGACCATCAACTGATATAGAATCTATTTGGGGATTTTTAAAGTTCAATTTACTTTCTGGATTAGTAAATGGGTAAATAAAGCCCCCAAATGCAGCATCAACGTGAACTTTAAAATTAAACTTCAACTTATTTAAAACTGATGTGACGGAATCAATATCGTCAACTGAACCAAACATCGTAGTTCCCATATTAACAATGGAAATAATATATTTTTTACCTTCATCCTTTAATGATTGTAAAATTTGCTGGGATTTCTCTATATCTATTAATCGTGTACTATTTTTTACAGGTAAAATCTTATAATCCAATTGTAATAAATTGCATGCTTTATATCCTGAATAATGGGTATCCTCAGAAAAAATCACTGCAATTTCATCATTTTTTGCTGAAAAATTATTTTTAAAATATTCTCTATAAATCCATACTGCTTGAATATTACACTCTGTACCACCAGGTGCCATATACCCATCATACTCCCCATGATTTGCACTAAAAATTTCCTCAGCACAAATCCGAAGCAAATCGATTTCAATTTTTTGAGTTCCTTTAAATGTGGGCAATGAATCGCTGTTTGTATGAAGTCCAATGTGATTTGGATTTTCTATAAAACATTTAATATAAGGCGCATCAGTAAGAAAAGATGCATCATTAGGAAAAATTGCAGGATCTAAGAACGTTGCAGGCAATCCCATTATATTATGATTATGGAAACTTGTATTCTCTTGCAGTGCATTGAATACAATCCCTTTTAAATAACTAAATGTCTGCGCCTTCCAAAACATTTTATATACCTAAAAATCCTTAAATTAACTTGCTGAAAATTTAAACTATTTATTTATTAAGATACTAATATCTTTTTATATTTATATGTAAGTTTTGCAGAAAATAAAATGTATTGATGAAACATATGAAAATAAATACGGACTATCTACATCGCACACGAATACAACGCGAACTTAATACTGTGAAAAAAATGATAGTATTTATTGTAATAATATTCATAATTCAATAAATCTTTGTAGAAATTGTAAACACTTAGAAGAATACGCAACTCAACGCTTATCAAAATGTCCTTATTCCACAAACAAACCAGTTTGTGAAGACTGCTCAATTCATTG
This sequence comes from uncultured bacterium, assembly GCA_964419445.1. GTDB lineage: Bacteria > Fidelibacterota > Marinisomatia > SCGC-AAA003-L08 > D37C17 > JABHHG01. Next base: position 8,882 of record CAYQPE010000067.1, read on the forward strand.
CTATAAAAAATATTATCGGGATGAAATTAAAAAAGTAATGAGATATTCTGGGCCACGGCTCATATTCCATCATCCTATTTATTTACTAAGACATTATATAGATAAATATTCGTATGAAGCTTAATTATACTATTACAATCCTTGTGGGTATACTTATAGGCTTAGTTCTATTTGTCTTTAATTATGCAGAGGGGACATCATATTTTAGTGCTGATCCAAATGCTTGTATAAATTGTCATATTATGGAACCTCAATTTGACTCGTGGCAAAAATCAAGTCATCATACTTCTGCTACATGTGTTCAATGCCATCTTCCACACAAATTTATTCCAAAATGGATAGCTAAAGCAGAAAATGGCTTTCTGCATTCTAAAGGATTTACATTTCAAAATTTCCCAGAACCTATCATGTTAAAGGATAAAAATAAAATTATCTTACAAGAAAATTGTATTCAATGTCATAAAAAATTAGTTGATGAAGTTATTGATAACCATCATCAGTTAAATACTGATTGCTTACATTGTCATGCATCCGTAGGGCATGGTAATCAAATTGGTATTGGAAAATACACCCCCATTAATAGAAAGGAATTACGATGAAGAATATTACTAAGATGCAAGGCACTACATTACTGTTTTTACTCATTTCCTGTATATTAACTATTTTACTGCTTGATAATATTTATAGTCGTAAATCAGAGGCAGAGAATAAATATGATAACTTAGTAAAAGTTACTGAAGATGATACCGATGCAGCAAAATGGGGATTGAATTGGCCAAAGCAATATGATTCATACAAACTTAACGCTGAAACAACACGAACTCGATTTGGTGGACATGGTGGAAGTGAGGCACTACCTGAACAGAAAATTGATCGTGACCCATGGTTAAAGCGAATGTTTAAAGGTTATGCATTTTCAATTGATTATAGGGATAGACGCGGTCATGCATACATGTTAGAAGATCAAGAACAGTCTGAACGACAAACAAAGCCTCAAACAGGCTCATGCCTACACTGTCACGCATCTGTTAT
>CAYQPE010000068.1:0-9258 GCA_964419445.1 uncultured bacterium
GTAATAAGCAATATTGAGCTCTCCGTATATAATTTGCGTGGTGAAAAGGTAAAACAATTGGTGAATAGTATTCAACAAGCAGGAATTTTTTCAGCCAAGTGGGATTCCAAAAATAGTAGGGGAGTTAATGTCCCAACAGGGATTTATATTTATAAATTAACTGCTGGGGATAAAATATTTATCAAAAAAATGGTATTGCTAAAATAACTAAATTTTTAACAGTACAGATGCGACTGAAAGTCCTGCACCTGTCCCAATAAGATATACCAAATCGCCTTCATTGAATTTTCCTTCTTCATGGGCTAAAGCCAACGCCAAAGGAAGGGATGCAGCTACACAATTTCCAGTATAACCTATTATATCCATCACTTGCTCAGATGTAAATTCACCATATTTAGTATAGGCTTTTACTGCCAACCCTGATGCTTGATGGGGAATTACCAATTTGATATCAGATTTTTTTACTCCCACTTCTTTCAAATCATCTTGAATCATAGAATACACATATTTACGTGCCATTTTATAAATCATAGGGCCATTCATTGTAAATAGATTATCTGCATCAGTAGTATGTGAATCTTGGGGATGCTTATTTGTACCACCACCTTTAACCTCTGTGTATGTAGCCCCCTTGGGCCATGTATTCATATTCCAGTGAATTAATCCATTATCATTATTTGAAGGCTCTATTAATATTGCTGCTGCAGCATCGCCTAATAGTGCTGCACTTTCAGGTTCGTTAAAATTTCGTCCTCGTGTACCCCTATCTGAAGATACAATAAGGATACGTTCATAATCACCATTATGTATATAATTTGAGGCAGTTTTTAATGCCACTAAAAAGGAAAGACAAGTAGCATGAATACTAAACGAAGGTATTCCTTCAAATCCAAGTTTAGATTGTATAAATGTAGAGGTATCCGGAATTGTTTGCTTGGGTACACCTGAAGCATTGAGTATTAAATCAGGAGTTTTCCTATTGAGAGCTTTCTGCGCTGCGATTGCCCCCATTTCATCCACATCCAAAAGGGATTTACGACGTTCTTTTATACCCGTACGAGATATTATCCAAGATTCTGATTTTCCAATTTTGGGTGCAATTTCAGCAGAAGTTTCAATTGTTTCAGGGAGATAATAACCATAACCTGTTATTTTTATATTTTTCATTAAAAACTATACTTTAACTCAACTCGAATATGTGAAAAATTTTCCATACTATTAAACATGTATGAATCATTAAATTGTTTGTTACCAGTAATTCTATTGATTGCACATGCCATATCCAATTGGTCAGAAATTGTATATTTACCTTCTAATTCAAAAAGTTGACCTTTATTAAGTAAATCTTTAAAGGTTCGAATATTTACCTCTAGTGTATGGTCTAATAAGAACTTTTTCAAATTAAGATATAAAACAGATGAATCATGAAGGTATAATACAGTTTCCCCATTGGGTCCTTTTTCATAATCATGCATGGTAAACATAAATATTGAAGATCCCAATCCCGGAATAAAATTATCTGTGGGCGTGAGATTAATATATTCATCGATACTAATTGCAGGGTCAAACCCACTTGAAATATTGAGTAGCTTATATTTTAAATATTGACTTGTCAACTGGATATCCCAAATTAGGGGAATTTCTGCTTCAACTAAAAATTGATAGTAATCTGCACTGGTTCCAACTGGGAGATTTTCTAATAAATACTCTTCACAGCCTCCTGCAGCTATATCTATTGGGTCACACACATCATCAATAGTTCCGGTGAAATGACGATGTATATTCTCTCTTTTATCTATATTATCATCTGTTTTGAAAAATGAAAATTCAGATTTTATTGTCATATCTCCTAAAAAAGAAGAAGCTCCAGCACCAATTACTTTGGTACTTCTAAAACTTAAAACGGTATCAATATATGCCGATCCAGGATCTTGAGTCCTATTATTTCCCCATAAATTAGCACCAAAAAAAGTCATTAATTTGTCATAACCAGAGAAATAAGATAGAGTTAGGTCAATATCATAAATATTTTTTTCAATTGAAATTCCATATTGCAATGGGTTTTCTACGGATGTAAAAATCATTTTTTTTGGAAGATTATCTATTGATATTGGCATTTCAGGGTCATCAATGGGCAACTCATGTATATGGTGTTGCGGAAGTATTACTGCTCCCAGTTTTATTCCCCAAAAATCAACATCCATTGCCAATGATAGTGTACCTATATTTTTTTCTATTCCACGTGAAAAGAAATAATAATAGTTAATTGGTGATAAAATATCCATGGGACTATTGGTTGAACCCACGCCCCAACTATTAATTTGTTTACCAAATCTAAACTCACCAAAATCAGGGTACCAACTTAAGTAGAATTCTCTGTTATCAACTTTCATGGTTTTATCACTTAATGAAACTTCAAGTGCTAAATTACTGTGTAGAGATAATGATTCAAACTCTGCAATAGATTTTAAGTTTAAAAATCTAAAGGGTACTTTAATTAAACTGGCATCAGATGTTCGATTTATAGTACCAAACAATACATTGCCGTTATAATCAAAAGCAACTTGAGAATAAACAGGTGAGGTTGATAGTAGAAAAATACCCCATATAAAATATAAAATTATTGAAGTGCGTCGTCTAACCATGTTAATACTTCATTGCCTTGTTCTATCCATGCTTTATTTAGTGCCCAATTGGGAAAATCACCTCGTAACTCGCCATTCCAAATATAGGTAAGTTCTGTAGTTGAATCACTTAGTGGTGAAATAATCCATGCACCAGCAGCATGAATCAAACGAACATAATCTTCATCTACCTTAATCTTCACTTCGTTTGTTGCATTAAATGTATAAACTTCAGTGGAGTCCATTTTTGAATATTCATATTTTACAATATAATCTCGTCCAGAAAATGGAAATGGCATATCTAATTTTATATGGACTATATCTTTAGTAATGGGATGTGAATATTCAATTCTATCAAAAATTTTATAATAGTTTTCTTTATCTTCTAGCAGAACTTTTATCTCCTGTTGAGGATGTTGAAATACAGCTGTGGCTTTACAGAAAGGAAATCCATCATGCTCTATCCATGATATTTTAATATTTTCATCTTGGAGAGAATTCCACTCTTCATCTTCCATATTTAAAGGAATATTAACAGAAAAAAGAAATGAAGATAATATGAGTAATAAAAATTTATTCTGTAAAAAATGTATCATAAATTAGTTTAGCATCGTTCTTTATTTGTTCTTCAGTAATTCCAAATTTGCTTAAATCATATTGATGTTTACTTTTAAAAGATCGTTGCTTTTCAGCCGTAGTTTTAATTTCTTCTAAAAATTCTTTAGATGGTTCATAATCAACAAATTGTAGCGTTTCAGCCATGAGTGTGTCAAAATCATTCATTAAATCATCAAATTTTACTATCATTACTCTATTTTTATCAATATTCCCATTATTCCAATCCATTGTAAATCGAATTTGTAATTCAATAAGTGCATGGTATAAACGATTTATAAAATGCTGCTGTCGATCTTTGGGTAGGCTCCAAAATCCAAAACGTTTATCTAAAACACCGGTTACTAAACTTAATCCAGATGGAATAACACTGAGAGGGTCTCTTAACATATAAAGTATTTTAGCATCAGGAAACTCATTTAAAAATTGGGGTACATTGGCACTTACTGAAAACAATTTTCCAATATATCTATCACGATTACTTGAAACTATTGAACGTGTCCAAATTGATTTTAACCATGTATAGTCTCGTTTTGCAGTATTTCGTTTTTTAGGGTCAAACCAAGGGAACAAGTCCTCTTCAGCCCATGACATGATAAATCCATAAAGGAAAAAGCCATCAAAAAATCTAAAAAATATGGATGCATCATCTGTTTCTATTGACTGTAAACTGGTTTTATGTGCTACGGTAGAATGATGCCGTGTTGGACTAATTTTTTCTAGAATTGGTAAAAATGGAGTAACCAATTTTTGTAAAACTAATGATGGATATAATAATTTCCATAATTGCCCACCAGTACCAATTCCATTATTAATAAGATATCTGTGCAAAAATGTCGTTCCTGAGCGAGGATTTCCCACAATTACAATAGGCTTTGTAAGGGAAGTTTTTCGGAATTTTGGATAAAATAGATAATCTAAAGCCAATCCTAAAAATACAAAAATTTTAAGAAAGACTAAAATAATGCCCGTAAAAATAGGGGAAATCCAGGTCTTAAAATTGTTACCTATAATTTTATATGCCGTAAACAGTCGTTTACGTGTAGATATTTTCATTTATTTCTATATTTCTTTTTTGCTAACTGACTCTTGACAGTTAATTTGGCATAAAGTTAACGTTTTAAATTTAGGTTTGTCATCAAGACTGTAAAAAGTATCATTATTTTACAATTTATTACAAAATTACGTGATTAAAACCTTGTAAAATTTAACATTGATTAGAGGGAGAATACATGTTTAAGACATTGATTTTTGTATTATTTTTTAGTGTATCATTTTCAGAGGTATGGGAAGGATATACTATATTTACTCCGCAACAAGCGGGATTTGGTACTACATCATATTTATTAGATACTGATGGAAGTACTGTTAATACGTGGTCACACAGTAATGGTCCTGCAAGCATGCCTTATTTATATCCAGATAGTACTATTCTTTATCCATATCAAGTTTCTAATCCCACCATGGTTTCAGGTGGAGTAGGTGGAGGTATTCAAATTTTAGACTGGGATGGGAATATCTTATGGGATTTTGAAGTTTCTGATCAAAACTTTCAGCACCACCATGATGTACATCCATTACCCAATGGGAATATTCTTGTTGTTGCATGGGAAAAGAAAACTTCTACTGAGGCTTATGCAATGGGACGACAAACTATCGATAATCCACTTAATCAAATGTGGTCTGAAGTAATTTTTGAATTAGAACCTGTAGGAACAAACGATGCAAATATTGTTTGGGAATGGCATTTATGGGATCATTTAATCCAAGATGTAAGTGCGAGTTATCCCAATTATGGTGATCCATCAGAGAACCCTCAACTTTTTGACATCAATGAAGGCAATGCAGGGAGTAGCGGTGGGCCGGGTGGCGCCAACGGAGATTGGTTTCATATAAATGCAATCGATTATAATGAAGAATTAGATCAAATTGCATTCTCATCTCGCCATCATGACGAAATATTTATCATCGATCACAGTACTTCATCAGAAGAGGCAGCAGGTCATACAGGTGGAAATTGTGGTAAAGGTGGTGATTTTCTATACCGTTGGGGAAATCCACAAAATTATGGACAAGGAAGCACTTCTGACCGACAATTAGACGACCAACATTCAGTAAATTGGATCCCATCAAGTTATCCTGGTGGTGGGAATTTAATTTTATTTAATAATAGCTATTCAAATAATAATTCAGCGGTCTTTGAATGGGAAACTCCAATTAACGAAGATGGATGCTATGAATTAAATGGTGATACCTTTGGCCCTGATGAACCATTATGGATATATACAAATGATTTTCATTCAAATGTACAATCTGGTGCATTTAGATTGGGTAATGGTAATACTCTCATCACAGATGCAAATAGCACAAGAATTATAGAAGTAAATGCTGATGGTGACATAGAATGGAATTATTATCATCCTGGGAATTCTGAAATGATAGCTCGTGCACAAAAATATCCCATTGATTACTTTTCAGCTTCATATACTCCTGGTGATGTGAATGACGATGGTTTAATCAATATTCTAGATGTAGTAAGTACAGTAAATATTGTATTAGGTATGGCTGAATTTACTCCTGCTGCAGACTTTAATGGAGATGGCATTGTTAATGTATTAGACATTGTAAGTATTGTAAATGTAATTCTTGGTAGCTAATCAATGTATAGAAAATTTCTCATATTGATATTATTTATATTCATCGTTAGAGGTGAGGTATGGGAAGGTTTTACTATTTTTACACCGTATGCTGCAGGTACAGGTACATCCACACATCTTCTTGATACCTATGGAAATATTATTCATCAGTGGGAACATGAAAGAGGGCCCGCAAGTATGCCATATCTTTTGCCAGACAGTACTATAATTTATCCCTATGTCGTACAAAACCCTTCTATGGTGGCTGGCGGTGTAGGTGGAGGAATCCAGATTATCGATTGGAATGGAAATATATTATGGGATTATCAGATTGCAAATTCGCAATATCAACAGCATCATGATGTGGAGCCACTACCCAATGGAAATATACTTGTACTTACATGGGAAAAAAAGACAGCCAATGAAGCGTATGAACTGGGTCGAATTGAGATAAACAATCCTATAAATCAAGCATGGCCACCTGCAATATTAGAAATTGAACCGCTACCAAATAATGAAGCCAATGTAGTATGGGAATGGCATGCGTGGGATCATTTAATTCAAGATGAATATCCAGATTTACCTAATTATGGAGTGATATCAGAACATCCTGAAAAATTTGATATAAATAGAGGTGCCGTAGGAAGTGAAGTCGGTGGTGGGAATGGAGATTGGTTTCATTTAAATGCTATAGATTATAATGAAGCGTTAGATCAAATTATTGTATCCTCTCGTCATCATGATGAAATATTTATAATTGATCATAACACTACAACTGAAGAGGCGGCAAGTCATTCAGGCGGAAACTGTGGAAAAGGTGGAGATTTTTTATATCGTTGGGGTAATCCACAAAATTATGGGCATGGTGATGAAAGTAATAAGCAATTAGATGATCAGCATTCAGTAAACTGGATTCCTTCAAATTATCCTGGTGGTGGGAATGTAATTTTATTTAACAATTTTTATACTTCATTTACATCTGCAGTTATGGAATGGGAAACTCCCCTTAATAATGAAGGATGCTATGATTTGAATTCAAACGGCATGTTTGGCCCCACCGAAGCCAGTTGGATATTCTATGATAATTTTCAATCTGATAGGCAATCTGGTGCATTTAGATTAGGCAATGGGAATACACTTATTACCGATGCCAATAGCACACGAATTTTTGAAGTAGATTCAGATGGTATTTTACAATGGGATTATACATATATTGGGAATTCTAATAACATCCCACGTGCACAAAAATATCCCATAGATTATCTGCATACTGGTGAATTGCTAGGTGATGTAAATAATGATGGAGTTATCAATATTTTAGATGTTGTGTCCACCGTAAATATAGTGTTGGGCAATTTAGATTGGGTAGATGCTGCAGACTATAATAGCGATGGTAATATTAATATATTAGATATTGTAAGCATTGTAAATGTGATATTGGATAACTAATGAATATCAAACCAATAGTTCTTACAATTTTTATAAATATACTTTTCCCTCAAATTAGTGAAGGAAATGTACTGTTTTCACCCTACACCTCTGGTGGTGAAGCAAATACTTATTTAATGGATGTAGATGGGAACTTTATTCATACATGGAATCACGAAAGAGGCCCAGCCAGTATGCCATATTTACTTCCAGATAGTACGCTCATTTATCCCTTTAGAGTTGAATTTCCTACAATGGATGCAGGTGGAGTTGGTGGGGGAATTCAAGGAATAGATTGGGATGGTGAAATACTGTGGGAACTCATAATATCAAATGAGCAGTATCAACATCATCATGATGTAGAGCCACTACCTAACGGCAATATTTTGATTATTGCATGGGAAAATAAATCAGCAGAGGAAGCGTTTGCTCTGGGGAGAGAATCTATAAGTAATACATTGAATCAAATGTGGTCTACTGCAATTTTAGAATACGAACCATATAGCGGTGAAATTGTATGGGAATGGCATTTGTGGGATCATTTGGTACAGGATGTTGATTCTGAATTGCCAAATTATGGGGTAATCTCACAGCATCCTGAATTATTTGATATAAATTGCGGAAGTGTTGGGAATAATGCAGGAGGTCCTCAAGGAGCGAATGCAGATTGGATGCATATAAATGCAATTGATTATAATGAATTATTAGACCAAATTGTCATTTCATCACGCATCCAAAATGAAATTTATATTATTGATCATAGTACTACAATAGAAGAAGCAGCATCTCATTCAGGTGGGAACTCAGGGATGGGAGGGGATATTTTGTATCGATGGGGGAATCCCGCAAATTATCATAGCGAAGATGCTTCTCATCAAATTTTAAATGCACAACATGGTGTTAACTGGGTTCCCGATGGTTATCCTGGTGAGGGGAATTTAATTATATTTAATAATTTCCATTCAGGGAATGAATCTGCAGTGTTAGAGATAACCCCACCCCTTAATGAGCAGGGCATTTATGAAATAGAAATTAATAATGTATATGGTCCATTTGATTTAGAAATGGAATACTCCAATGATTTTACTACACCCATGCAAGGAGGCGCATTTCGGTTAGAAAATGGAAATACATTAATAACGCAAACTCATGCATCGAGGTTAATTGAAGTAAGTTCCTCAGGAGAGATCCTTTGGGATTATACTTATGATTCTTCAATTTCAGGATACTGGATTGCCCGTGCACAAAAATATCCTTTAGATTATTTGGATAATATACTACTGGGTGATGTGAATAATGATGGCATCATCAACATATTAGATGTGGTTTCAACTGTAAATATTGTATTAGGGAATTTAGAATGGGTTGATGCAGCTGATTATAATAATGATGGCATCATCAATATTTTAGATATTGTGAGTATCGTAAATCTTATCCTTAATTCGATTTAGTCATTTTACCATAAACAGATAGTCCTGAATTGTATGACAATTTATAAAGATAAATTCCCACAGGGATATGATGACTATTCCATGTAATAATCACTTCTCCTGATTCACCGCTCCAATACTCAATATCAATCTTTTCACCAAGAATATTAAAAATCTCAAGAGTACCAAAATCATTTTCATTTAATAATATTTTTATTGAAGTTTCATCAGAAAATGGATTGGGGTAATTTGAAGATGGTTTTATATATTCACATCCTGTAGCTAAACATTTAATACTTCCATCAATACATTCAAATTCAGGGCCGTTTCCGTTGCATTGCCCACAAATATCTTCTTGAGCAGTACCTCCACAAATTCCATCACAGTCATTATACAAACAACTTCCGTCATTGATACAGCTTTCAACATTATTTATACAATTTTGATTTTCACTTAAACTGTAATTGCAGGCATTGGAATCGGTGCATCCATAAAAAATTATATCTTCAGGAAGTGCATTGAAAA
>CAYQPE010000069.1:0-8708 GCA_964419445.1 uncultured bacterium
CCTGTTGTAGTTGATTTTTGGGCAGAATGGTGTGGACCATGCAAAATGTTAGCACCAACCATAGATAGTATTGCTGAAAAATATAATGGTAAAGTTACTGTAGGGAAATTGAATGTAGATCATAGCCCTGCTATTGCTCAAAAATATGGTGTGAGAAGTATTCCAAATGTAATGATTTTTGCAGATGGTTCTGTAAAAGAACAAGTTGTTGGAAATGTTCCTGAATCGGATATTTCTTCATTATTAGATAAGTTGATATAAATGGCACAAAAAGTAATTATTATTGGTTCAGGTCCAGCAGGATTAACTGCTGCAATTTATGCAGCAAGAGCCAATCTATCACCCTTAGTTTTTGAAGGCATTCAACCTGGTGGTCAGTTAACCATTACTACGGATGTTGAAAATTATCCAGGATTTCCTGATGGTGTAATGGGTCCTGAGTTAATGGAATTATTTAGAAAACAAGCACAACGTTTTGGTGCTGAAACTAAATTTGAAAATGTAGATTCCATTGATTTATCATCCAAACCTTACAAAGTAACGGTTGGTGATAATACTCATGAAACAGAAACTATTATTATTGCCACAGGTGCATCAGCAAAACTACTGGGACTAGAATCTGAATCTAAACTCATGGGATTTGGTGTTTCTGCGTGTGCAACATGTGATGGCTTCTTTTATAAAGATAAGGAAATACTTGTTGTAGGTGGTGGTGATTCAGCTATGGAAGAAGCAACATATCTTACTCGATTTGCAAGTAAAGTTACTATTGTACACAGACGAGATGAGTTTAGAGCATCCAAAATAATGCAAGAAAGAGTATTAGATCATTCTAAAATTGATGTACTTTGGAATTCTACAATTACGGAGATGGTTGGTGACCCACAAAACGGTGGACTGACTGGGGTAAAGCTGGAAAATACAGTAAACGGTGAAAAGTCAGAATTAGCTTGTGATGGAGTATTTATTGCAATTGGACATACACCAAATTCTCAATTGGTAAATGGTAAATTAGAATTAGATGATAAGGGATATATATTAACAAAATCTGATTCTTCAAAAACATCCATTGATGGTGTATTTGCAGCTGGTGATATCCAAGACACACTATATAAGCAGGCTATAACTGCTGCTGGAAGTGGTTGTATGGCTGCATTAGATGCTGAACATTATTTAGAGAATCTTTAATAATTACAATTTGTGCCATTCATGAATGAATGGTTAGACAAGACAAAATTACATATTTGATAACCCATTTTGCCGCAGAAAATGGAGAGTTTAATAATCTCTCTAAAGAAGCTTGGTTAGATAGTTATTTATCTAATAATAGACTTAAGTCAAATTCTTCTTCTGTAGGCGCTCTGGTTGAGATGGATAATGTAGATATTATTGATGATATAAAATCAATGGTGGACTACAATGAAATTTTTATTAGTGATGTACACTCTACACGGATATTATACCGTATAGGTGTTGTTCAATCTGATGATAATTCTAAAACCTCAATAGATATGTCAAATTTCACACCATTTGGCCGTTCATTCCTTCTATTCTATAATCTACATAAATTAGCATGTGAAATGTGTACTGCATTTAATCCCCAATGCAACCAATGTGAGTTAACTGGAGTTTGTGATTTTTATAATGAAAAAAATAATTGGGCAAATTCTTGAAGCATGTAATTATTATTAGTTGTGAACCTGGGCTTGATGAGGTAAGAAATGAGTTTGGTCATGCTATTGAATGGATTAAATATGCCAGTAATAATTCGAATATAAGATTTACTTCAGTAGATGCTTATAAAAGTGAAATTCCTACATTTGATGAAGGTGATGGATGGATTATTACAGGAAGTTCTGCATCTGTTTATGAAGATTTGGAATGGATTGTAGAACTGGAAGAGGCCATAAAACGTGCCCATGAAACAGAGAAGCCAATTTTAGGTATTTGTTTCGGGCATCAATTAATTGCACAAGCTTTAGGTGGAGTGGTTGAGAAAAATCCTAAAGGGTGGGAATTGGGGTCATATCCCTTAAAAATAGTTGATAGTAAATCAGTTATTTTTGATAAAATAATTGAGAATGACTACTATTATAATTCACATAAAGATGTAGTAAGTAAATTGCCAATAGGGGCTTATATAACTGCTGAAAATGAAATGGGCATTCAAGGATATCAAATTGGAAAACAAACTTTTGGAGTACAGTTTCATCCTGAATTCTCTCATGATGTGATAAATAAATATGTTGAAGTGCGCTCAAAAATGGGTGCAAATGTTATAGATAGTGTGGTGAGGAAATCTCAAACATCACATTTAATTTTAGGTAATTTTTTTAAAATTTTATAAAGGTAATATTATGCCACAGCCAATTTTTTCATTTAAAAGTGTTTCATTAAAAAAGAAAGAAAATAATATTTTAACTATCAAAAAGTTTGAAGTCCATAGAGGGGCTACTTATGTAATTGATGGTAACATGGGTTCTGGAAAAACAGCTTTAATCGATATTTTAGCCCGCAATACAAATGCAAAGGGTGGTGACTGTAAATATGAGCAAAAGAAGCTTTCATCATACTCAAAGCGTGAATACAATGATCAAGTAGCACTTGTTCCTCAAATCATTAAAGCACCATGGGGGACCGTTGCAAAATTTCTTCGGAAGACAATTAATCAATATTCACATATTACAGATGTAAATAAGAAGCTTGAAGATATATGTAGAAAAATGGAAATTGAACATTTGTTGGATAGAAAGATGCGAGAATTATCTCCTGGAGAACTCCGATGGGTGTATTTATCTGCTAATATTGCTGCAGACACTAAAGTATTATTAATAGATGAAATTGAACAGCATTTAAGCAAGAGCAATTTGAGCCACCTTATTAAGACACTATATCGTAAAAGTAATTATGACGGTGTAACTATTATTGCAACAACACAGAATAAAGATCTCTTCACACAACGCCTAGCTTCTGTGACTATAACTTTAGAAAATGGTAGAATAACCAGTGTACGTTCAACGAGTAGAAAGCGTAAATATAGTGGTAAAAAGAAATACGGAAAGTAACTAGCTTTTCATATTTATAAATTGAAGTGGTGAGTCAATGTCAGCATCTTTTACGGTGCTGATAACTGCTTGTAAGTCATCTATTTTTTTACCAGTTACACGTAATTGGTCACCCTGTATCTGAGATTGTACTTTTAATTTTTGCGATTTAATTAATTTATTGATTTTTTTAGCATCTTCGCTGCCAATACCTTCTCTTAATTTTACATATTGCCTTACAGACATCCCTGATGCCGCTTCTTCATTTTGATAGTCAAAAATCTTTATAGATAAGTTTCGACTTATAGCACGATTTTCAAGCATATCTCTAACTGCATTAATTTGCATTTCATTATCAGCTTCAATTTTTATATTTTTTTCACCTTTGTTTAATGTAATGCTGGTACTACTTCCCCTGAAATCATAGCGATTTGAAATATCACGAGTTACCATATTAACGGCATTGTCTAATTCTTGTAAATCTAATTTACTTACTATATCAAAAGATGGCATCTTTATCCTTTCGTTAATGTTCTGTTTATTGCATCATTCCAACCAGATATCATTTGAGATCTTTCTTCATGGTTGATTGATGGATTGAATTTTTTATCTATATCTAATATGTTGGAAAATCCATTTGGAGATTTCCAAAACCCTGACCCCAGACCAGCTAATAATGCAGAACCTAATGCTGTGGTTTCTATATTTTTAGGTCGTACAATTTCTTTATTCAAAATATCAGCTTGAAATTGCATTAAAAAATTATTTTGTGTAGCACCACCATCTACCCTTAAAGATGTGGAGTTACTATCTATATCATTAAGTATGGATGTATATAAATCACTTACTTGATATGCAATACTTTCTAGTGCTGCACGAATAATATGTTTCCTGTTTGTGCCTCGTGTTAATCCAAAAATAGATCCACGTGAGTTCATATCCCAATATGGGGCACCTAAACCTACAAATGCTGGAATTATATACACTCCATTTGAATCTTCAATTGAAGTTGCAATAGCTTCAGTTTCACTTGCATGGGATATAAGTTTTAATTCATCACGTAGCCATTGTATAACCGCTCCACCAATAAATACTGAACCCTCTAAGGCATAAACAGGATTTCCTTTACTATCACATGCAAGCGTGGTTAATAATCCATGATTTGACTGAATGGGATTATTCCCTATATTGGTTAACATGAAACAGCCTGTACCATAGGTGCATTTTGTGTCACCATCATTAAAGCCTAATTGACCATATAATGCTGCTTGTTGATCGCCAGCTATTCCACATATAGGTATTTCTTCATTGGTGATACTGCCACAAGTATGTCCAAAATTAGATGCAGAATTCTGAACTTGAGGCAAAATAGATTTAGGTATGTCTAAAATTTTTAATAAGTCATCATCCCACTCTTTTTTATGTATATTGAAAATTAGTGTTCGTGAAGCATTAGTAAAATCAGTTACATGATATTTACCATTGGTTAGTTTCCACACAAGCCATGTATCAATTGTACCGAAGTGAAGGTCTTCAAAACTAATAGATGGGGAAGACTCTTTTAAATAGTCAAGAATCCATTTGATTTTTGTTCCAGAAAAATAGCTGTCTAAGACAAGACCAGTCTTTTCTCTAAATAAATTACTATGACCTTTGTTTTTTAAGGCTTCACAAATGTCTGAAGTACGTCGGCATTGCCATACGATTGCATTGTAAACTGGGGTAGATGTGTTTTTATCCCAAACTACAGTAGTTTCGCGTTGATTGGTTATACCAATACTAGCAATTTCAGAAATACTAATATCATCGGTAATTTCCTTAAATAGTAATAGGGTAGTTTGCCATATTTCTTCAGCATCATGTTCAACCCATCCAGCTTTCGGGTAATGTTGGGTAAACTCAGAGTATGCCTTTTTTACAACTTGTGCATCTTTATTAAATAATAATAATGTAATGCCAGTTGTGCCAGCATCAATGGATAGAATATATTTTTTCAATGATGTCTCTTAGATAATTATAAAAGTTTGCTAATATATTGCACAGAAAATTAATAATAAAATGAAAAAGTTTTACTGTGAATATAAAATTAATTAAATATGCAATTACAATCACTGTAATTGCATGTGCTATGTTTTATTATTTTAAGCAAAATAGCATGGCTTGGCGCATAAATGATACTGCAACATACTACATCCAAATTAAATATGATGATGTCGATGAATATTTGTTTGAAGTTGAGAATAGGTTAAGTGCTTATCCTGAATGGATTCTTGCAGTTTTTCATGGAGGTCTATCTCAGTTTGAAAAAGAATATTATCCTTATATTTTATCTGATAAAGATTTTGAATTATTGGCAAGTCGATTTAAACATATAAAAATTCAAGGCTTATTGAGTGAATATTCAACTTACTTAGAAAATCGATACATTATAAAAAAAGATTATTCTGATATAGATAATGAATTGATGAGAATAAACCTATTTACAAATCGACTGATTTCATTGATGATTGATAAAAACAATACTATAGTTGATGAAATTGTTGATCCCATTTATTATGGATTTAATACAAATTATAATTTTAATACTGAATTGCTCGAAATTAAAATAGTTTACAATAAAGATGTAAAATTGAATGAAAAGATTAATGATCAAATTCAACGAGAATTGCATGATGTGAATGGATTGTTTAATGCAAATATTGTAAAACATTCAAAGGATGCTATTGAAACGATGCAAGTTAGTGAAATTGTTGATAAAAATGATTTTAAAACACTGTATAGTGTGTTCCCGAGTATAGGCAAGGGTGAATTTAATAAACGAAAAAAGAAAATTAAAAATAGCAATTCTGAATATGATTCGTTTATTGGTGAATTATCTATTATTGAGGAAAAGCTTATAGAGCTACAATTGACTATTCCAGAGAATAGTATTTTAATTCGCTTAATTGGTACAGAAGAAGAGGGTGGAGGCATACTTTCAACCTTTATAAATAAAGCTTCAGCAAAACGGTATAATTTTTTAATTAATCAATATGTTAAGGATTTCAACATATTTTTAAATTCGAATTATAAAACAAGAAATGCACTCCCATATCCAACTATACAAATGCTACCAGTTAGACTTAAAGATAAATATCTAACTGACGATAAATATATTATTTACAAGTTTTAAATAAATTTACTTTCACTGAAAACTAATATGTCATAAATTAAACCGACTGGTCGGTCTGTGTTATGGCAGCAAATAAATCAAAAGAAGAAAGACAATATCAAATTATGGAGGCTGCAATGGAAGTTTTTGTAGCTAAAGGGTATGCAAATACTAGAATGGATGATATTGTAACTACTTCTGGATTAAGTAAAGGAGCAATCTATCATCACTATGCTTCTAAAAAAGAATTATTTGCTTCCTTGATTGATCACTGGGAAGTGTATAGCTTTCCTGATTTTTATAGTAGAAATGGAAGTGATAGAACTGCTTCTGAAACCTTGATTGATTTCGCAAAAGCAATTATTGATGTTTATAAGGAAAAGAAGAATGTTTTTTTGGCAGAAGTAGAATTTTGGGCACTGTCTAATCAAGATTTAGAGATTCGTGAACGCTCTAAAACCCTGTACAAAAAATTGTTAAATTTATTTGAACTTGTTATTCAAAAAGGTATTAGAACTGGCGAATTTAATGAGGTAAATGCAACTTCTGTTGCATTGCTATTATTATCAACATTTCAAGGAATAAACTGGTTTTGCATTTTTGGAGAAGATGAATTGAAACCTGAAGTGTATATTGAAAATTCAACTGAATTAATTTTAAAAAGTATTAAGAAGTGAGAAAGAATATGAATGAAACTGCTGAAATAAAAGAAAAAAAGATGACTGATACTGAACAATTATTTGTTTCAAGTCCCCTTACTGTGGATAGATTGGAAGGTCGTGGAGGAAGTTTTTTAGTTATTCCTATTGGCAAAGCAGATGTTTTTTCTCGGGAACAGTTTTCTGAAGATCATAAAATGTTCGAATCTGCAGCTCAAGATTTTGCGTTAAATCGAATATTGCCTGTACATAAAGAACTTAGTGAGTTAAATAAAGATTTATCCTGTGAAATTTTTAAAGAAATGGGTGAATTAGGATTTTTAGGTGTTGATGCACCTGAAGAATTTGGTGGTTTAGGGTTAGATAAAACTACGGCATGTATCGTTGCAGATTGTTTATCTGAAGGTAGAAGTGCATCTATAATGGTAACGATGTCAGCCCATACAGGTATCGCTTCACTTCCTATTATTTGGTATGGTAATAAAGAGCAAAAAGAGAAATATCTTACTAAAATGGCAAGTGGTGAATATATGGCCTGTTATTCCCTTACAGAGCCAGGTGCTGGTTCAGATGCCCTTTCTGGTACGACTACTGCAAAGTTAAATGATGAAGGCACACATTATTTATTAAATGGACAGAAAATTTTTGTTACCAATGGTGCATGGGCTGATGTTTGTGTTACTTTTGCAAATGTTGATGGAAAATATACTGCATTTATTTTAGATAAAGATTGTGATGGTTGGGTAGTAGGTGCAGAAGAGAAAAAAATGGGAATTAAGGGTTCCTCAACTACAACGTTTTTCTTTGAAGATTGCAAAGTTCCTGTAGCAAATGTACTAGGTGAAGTGGGTCAAGGTGGTCCTATTGCATTTAATGTATTATATGTTGGACGCTATAAACTAGGAGTTACTACAGCTGCTGGATCAAAATATACAATGAATGGAGCCCTAGATTACGCAATTGAAAGAGAGCAGTTTAGTCGTTCTATTGCAGAGTTTGGAATGGTGCAAAATAAATTGGCTAAAATGGTGGTCAAGTCTTGGGAGGCTGATACTGTAAACTACATGACTTCTGGGTCCATTGATAAGCAACTTGAAGGCTTTGATAAAAATGATAACGATTATTTTAAAAATGTTCAAAAAGCAGTTGAAGATCATGGAATTGAGGCATCAGTCTGTAAGGTGATTGGTTCTGAAGCATTGGCTTATAATGTTGATGAAGGGGTTCAAATTTTAGGTGGTGCTGGATTTATTGAAGAATATGAAATGGCTGGAATGTATAGAGATGAACGCATTAATCGTATTTTTGAAGGCACGAATGAGATCAATAGAATGATTGTTGGTGGCTATACTTTGAAAAAAGCTATCCTCGAAGATATTCCTCTTCGTGACTTAATTATTGATAGAGAAGTGGATTGGATACCTGAAACAAATATTTCTGATGATGAACCCCTAAAAAAAGAGTCAGAGGTAGTAGAATTTTCTCGTTCAACATTGGCATACACTTTAAATGAGTTAATTTTAAAATATGGTCAAGACTTTAAAAATGAGCAGTGGCTATTAGAACCATTTGCAGATGTTGTGATTTCACTGTGTATCTTAGATACGGGATTTAAACGGTACAATCAATTAGATGAAGGTATTCATAAAAATGAAGTTCGTGAAGTACTGCTATATTCTATTGCTGAGCAATATGAATCACTGCTGAAGAATGTTACAGATATTTTATCATTTTTAGATTTAGTAGATGAATCCTCTGTTAGAATGGATAAGCTAAATAAATGGGTCAATGAATTAAACTATTCAACAAATAAAATTGCGTTAAAGAAAAGCATTGTAAACACATTGTTTAAAC
>CAYQPE010000070.1:0-8544 GCA_964419445.1 uncultured bacterium
GTCTACACAATTATCTACATCATCACAAACACCATCACTATCTGTGTCAAATACAATTCCACCACAAACACCATTACAATCTAAATCAGAAATATCTGCATTATTTTGAGCACAATCATCATCATCTAATACACCATCACCATCATTATCATCGGTGCATGCATTTCCAATACCATCCTGATTTGCATCATTTTGAAGTGGATTTTGAATATCTAAACAATTATCTATATCATCGCATATACCATCATTATCTGAGTCAAATACAATTCCACCCCACACACCATTACAATCTTGGGAACAAGTAGAATTATCATTAGTTACATCATAATCGCAGATACCACAATCATCCATTAAACAGCACCCCTGAGTATTGGGGAGACAACAAGAGTCCCAATCAGGATTTGCACCAATCATATCATAATATATTGAATTATTGTCACCACAAAACAACCCTTCTTGACAATCATCATCAGAGTCACAATCACCATCACCTTCACCGCATGACCCCTCCGAACAATAAGACCAATCCCAAGTGGTACATATCCCTTGAGAACTACAATATATATCATCAGTAGCCAAATTTATACAATCATTGCTGACTTCACAGCTACATAAATCATCACCATTATTTTCATCACCTCCACATACACCACACTCATCTACAACTAAATTACCATTTGGAACGCCTGCACAATCTGCACATGACGTGTTATCACCACCACATACATTACATTCATCTACAACTGCTGAACCATATGCTACACCATTACAATCCAAACAGAATTCAGGATTACCATTATTACCTGCATCTGGACCTATACAACCACAACCAGTTCCAGACCATTCATTTGGACCATTAGGTATACCTATACCATCTCCATCGGGGTCATAACAATCATCACATGTTGAATTATCACCTTCACATACACCACAGGCATCTTCCTCTGCAGTTCCACCCCAAGTTCCATTACAGTCTTGGGAACAAGTAGAATTATCATTAGATGAATCATAATCACAAATTCCACAATCATCAGTAGTACAGCAACCTTCAGTATCAGGCTCACAACAACATCCCAACCACGAATAATCACCTCCAAATCCACAGTTTTGTGATCCACAAACCAATCCCTCTGCACATCCAAAATCACCATTATTATCATTTCCATCACAATCGCCATCACCTTCATAACACATATTATTTGCACAAAATTCACTATTTTGTGGTACACAATATCCTAATGAATAACAAAATTCATCATTCTCACAATCTGAATGTTCATTACAATTAAAGTGAGTATCATCTGGATCATTATCACAAACAGTATCACCATCCATATCTAAACAACAACAATCAGCTCCACCACTATTCCCCGTATTTTCATAAAAACTATCACCACAATTATTTAAATTATTATTACAAATCATATTTTCACCAATACAGTCACTATTTTCATCACAATCCCCATCACCTTCATAGCATTCATAGTGATTACAAAAATTATCAGTATATTCTACACATTGGCCATAACTACTGCAAAAATATCCATCGCTACATTCACTATGCTCGCTACATCCATAATCACATCCTCCCCACACGGTAGCACTTTCATTATAAGAGGGTGAATTAATATCAGTACAACCGGCACAATCATTAGAACCACCACATACACCACAATCATCTTCCTGAGTATGTCCACAAGAATCAGAAGTACAAGTATCATAACAAAAAGTTAAAAAATTTACCTGACCGACAACATCACAAGTTCCCTGGGGAGTATTTTGTGGACAATATCCGTGGCAATCCGGGAACGGCCCCCCATTACATTCACCTTCACAACCAACATCTTTACATAAATCAGGATTATTTACTCTAAATTTTATAGCATCGATTTCATTACCTATACATTGTTCATCATTTCTTGGAGTATTTCCTGAGCAATAACAACTCCCACACAAATCTACATCCCAATCGGAATCCCAACCGCAATTTATAACAGCCCAAACGGCACACTCATGAACTTGATACCCCCAGTCTTCTCCAAGAGCTTCATCACATTCATCCTCAAATGTCCCCCCACAATCACTTGGTTGAGTATTACCACCCCAATAATAATCATCATCAGACGGATTGTCAGGACACCCTTGTCCATCATAGCATGCATCAAGTGTAATATGATAGTTTTGACCTATAAAATTATTTAGGCTACTACTTGTTGCCCATTGACCAAAATTATCCTGAAATAAATCTGAAGTAAAGAGATTAGAACTTCCCTGAAAACCTCCTATATCAAACAATGTTGAATTACCAGCATCTATTCCCCCACTATGTCCTTCCCAATAATTATTTGATGCATCAAAATTTGATGAGGCATTTATATTAAAATTTGGATAACTAAAGTGGACAGTATTCTCTTCAAAGATATTGCCATTATTTGTACTTCCTCCTATAGTATGAGATACATCACTTCCTAAACCTAAATATTCTATAGCTGTATAAAAGTTTTTGAATTCAGAATTAACAATTATCAACCTGCTAATATCAACATTAGAAGATCCTGTTTTTAAACCAGCATTTGCTCTAGTTCTATCTTGCCTAGTACCAATGTTTCCATCGATTTCACAACCGCTTATCGTAAGTGCACTTATTGAATTCCCTGGAGAAGCTGTAGCAAATAAAGCATTGTTTCCATTTGATACTCCTGCACCTATTGTTAGTCCAACTAATTCTATAGTATCATCACCATTAGAACAATTCCTTTCAGAAAAATCAATTTCAATACCTTCTTCGAATCCTGAATTTGAACTTGAAAATTGTGGTATTTCATGACCATTATTATCATCAGTTCTTCTTATTTTTACTGGCTTTGATACCTTCCTTCTTAGGTTTGCAGGAGCAGGTGTTTGTGGCAAATTAATATTAGCTCCACATGTAGCCATATCCAGACAAGTTTGTACATCTACACAAATACCACCTTGTTTATCTTCACATGCATGAGAACCATAAACAAAAAAACAATCATCATCATCTGAATGAGAAGGGTCAAAATTACATGCCTGATCATTATTGCATCCAGCATAAACAGCTGTAAAACTTATAAAAAATATAATTAATTTTCTCAAATACATTTTAAACACTCCATTTTTACAAAGAACTCTTATATAAAATGTAACAATCTGTTACAAAGTAGATTGCAATTTATAAAATAATATAATGAAAAAAAATATATTTTCTTAATAGAAGGGAAAACTGTGATTTAAGTCAATTTTTGTCCACAGGCACCACAAAATGCAAAACTCTCTTGTAGTTTTTGTCCGCACGCTGGACAGAATGATAATTTAGGTTTATCACTATTCTCACTAAATGGCTTTAGTTTAGAATTTATTAGTTTACTAAAATGGTTATATTTTATAAAGCTTTTAGAATCTTCTGAATCAGAATTATAATGTGAAAAAAACTCTAATTGTTTTTTTGATTTTTGATGAGATGACTTTGCTTTTTTATCATCTCCTAATTCTAAATAGCATTTGGCTAAAAGCCACCACTCAATATAAAAATCATTGGACTTTAACTTACCTAAATCATTTTTATAGGCATTAATTCTATCCACATCAATATCATCGTCAGTAATATCTAAAATTAATTCAAGAATTGAAAACTTTAAAGCATATTTAGAAACTTGATATTTTTTAATCAAACGTATAGCTTTACTCAGGTGCCGTCTTAGCTTATTAAATTCATTATCTAAAATATAAATTAAACATACTTCATATAGTGAGTTAATAATTGATGTTCTAGAATCTACTATTTGAAAATTATCAATTGAATCAAAAAGATTATCTAGTGCCTCATCTGTTTTATCATCTAATAAATTTAATTTACAATCATTAACCAAAATAAAACCAAGTAGAAGTGGATCATCAAAATTTCTACTAATAAATTTTGCTTCATCATTATATCTTTTGGCACTTTCTATATTGCCTAACTCAATGTTATTACTAGAGAGTAAAATGAGTACTTTCATTTTTTGGAACTCATTTTTAGATGCAGTAAATTTTCCTAATGCCTTTAAAAACCACTCATTTGACTTAGATATATCATGCCTAATTTTATAAGTGTTACCCATTGACGCATATGAAAAGGAAAGTAAATGATC
Source organism: uncultured bacterium (assembly GCA_964419445.1). Lineage (GTDB taxonomy): Bacteria > Fidelibacterota > Marinisomatia > SCGC-AAA003-L08 > D37C17 > JABHHG01. The sequence goes on from CAYQPE010000070.1 coordinate 4,155, forward strand.
ATCATCTAACTCTTCCTTTATTCGAATAGATCGCATTTGATATTCTTTTGCTGAATTATAATCTCCTATACCATTAAAGGAACCAGCGATTCCATTCAACATTTTTGTCTCAAGTACCCTATCACCTATTGCAGATTGAATTTTTAAGCCTTTTTCGTACATAGATTGGGCTTGTTCGTATTTATTCCACGAATTATAAATGAAGCCTAATAAATTAAAAACAACTGATTTTGAATCTTCATCATTCTTTTTTTCTGCAATGTTTAACGCCTCTTTTAAAATTGATTCAGCTTCATCAAATTCACCTAATTTGCTCGAAATAACTCCATATTGAGCTCTCGCATCAATATAATCTTTATCTATTTCATAAGCCTTTCCAAATAATTCCTGTGCTTTTAATAAATCATCATTCGATTTGGCAAGTTCCATCGTTTGAAAGCCCTTCAAATAACTCTCTATAGCTTCTTGATTATTTGATTTTTCAATCTTTTGTAAATTTAAAATACGAGATGGAATTTCTACATCAAAAGGAGTGAGTATAAATAAAATGATTTGATAAGTTAAATTTCCTATGGCATTTTTATTACCTATAAACTTTTCAGCATTAACTTGTTCTCCAGTATCAATACTAATTAACTCTATATCAATAAAAATCTGTTCTTTTTCAACTAAGATTGTACCCCTAAGAATATTATTTACCTTTAATCTTCTTGCAATATCAGAAATAGATAAATTTGAATCTTTATATTGTACCGACTCATTTAGTGATGGAGAGTAGATATCTTCTATTATTTTTAACTCATTTATAATTTGTTTTTGCAAACCATAGGAGAAATACTCATCCCCCTCTTCTCCTAAATTTTTAAAATACATGAGACCAATGGAAATTATCTCCTGAACATCTAAATCCTGTGGATTTATAACATTAATTCCACGTTCAATTATTGATTGTTGAAAGTTTAATTTAGATTCATTTAAATAGTCTTCTTCATCAAGATAAATATTAATAATTTCAATAGGATTGTTTATATTTTTTAATTTTACAAAACCAAAGCTTCTATTATATACTTCACCTTTAATTTGTTGATTTACATCTGAACTAATGGCAATACCACCTGGCATTGAAATTGATTCAATTCTACTACAAATATTTACAGAATTTCCAAATAGGTCATTATCTTTTTCTATAACCTCACCGATATGTATACCTGTTCGTACTAAAATTTTATCTTTAAGTTGGGAAATTGAATTTCTTTTTCTAAACTTTTGCTGAAACTCAATTGAGGAATTGAGTGCATCTTCAGGATTCTTAAATTTAGCAAAAATAGCATCGCCAATATGTTTAATTATTTCTCCATTAAACTTTAAAATTACAGGTTCAATTGTTTTATTATGTTCCTCTAACAATTTTAAAGCATGGGACTCTTCTTTACCAACCATTGCACTATAACCAACAATGTCAGTAAACATTATAGTTACATTAAATGCAAGTGGCATATTAAATATTGATGTACTTAATTACTATTTAGCTTTGGTATCCTCATCTCCTTTTGAGATTGAGGTTCGCATTTCAGTATCTGATTGTATATTTTGCATTCGGTAATAATCCATAATTCCAAGGTTACCTTCATTAAAGGCATTAGCCATGGCTTTAGGTACTTCTGCTTCGGCTTCAATAACTTTTGATCTCATTTCTTGAACTCGAGCTTTCATTTCTTGTTCAGCTGCAACTGCCATGGCACGACGACTTTCAGCTTTGGCTTGTGCTACTTTTTTGTCTGCTTCAGCTTGATCGGCTTCAAGGTGAGCACCTACGTTTTTACCCACATCTACATCTGCAATATCAATGGATAAAATAGAATATGCTGTACCTGAATCTAATCCTTTACTTAATACCGCTTTGGATATTTCGTCTGGATTTTCTAATACAATTTTATAATTTAATGAAGAACCAATTGCACTCACAATACCTTCACCAACTCTGGCAATAATAGTATCATCAGTTGCACCACCAACTAATTGTTCAATGTTTGTTCTTACCGTTACCCGTGCCTTTGCCATAAGTTGAATGCCATCCTTCGCCACTGCAGACACTTTACTCTCCGTAGGACAATCGATTACTTTTGGATATACACTAGTTTGAACCGCTTCTTTCACATCACGACCAGCAAGATCAATGGCTGTAGCAGTTTTAAAATCTAATTCAATGGCAGCCTTATCAGCAGCAATGAGAGCATCTACCACATTTGATATATTACCTCCTGCAAGAAAGTGTGTTTCCAAATCTTCTGATGTTACAAAACTTAGCCCTGCACGATGTAGATTTATTATACCATCAGTAACCATTTTGGGCGGAATTTTACGTATTCGCATGATGACCAATTTAATCATTCCAATTTTGCCCCAACCTATAGATACACCCGATTGTATCCATAGGCCTAATGGTACAAAGTACAAAAAGAGTACAAATCCTATTATAAATATTGGTATTGTTGAGAAAACATTCATGAGTGCTCCTTTAAACTTTTTTTACAATTAATTGATTTTCATCTGTACCCTTTACGGTAACAGATTCTCCTTTATCAATAAACTGACCATCGCTCATTGCTTGATATGATTTACCTTCAATTTCTATCTTTCCTGAAGGTCTTAATACCGTAGTGCTAACGCCTGTTTTATTGATTAATTCTGCATATCCCTTTGAAATAGTATATCCAGCATCACTAGACTGGCCTGCTGTTGGGATTAATCGTTTGTAATATTCAGATTGAGTAAATGATTTGAAAATAAAATAACCCAGTATGAGCATAGACATAAATGCTACACCCAAATTTCTGGTGGCAAGATTTATATCTTCTGGAAGTGGATATTCACCAATCATCATTTTAAATAAACTAAATAAAATAATTAGAAATCCCGAAATACCAATAATTCCAAATCCAGGGATGACAAAAACTTCCAGAATGATTAAAAATAATCCAGCAAAAAGCAACAGCAGTTCACTAGAATCTGCAAGCCCAACTAACAAATGTGAACCAAAAAATAATGATAAAAATAGTAACCCTAATGCTCCAGGCACTCCAAACCCAGGAGATTTAATCTCAAAAAAAAGTCCTAACATTCCTAAACTCATCAATAATGGAGCGACAGTGGGATTTGTTAAAAATCTTACTAAAAGTTCAGACCATGATTCATCAATAGTAATATAATCTTTATCGCTAATTCCCAATAATGCATTTAATGAATCTAAAGATTCCACCTGTCTATCGGCAATTCCTACCTTTAATGCTAACTCTGTAGATAAAGTGATTAGTTTCCCTTTATTGAATCCTTCAATATTCTTATTGGTTAGAGTATCTAAATTATTATCGAGAATAAAGTCAATTTGAATTTCTTCATCCACCATAGCTTCAGCAATTTGCCGAGGTCTATTATTTGCTTCTGCACTGGCAGCCATTTCTTCTCGCATATATGATATAATTTTTTCAGAAGCCTTTTCACCTTGAGCATCCACTGCTGTAGCTGCACCAATGGTTGCACCTTTTGTCATATAAATTGAATCACATGAAAGGGAAATTAATGCACCTGCAGAGATTGCTCTGCGATTTATAAATGCGATGGTTGGGATTTGTGAACTTAATATTATATCTTTAATTTGAGTTGCTGCATCTACACGGCCCCCAAATGTATCAATATCAAAAATTATAAAATCAGAGGATTCCTCCTCGGCTAATTCAATTGAACGCTGGATGTAATTAGGTAAACCCATATCAATTGTTCCTTGGATAGGAACCACTACCGCTGAATTTGCAAATAAACTCAGTGAAGTCAGAACAACCGCAATTAATATTTTTCGGAGAATCATGAGCTGTAAATTTACATGAACTCTAACAACTCCCAAAAATGAAAGGTGAATTAATTATGATATTTACCTAATTTGAATATTTATATACTTTAAATTTTCCCATCTGGAAATGGTGCACTAAAGCCTTTTGAATATACTATTACACACAATCAGTTTATTTTTAAGAATTTTACCTCGGAAAGTTGCGCTTTCTGGTGGACGATTATTAGGATGGTTAATATATACTTTTGTCCCCATAAGATTTTCTGTGGCAAGACAGAATATTTCATTCGCATTTCCTCAATTTAATTCTTCACAAGTTGAGGAGTTACTGCTTAAATGTAGTAAGCATTATGGAATGGTTCTAATTGATTTCCTACGTCAATCCAGCCTTAATAAAAATAATGTAAATAATTATGTGTCCATGGATGCTGAAACAAAAGCGGTATTAAATTCATGTAATGGTGGCATTATAATGACAGGACATTTGGGAAATTGGGAAGCATTCCTTCCCGCATTAGGTTTAAACGGTTATCCATTTGTTGT
>CAYQPE010000071.1:0-8503 GCA_964419445.1 uncultured bacterium
TATCATTATTACCATCATTCTCTACATCTACCACTACAGCTGTGGGTTTAAGCTGACTACCTACCGTTACGGGATAGCCTGATTGGTGGAGAGTGACGGGAAATTCAATTAGTAGGCTTGTATTGTAAGGAATATTATCCTGCCCATAACCAGAAATATTTAAAGTACAATTCTTATTCCCTACTTCAATATCAGAAGAAATTGAAATTGAAAGCTCTGATTGATTAAGCTCTGTACTTCCATCAGAAATATTTGGAAATTGAGAATCAAAATTAATCGTTGAAATATTTTCATCATCACACACTAATTCAGAATCTAACGAAAGCGCGGTTTGCCAACCTTCTTCATTCAATAATACAATTTCAAATGAAGCAGATTCACCTGGATTTAGTACACCATCACCATCACCAGAAAGTTCAGAGTATAATAAAGTATCCACGGTTAAATTGGGAAATGTTAATGATCCAATTGCTTTATGAACATCAATCATCCCGTGGCCTAAAAATCCATCATATTGTTCATCATTGATTTCATAAATAAAATCATCTGCTGTTTCTTGCATTCGCTCACGCAATTCTACATTTGTCCAATCGGGATAAAATGCTTTCATTAATCCAAAACAACTTGCAGCATTAGGGCTTGCCATTGAAGAACCATCCCAAGATTCATAACCTGTACCAATTATTGCACTATAAATACTTTCACCAGGGGCTGAAAATTCTACTGTATAATGATACGTTGCCCATCCACCCCAATTACCGCTACAACCAATAGCAGCTACACTTATACAATTAGTGTAGGAAGATGGATAATGTGCTGCATACTCATGTTCATTTCCAGCTGCACCCAATACAATAGCACCATAAGTATTATATGCACTATTCACAATGCCATTTTCATAGCTACTATAGCCTCCACCACCCCAACTATTATTAATAATAGTGAATGTACCAGAATAATATCCTGCTTTTGCTGCATAGGTAATGCCTGCATATCCATCACTAATACCAGGATCAGTTTGTTGAGAATCGCGTGAAACTTTTACAGACATTATACTTGCATTATATGCTGTTGACGCCATGCCTAAATCATTGTCCGTAGTAGCAGCTAAAATACCTGCAACGTGAGTGCCATGTGCCCATGTACCATTTGATGACGCACCTTCCCGAGGATAGGGATCATTATCATCAGCCCCATAAGTTCCGGAACAATCCCATCCAAGCAAATCATCAGTATAGCCATTATCATCATCATCATTCGCATTTTCAAAGGGGGATCCACTTGCTACAGCATCTCTGAGGTTAACTATACCATCATTATTTAAATCACCAAAACCATTTTCAATATATTGAACAACTTCTTCAGGTGTTGCAAAATTATCATTGTTAAGGTCCAAACCATCTTCAAAAACCCATGATGGAATCTCACCTTGATTTATCCATGAGTTCTTCCATAAATCTGGATGAGTATAATCGACTCCAGTATCAACTGATGCTAAAAGGATATCTCTATTTCCTGGCATTATCCCTGCTGGAATATTCCAAAAGTCCCATGCTTTATCTGCTCCAACTGCAGGGATACTACATTGTTGATCTAAATTTGTATCATTTGGTGTATACAGGGGCTTACGAATGTATTCTGGTTCAGAGGAATGGATAAATCTTAAATTGTTTATTGACTCACGTATTCCATGAATATTTGCACGTGAATTTTCATTTACATAAGCACGATAAACTCGGTTAAAGTATATATCTCCATCCTTATCAATTTCTGTAGCAGAAGGTATCCATAATTCAATATCCACGATACCATTTCTATCGAAAAATTTGTTTAATTCTGCATTGTTTACCGTTACTTCATTATTAGTTCTACTAATTTGAAGAGGTTGAATTTCTTTTTTTAGACAAAAAAGAAATGTACTCTCAGATGTCCGTACTTCCGTTGCATACGTAATGCCTGAAATTAAAATATATAATGTTAAAAAAGCTCTTTTCACAAAAAATCCTTTCATTCAATTTTGAGCTATTTATAGCTATGTAATTTACAATTACTAAGAGGGGGAATATATGATTTATTGCAACACCTTGTAACGGGGAATTACAGTATTGTTACGACTCAGATTCTTCCATATCACTAATAATTTCAGACCACTCTTTTTTTGATTCTAGCGACCTAAAAATGGTAATTATCATTAAAAGTAAAATGGATATAATCAGTCCAATTTTTACCGTAGGATTATCTCTGTCTAAAAAAATTAAACATATAAAGTAAATAAACCATAATAATCTAAAAATTTTGGTAAATATTAAACTCATATTACCTGATTTTCATACTTGCCATATAATTTCATTTTCCATTTTTATTTCGTTTATTTGCATACTGTAAAATTTACAATACTAATAAACATTATTAATAAAACTTACACTACAATAAGCTTCCATGAGCCTTCCCTTACTTTCCAATACATAATACATGCTAATAGGATTAGATATATACTGAAAAAACACCACGGACCCCAAAAACCAAATCCATACACAACACCAAAAATATAACTACCCGGTAAGAAAACCAGCCAGCATAATAAGCCATCTACTAAGCCTGGAAATAGTGTATTGCCTGCACCTGCTAACGCAAACCAAAGGGTGATTGCAACTGCATCTGCATATTGCATGAGACCTACAATCCGTAAGCCATTTACTCCATATTTAATAATTTCAGCATCATTAGTAAAAATGGGTAAAATTAAATGAGGAATTAAAAAGAAGATAGTCCCCATTGTTCCCATCATAAAGAGAGCAATTCTTACACTATCCCAAATTGCAATCTCTGCAAAATTTATCTTTTTCTCCCCCATATATTTTCCAACAAGTGTAGAACATGCTTGACCAATACCAATGGCTGGCATGAATGATGCATGCATTATCGTAAATACTACCTCAGTCGTTGCTAATTCAATTGTCCCAATCATTCCCAATATTTTGTAAAATACTGCAAATCCTCCAGTAACTAACATTTCTTGGAATCCTTGTGGTAATGCTAATTTGATTTGTTTTACCATCATTTTTAAATCAATGGATGATTTAAATACTTCATACTTTTCTTTAATTGAAGGTAAAATTAAAAAATAGGAATAATGAATTAACATCCACACAGATGATACCAGTGTAGATATTGCTGCCCCTTTAACCCCAAGTTGTGGAAATTCAATCCATGACCATAATATCCACATCCATGAAAAGAACGCAGATTGTTGAGAAAAGAACTCTGAGACTCCTGCTGAACCATAAATGAGTCCTGCATTCAGATATACATTTAAAATATTTGAAGTTATGGTAACTACCATCTGTATCTTTGTCATTTCAATGCCAGTATAAAATCCTTGAAATACAAAGCACGCTATAACAAAAAATACACTTAAATATCCTATAGAAGTATAATCTACACAGAGTGGAACTACATTTTTATCATCCATGAAAAATGATACTATTGATTGTGAATTTGCATATCCAATATATGATATAGCACAACCAAAAATCAGCGCTAAAAATAATCCATTACGAAATGCAATACCACATTGATTAAACTTCTTTTCTCCCAGTCGTCGTGCACTAACCGTTTGAGTTGCCGTTCGCAAACTGATTCCCATACTCATAAAAACCCACACTAACATTGACCCCATTCCTACTGCAGCCAATGCATTTGCACCTAAATGACCGACCATTCCCATATCAACAACATTCATGGTAACGCGACTTAGATTGCTTATAATTACAGGATACGCCAATAGGAGAATTTCTTTCGAAATTCTCCTATCTTTCGGTTTATAAATGAAGTTAAGGAATCTTTTCAAAAATGAAGCCCTCATTTTCAATCCTCAGATATTTCTGAATCTGAATCATGAACAATTTGACGTAATTAAATTAAAATCGCATGGTCATACTCAGCTGCAGTTTAAATATATTCATCAATCTTTTTACATGCTTCAGGATTTAGCTTAGTCATGAAACCTCCGTTGATAAATTTGTTTACCATTTATAATTGTGCGTAAAACATTTATGTTAATAATCTCCTCTGAGGGAACATCCAATGGATTTTTATCTAGTACTACAAAATCTGCATATTTGCCCACGGTAATTGTACCTATTTTTTCTTCCATATTCATTTGCCATGCAGCATTGATAGTGAGAGCTTTTAAAGCTGATTCTACGGAAATTTGCTCCTTTTCTCCAATGAGATTCCCCTCTCGGGTATTTCTATTTACAGCAGTATGAATGAGATGAATGGGATTACTCTCAAACATGGGTTGATCTGCATGAAGAGAATATATCAATCCATTGTTTTCTGCATTCTGAATAGGCAATATGGATTGTGTCCTGCTTTCACCAATGATGGATAATGCCAATGCATCTCCATAATAATAAATGTGATTTATATGAAAACTTGGATGGATATTTAATTGCTTCATCTTTAATATGTTTTCTGAATCTAACATCAAACAATGTTCAAGTCGATGTCTTAACCATCTATCTGATTTCCCGGCTGATTCAAAAATATCCAGCACATCATGTATGGCCTTGTCTCCTTGGGTATGTACTGCAATCTGCCATCCTGCTGCCTCATACGCTTTAATGGCAGTTTTAAGCTCATCATCAACTAATAGTGGCGCGCCTGAATGTGAATGTGGAAAATGTAATCGATGATTGGTTAATTCATTGTCCATATAATGGTCTTCCATATACATTGTGCCTGTGTAGGGTGAACCATCATACCAGAATTTTATTCCCAAAAATTTAAAAAAGTCATCACCATTTTCTACAGATGATGGCAATAGATGGGGAGCGTCATATCGTGAATATATAAAATGTCGAACAGTAGGTTTACGTGAAGGGAGAATGCCTATTATCTCTAATAATTTGTTTATTATTGATGAATTTTTACTGGAAAGGTGATGGTATAATCGAATTACATTGGGGTCATCTGTGGTCAATCCCATGGATACAATACTGGTATTGCCATTTTTTGCATATTCTTCTAAGACGTTCACACTATTTTTAAGGATTGTAGATTTCCCTATATCATTTATAATGGCATTTTTTATGGGATTAAATGCCTGTTGTTCAGAAATAAATCCATTTAGTTTTCCATCTTCATCCCTACCGTAATAACTCTCATTACTTGGATTTTCAGTTTGATGTGATATATCTGCTCGCTGAAATCCCATTGAGTTTACCCAATATGAATGCATACTTGTTGATGCAATCATCAGTGGATTATGGGGTGCAATGGAATCTAAATAGGAAATATGAGGCGGTAATAATCCATCAATTAATACTTGATCAAATCCTTTACAGAGTATCCATTCACCTGGATTAAATTGTTTAACTTCACTTTCTAAATGAGCCCACACCTCATGAGGTTGAGTGTAGGTTAATCCACCTACATCTACCATTCCATATAAAAATGTAGATGCTAACGGATGGGTGTGAGGATCAATAAATCCAGGAAGTAAGGTATTGCCTTGAAGGTCGATAATTTCAGAATTTGGCCTTAATAATGAACGGAGTTTTGCCTCTGGGCCTACTGCCATAATTTTGCCATCTACTACAAAGACTGCTTCTGGGTAACTTTTATTATCTAATGTTATTATTTCACCATTGAAATATAGCTGAGAACCCTTAGTCTCAAATATATTCTGTGAATGTAAATACCATAAAAATGCCCCACAGAGTAAAATGGCAATTATAAAAATGAATTTCAATTTTGACATAACTGTTAAAAGTTACCAATTTTTTATGAAAGGTTTGAGTAAAATAAAACAGCCTTCAAAAAGAAGGCTGTAAGTTGTTGCTGTATTGAATATAAATACTAGTCTTGGCCAAGGATGATATTCACAATGGTAACTAAATCTAAGATATCTAATATTCCATCATGATTTATATCTCCAAAACTAAACTCACATGAATTATCATCTACATTTGCATCTGGATTATAATTAAGGGCCGTCTCATAAGTACACCCAAATACAATGAAAGGTGAATATTCACATGTTGTATCATCGCCATTTCCAAGATTAGCTGCAATAGGATTATAATTATATGCAATTGGGTCGGTACAACTTGATCCTAACATACAATGATTCCCCATCCAAAAGCAATTATCATCACTATTCATACAATCTAATTCATTATCAAAATCCATACAATTATCATTAGATTCCATACAGTGGTTACCCATCCACATACAATTTTCTAAAGCCATACAATCTAACTGATTTTCTGCATCTGAACATAAATTGCATTCATCATCGTATTGGCAAGTGCCATCATCATATACCGTTCCAATATCATAATTACATGCATTAGAATCAGTGCAACCATACATAGACTCAACAAGGATTGGAATATAAGTATATTGAAAATCATATAGATTGGGCATATCGAATTTATATTGCAATACCATATTATGGTCAATCATAGCATATGCCGAATATGTTGAACCTGCAAACATATTCCACATTTGATGATCGGGGTCACCATCAACTATAAGCGGATTATTGTCATATTCCCCCAATTCAGAATATAAACTTGCCCATTCATTACAGGAATATAAATCTGCCTCATGAGAGCTATAATCAAGGTTTACTAAAAATTGGACTTCTTCATGGGTTTCCATGACTTCTATTATTTCATCCATCAAACTGATGTAATCATAACAAGCAGGTCACCATGTAGCATTCATACTGATGAGCAATACTTTATAGTCGCCACCATTGAGGTCACCATTAAAATCAGCGAATGAAAATGAATCTCCCGTTTGATAATTTCCGCTACCATTACAAACTTCATATATGGTTGCTTGGTCGTCAACGGAAAGGGTATCCCCAATACTATAAATGGTTCTAGTCTCAAAAACATTATTCTCTTCTACTCTACAATCATTGTTTTGAGTAAAACAAACAGAGAATAATATGATAAATGCCATTCTCATAATAACTGAAAAAAAATCCCTAATTATTACCTAAAATAATGTTTACAAGCTGAACAATATCTAAAACATTCACCACGCCATCACTATTCATATCTGCAGCTGCATTATATTCACCTGACAAAATGATATTTATAGATAATACAATATCTTGGATATTAATATTAGCATCAGCATTAATGTCACCCAATTGGATAGGTTCTTCGTAATGCTCAGCAATAACATTGGTAATATAGTTTTTGGCTGACCAATTTAAACCTGAATTAAGGGTATATGTATCTAACAATGTTCCATCATAATCTAAGATTACCGCTTGCTTATGAAGACCGTTAGGTGAGAATTGACCTCTTATAGGTAAAGATGGATAAGGATCCATGACTAAGGGTAAATCTGAATTTGCACAGAAATTTGAATTAAATGATGCAATATTGGATTGACCCACTGCAATGATAACTACATTTTCATAACCATCATCGTGTAACTCTTCTTGAAAATCGGACAACTGCCCGAATGTACTTGTTCAGCCCGCTCAGCCCTGTGTAGAAAAGTAGTGAATAGTTATATGATTAGAATATTCAGGTAACCACACATCCATGCCATACGTAGGTGATGTGGTATTATAATCCTGTAATGTATATTCATATTCATCGGCAAAACCCACGGTAAAGATGAGTCCAACACCAATCAATTTTATAAAAAATTTCATAATCCCCCCGGAAATTATTGGTTCTCGTTAATGTATCAATCTAAAATATTTTACTCCAATGGGAGAATGACTTAATTGTAACAATTTTTATCGGGTTAGGAATTGGGGATTGGAGAGGTGGGTTTAACCAGCTAGGATGATATTGACCAATTGAACAATATCAATTACATTTAGAGCACCATCAAAATTAATATCAGCTAATAAATTAAACTCATCATTTAATATCGATTCTACTGATATTACAATAAATAAAATATTTCATTGTGTCGCCTTCATTATATCATAATATTTATTTAAATACAATTTTAGCATCAGGTGTTTCTTTATAATAAATTGTATGACCATCAACCCATTTATCATTCATTAAATATTGTGAAGAGTTTTGTAAATCTCCATTTTCTAGGAATTGAATTATTGCTTTGACTTTAGTAATACCATTTTCATTTCCAGTTACATCTTCAAGACTAATTAATTTTCCATCCTCAAAATGCATTAGTGCATTTGTAGTAAATCCAGCAGTTGTGAAATAAGACGATACTAAACTATTTTTATTTTCATCCCAAGTTATAATTGATATTCCACCATATTCACCATCATTAACAGAGTGTGTTATTTTGATTGCCATTCCATTTAGTATTCTTTCCCAAAATGATATATCAAAAACTGGACTATCTTTTGTTGAATGTGCGAATTCTCCTTTAAAAGTTTTCCCAATGTAAGGTTCAAATGGCTTAAGATGTTCTAATAAATTATTCATTTCATTATTTTTGCAAATTAATAATCCAAAAGTTAATATTAATATAATTTTTTTCA
>CAYQPE010000072.1:0-8306 GCA_964419445.1 uncultured bacterium
AATGTGCAGCACGTACTAATAAAAAAGGAATATCAAACCCCAGTCCATTATAATGAACAAATTTTGCACCTCGTGAACTGGGGTGATTTACAATTTCAAAAAATGCGTGAAGTGTTGCTTGTTCATTCTCTTCACATACCACTTTGTCTTTTGCACTACCATCATCTTGTAGCCATCGCATACCGATGCATAACACTTGTCCAAAAAAGGGTGATGTTGATCGGATGAGTGATTCTGCATTCTCAGGGTCATCACCCGTTCTTTCAATATATGATTCTACTTTTTTTGCCACCACCAATTCTACTTCCTCATCAATGGGCGGTAGAGGTACAGTTTCAATGTCTAAAATAAGGTATGCCATGGTTTATCCTTTTAATATAAATAATACTGAGTAAGCTTATTTCGCCTTTTTAAGTGGACTCTCCACAATTTCAGTTTTTAATACCTGCTTATATGATGATTCCAAAACGTCTTCAAATCCCATGGTTTTGTTCAACCATGGTTGCTGAATATTCTCTGATAATACCACAGGTTGTCGTTTTTTAATATTATGTATTTTTGCCATCATTTCATTGGCCGGTTGCGTTAATATTGACGTTGAAGAAATTATTTCTCCATTCACTGGATTTATCCACGTTGAATGGATGCCAGCAAATGCTAACATCTCCCTTTCACTTTCAGTGATAAAATGGCAAATCTTTTCTGATGATGTGTATTGCCATTCATAAAATCCATCAGCAATTATAAGGCATCTATTTTCATAGGCATCTCTAAATGATGGCTTCTCCTTTATGGTTTCACTTTTTGCATTATAGGTCATTTTACGGATTTCCTCTGCACGACTTTTATCTTGGACCCAATGAGGTATTAGCCCCCAATAAGAAGGTTGTATGATTTGGGGTTGTTTAGATGTAATAACGGGTATCTCAGGATTTGAAAATGCAGAAATATGATGGTTGGGTTCAAAAGAAAAATCAATATGAAATTCTGCATCAAATTGTTTCTCAATGATTGCTTGTGTACTTACAATAGAAATATTGAAACACATTAGTACTTAACCCGAAGTAAATCACTCATTCTTGTGGTGTAGCATGGTGAAAGCCGTTCTTGCCGTAGATGTAAACGCTTGCCAAATCCACTACTAGCTAACCGAACATTCATCCGTCCATATTTCCCATTAATTTTATCCACTGCAGACATAAGTGCTGATTGTTTTTCTATCTTTTTAATATCATCAAAAACAGATAATTGAATAGTGGATTGTGGCACAATATCTGATACGATAATACCAGCACGTTTATAAATGCAATCGTTTCTGTAGATGCTTCTTAATGCCTCTAAACATTTGGGGACAATGTCATGGTCGCTATTTGACGGTGTATCTAAAATGATTTTTTTGTACCCTTTGTAGTTTACTCTAAAACCTTGCTTAAAGGGATTGGTATAAATCATAACATGTATAGTTTTGGCACAACTTTTTTCTTCTCTTAATTTTGCTGCACACATACTGGCATAAGTACTAATAGCTTGAGATAAGTGATTTATATTGTCAATTTCCTTACCAAATGTTCGAGAAGTCGTAATGCTCTTCTTTCGTGTCCACTCACTGGTAATATCAAAACAGGATTCACCCCTTAGTTCCTTCACCAGTTTTAAACCTGTAATTGACATATATTTCTGTATCCATGAGTTTGATTGCTGTGTTAGCTCATAGGCAGTAAAAATATTATTAGCGTTGAGCATACTGGATAAACTTCTGCCAATCCCCCAAATTTTATGAACAGGAAATTCCTTTAAAAGGGATGTGATTTTTTTAGCATCACTTAACTCATAGACATCCACTTTTTTATCCTTTTTGGCTATTGAGTTTGCTATTTTGCTCAATGTTTTTGTGGGTGCAATACCAATAGAAACAGGGATTCCCACCCACTGATTTATTTTTTTTCGTAAATTGTCAGAAAAATTTTCTTTATTGGGAATGCCTGCTACATCAACAAAGGCTTCATCTATAGAATAAATTTCAATACTGGGCACACTTTGAGAAATAACTGACATAACTCGTGCAGAAAAGTCGCCATATAATGGGAAGTTACTGGAAAATACATTCACATTATTTTTGTCAAATATATCTCTACGTTTAAATGCTGGCTCACCCATCTTAATTCCCAATGCCTTTGCTTCATTAGAACGAGCAATGACACAACCGTCATTATTTGATAATACCACAATAGGTTTATTTTTGAGTTTTGGTTCAAAAACTCGTTCGCAAGATGCATAGAAATTATTGCAATCAATTAGGGCAATCATTTAAAAGAACGTATAGAATGTATCACCACACCCCACACCTGGAAATCCATTTCTTCTGATATTTTAATAGGAGAATATTCGGGGTTATGAGGAACCAATTTTATATCTCCATTTTTATCAAAATATTCTTTAATAAGAAATTCCCCATCCAAGAGTGCAATAATAATATCACCATCCATTGTAGATACGGATCTATCCACAATTAAAATATCACCATGATGAATACCCGCATTAATCATAGAATCTCCATGGGCATAAACCATGAAAGTGGCAGATGGGTTTTTAATCAATTGCCTATCTAAGCTAATGGATAAATCAGTAAAATCACCTGCTGGCGATGGAAACCCTGCAGAGACAAAAGGGAAATCTGGTTTGGTTAATTCTAGTAGCATAGCTCCCTCCAAATAGTTAAGTATACAGAAACCTTAATTTATAATACCAACCTCCTAATTAGTAAGCGTTTTGGATATTTTACCCATAAAACTTTCCATTGCGGTACATAATCATCTGTATTTAACTTCGAATCTCATATTCAAGGAGGAACCATGAGAAACTCATTCTTTATTTTCATTGTAAGTATTACTCCTCTTTTTGCACAATCTACAATAGCTGAAGAAGCTGGATATATTTTGGCGATGGAGACAACATTCCTAAAATAATGAATAATTTTTATCTTAGTTTACGTAAAATATAATGATTCCTATTCTCACCGCATATCAAATTAGGGATGTGGACCAATACACCATAAAAAATACTCCAATTCCATCAATTGATTTGATGGAACGGGCAGCACAAGCATGTGTAAATTGGATATTGGAAAGACTTCAAGAATCTAAAGAGAATTATAATATTCATATTTTCTGTGGAATGGGAAACAATGGTGGTGATGGATTAGCTATTGCTCGGCTCCTCTTAGATAAAAATATTACTTCTACCGTTCATTGTGTATGCTTTTCTCCTAACAAGTCTGAAGATTTTTCAATCAATTTGGAAAGGCTTTTAACCATGGGGGTTAAGATAAATGATATTTCTCATCGTGAAAAATTCCCATGTCTTAATCAAAATGATATAATTATTGATGCAATTTTTGGCTCTGGTTTATCTCGTCCTATTATGGGATTTACAGCAAATCTCATTGAGCATATAAATAATTCCAATGCATTGGTAATTTCTATTGACATTCCTTCAGGCTTATATTCATCGGCACAGGAAGGCGCTTATTTACATCCAATTATTTCTGCTTCCCACACCCTTACTTTTCAACTGCCAAAACTTTCATTTTTACTCCCATCAACAGGAAATTATATCGGTGAGTTTCACATTTTACACATTGGGTTAGATAAAAAGTATATCTCATCTCTGCCGACAAATTATTTTTTCGTAGAACTGAATGATGTACAGTCTATCTGCAAAAAGCGACCTAAATTTTCTCATAAAGGAAGTTATGGGAAAGCGCTCATCATGGCAGGATCCCATGGGATGATGGGAGCTGCAATTTTATCTGCGCGAGCTTGCCTGCATTCTGGTGTGGGTTTGCTCAGTATGCTTATTCCAGAGGATGAAAATGTCATCATGCAAAAATCTGTTCCTGAAGCCATGACCATATCTTCTCATAATATTGATGTTGAAAAATTTACATCTATTGCATTGGGGCCTGGCATTGGTAAAAATGAGGATACATCCAAAATTGTTGAGACAATTTTAAAATCAGTTTCTCAGCCAATAATCCTAGATGCCGATGCAATAAATTTATTGAGCGAAAACCACCATTGGTTTGAATATATTCCGCCTCAATCTATCCTCACTCCACATCCCGGAGAATTTAAACGATTGGTTGGTGAGTGGAATTCAGATGCAGAATGTGTAGAGCGGTTAACTTCATTGGCTCAACATCACCAAATTTATATAATTTTAAAGGGTGCCCATTCAATGATTGCCACTCCCAATGGGGATATATATTTCAATAGTACAGGAAATCCGGGTATGGCTACGGGAGGGAGTGGTGATGTACTTACGGGAATGCTGGTAGCTTTGCTAGCACAGGGGTATGCTTCTATTGAGGCATCATTATTAGGGGTATTTTTACATGGCCTCTCTGGAGATTTATCCGCCCAAGAATTAACATGGGAATCGGTTACTGCAGGCAGTATTATACAACAGATTCCAAATGCATTTAAAACAGTACAAAAGCGAACCCTCAATTAATTGTATTATAATTAATGCCGAGAGTAAAGTATGGCTCACTTCAATGTGGCTAGATGTAAATTTCACTTTCTGCTCAACTTATATAAATTGTATTTCATTCATAACGTAACATAATTCTGCAGACATAACTACATTTAAACCTATAAACTTTGGAATCTAAATCATGAAATCATTTAACGATTTTGGATTAAAAAAAGAAATCAGTAATGCGTTAAATGAAATGGGATTTATAACGCCGACCCCAATTCAGACCAAAGCCATTCCTCATTTGATGACTTCAAATCAAGATATTATTGCCTCTGCTCAAACAGGTACAGGTAAAACTGCAGCATTTGGACTTCCATCAATCCATTTGTCAGAGATTAAGGGAAAGTCACCACAGACGTTGATCATGTGTCCTACACGAGAATTATGTATTCAAATTGCACGAGATTTATCCAATTTTTCAAAATATCTTTCTGATCTAAAAATTGTGGCAGTATATGGTGGTGCCAGTGTTGATTCACAGATTCGTGCATTGCGCCAAGGTGCACACATCGTAATTGGTACCCCGGGAAGAACCCATGATTTAATTAGACGAAGTAAACTATCATTATTAAATATTCGGCGTGTAGTTTTAGATGAAGCAGATGAAATGCTCACAATGGGATTTAAAGAAGATCTTGAAGCCATATTGGCTGAGACTCCCACGGATAAACAAATTTTACTTTTTTCTGCAACCATGTCAAAACGTATTATTGAAATAACAAAAAAATATATGAATGATTCTGTCCATATATCTGCTGCACGAATAAATTTAGGTGCTGAAAATGTAGAGCATAAATACTATATGGTTCAGGCAAAAGACCGCTATGAAGTCTTAAAACGTATTGCAGACAGTAATCCTAATATTTACGGTATTACCTTTTGTCGTACCCGAAAAGAAACAAAAGAAGTATCAAATAAGCTAATGCAAGATGGTTATAATGCAGATGCAATTCATGGTGATTTATCTCAAGCTCAACGTGATGAGGTGATGGGTAGATTTAGAAAACGTAAACTTCAAATATTAGTTGCTACAGATGTAGCCGCCAGAGGTTTAGATGTAGATGAGCTCACTCATGTAATAAATTATAACCTTCCCGATGATGAAGAAGTATATGTCCACAGAAGCGGACGAACGGGTCGAGCAGGCAGAAGTGGAATATCTATTGCTATTATTCATACACGAGAAATTGGAAGAATCAAGGCCATAGAGCGTATATCTAAGATTAAATTTTCAAGGGAATTAGTCCCCTCAGGAAAAGATATATGCCAAAAACAGCTTTATTCACTTATAGATAAAATTAGTAATGTAGAGGTTGACCAACACCAAATTGAACCCTTCTTACCTACAATTTATGAAAAATTTGAAGGATTAGACCGAGAAGAATTAATAAAGCATTTTGTATCTACAGAATTCAATAGATTCTTATCATATTATAAAAATGCAAAAGATATTAATCTCTCTGAGAAACAAAGCAAAAAGAATAAACCTACTCGTGAACGATTGAGCCAAAAGGAGCGTCGTAAATCAGCATTTACTAAATTTTTTATTAATGTGGGGAAAAACCATAATGTTAATCCATCTAGGTTAATAGGCATCATCAATGAAGGTTTGAACTCTTCTGATGCAGTTATTGGAAAAATTGAAGTGGCCAAAAAATCCTCCTTCTTCGAAATCGAATCAAACAAAAAAGCTCAACTTATAAAAGCACTCCATGGAACCGTCATGGGTGGTGTTAAACTATCTGTAGAAGTTGCCCATGAAAAGGCGTCTCGTGATAAAAATATTACCAAAACAAATAAATCAAAACGAAAAGAAGGCAAGAGATTTGGGGGAAAGGGCAAGAGAGGTAAGGATAGTGGTAATCGACGAGGTAAAACCAGCAGTAGAAAGGGCTGGAAAAAATAAAATGAAATTATTATTTTTACTTATATCTTCACTATTATTTGCCACAAATACAGACACCCTCACCATCCATCCAGTAACTTTTGAAACGCCTAGCCCCCATGGTTGGAATGCCCAATATAAAACCATGGTATCCTTTCCTGAGACAGACGAACAATGGGCAAAAATTCTCATGGTGCAAACACTCAAATGTGATTCACTTACTGCAGGAGACAAATTTCCTTGTGGTGAATGGGACTATATTTGGAGCACATTTGTAGATGTTCCTGTGGCAGATACAACAGAACAATATTGTTTAGGGAGTTTTGTTACGCCATACGGAAAACGTTTAGAAATGGGCGGTGAAAAAGGATGGCAATGGGTCTATGATATTTCTGAATATGCACCCATTTTAAAGGGGGATTTGCATCTGACCGTTGGTAATAATCAGGAGCTTTTAGATTTGAAATTTCATTTCATAAAAGGGTCGCCTCCTCGTAATGTGTTATCAGTAGAAAATATTTACCCTTATGCCGATTATAAATATGGTCATCTGGCAGATGATAGTCTGCTCACCCAGACACAACTGGTGATAAATCCCCAAGCACACGCCTATCGCATCAAATCTATAGTTTCAGGCCATGGCCATGCAGGTCCACGCAACTGTTGCGAATGGGATAGCAAAACCCACACATGGTATATGAATGATTGGGAGCTC
This sequence comes from uncultured bacterium, assembly GCA_964419445.1. Taxonomy (GTDB): domain Bacteria; phylum Fidelibacterota; class Marinisomatia; order SCGC-AAA003-L08; family D37C17; genus JABHHG01. Next base: position 7,140 of record CAYQPE010000072.1, read on the forward strand.
TTCCGTTGGAATGTATGGACGGATTGTGGGAATAATCCTATTTATCCACAAGGTGGAACCTGGCCATTTGACCGTGCAGGTTGGTGCCCTGGTACCATTGTTGATGAACATGAGTTTGAACTCACCCCCTATGTCCTCCCAGGTGATACCATCAATCTGAACTATGGCATTGAAAATTATTATGACAATGGTGAAAAAGACGGCACCTTTCGCATGACCCATCAACTTATTTCCTATGGTGAACCCAATTTTAAAAATGATGTGGAATTAGTAGATATTATCGCGCCCAGCAGTAAAGATAAATACAGCCGAATCAATCCTGTATGTGATAATCCCCAAATTATTGTGAGAAATACGGGAGCAAATACAGTCCATTCAATTCACATTGAATATGGGTTTATGAAAGGGAGGAAGTCGAAATATATATGGCATGGTGAATTGTCATTTTTAGAATCAGATACTCTAATTTTACCTCCCATGGATTGGAAAAAACTAAGAAAAACCCCCACCTTTAAAGTAAATATTACTTCGGTGAATGGTGGTACTGATGAAAATAATCAGAACAATATCTTAATATCCACTGCTCAATTGCCATTAGAATTTCCTTCAACTTTCAAATTACATATTCATACCAATAATATAAATCGTGCCCATGAAAATACATTCACTATTTCTGACACCCATGGAAAAGTTTTTTATTCTGATGGCGATTTTACTGATGACACAGAATACTCCTATGATATTAATCTGAAAAAGGGATGCTACCAGTTTTTATTCACGGACAAAATGGAGGATGGCATTTCTCTTCATTGGTGGTACCGTAATTCAGATCCAGATAAAATGGGCATTAATGGCTCTGTAAAAATAATCTCTACAGACGGTGAAGAACTGCATAAATTCAATCCTGATTTTGGACAAGAATTGCGATTGAATTTTTTGGTGGAATAACTCCTCAGCCTATAGTAAAAATAAATTATCAATTAAAGATTTGAATATAATACTTGGATTACACACAACACTATATCGCATATTTACGATATACGAAAGTTAAGATATGTTTAATAAATCTACACAATTCAATGAAGAATTACAGGAATTGGCTTCCTTTGCCAAGGTATTATCACATCCGGCACGGATTCAAATCCTGCAAGAACTCATCAATAAAAA
>CAYQPE010000073.1:0-8224 GCA_964419445.1 uncultured bacterium
AATGCTGATGGTATTGTAGATATATTAGATATTGTTCAGATAGTTAATTATATTTTAGCCAATTAAATAATGACATCACTCTTCTTTTCTGATATTGTTGGGTACAGCCAAATGGTGGCGAAAGATGAATCTCATGCTTTAAATTTATTAGATGAACATGATATAATTCTTAAAAAGCATATTGGTGATTATGATGGTAGCATTATCAAACATATTGGTGATGCTATTTTTGCTAAATTTAATAATCCTCAAAACTTAATTGATGCATCCCTTCAAATTCAAAAAGAGTTAAAGAATAGAAATGAAACATTACCAGATAATGATAAAATTTTAATTCGAATTGGTCTTCATAATGGTGACGTCATTGAGAAAGATGGTGATTTATTTGGTAATGAAGTAAATCTTTGTAGCCGTATTGAGTCCATTTCAATTCCAGGTGGAATTGCTTGTAGTGAACCATTCTTTACTGAAATTAAAGATGTGTTTTCACGTCCCTATGGTTTTGTAAAATTAAAGAATATTCCAAAGCCTCAAAAAATTTATCGAATTTATAATGATGAGTTAGAATATAATTCAGATAGTCCAAAGGCATTATTATCCTTATTAAACAGTAGAAATATTAATGTGGTAGAAACAGATGCTATCGTTTTAGATTATAAGACGTTAGCATTTTTATACCCTCAGAATTTAGGTGAAAAAGATCAGGATTTTTTTTGTTTTGAGATTTTACAGCAACTTATAAATGATTCAAACAAGGTAGATTTAATTAGATCTCCCAGTGTTAATGAGATAGCAAAATATAATGATTATAGAGATGATTTAAATCATATTTCTAGAAGCTTAGCCGTTGAATATATTGCTGAACTGAGTGTGCTTTCAGTAGATAAAAATTTTAAACTTAATATATCTGTTAAGAATATGAGTTCAGATGTAGTTATATATGAAAAGTCTTTTGATTCAAATATTAGTGATATGCGTTCAGTATCTGGTGAGATCTTAGTAGATCTTTCATCTGAGTTTGGTATAGATATAAGTGATAATCTTAGAAAAATATTTAAACAAAAAGTAGAAATAGATGATAAGGCATATAAATTATTTTTAGAAGGTAAATTCTTATCTGATAAGATGAGTGATTCAGAATCATTAAATCATTCAAAAGAAAAATTAGAAGCAGCTATAGAAATTGATGATGAATTTGCACAAGCATATGCTGCATTAGGATTAACATATAGTTTGTTTGGAGAATATGAGGATGCTGAAGAGAATCTCGAAGAGGCAATAGAATATGCTGAAGATTTAGAAAATATTGAGGTTAGTGCATTTGTTTTTAATTATACGGGTCTTTTCTATAAAAAAATTAAAAAGATAAAAAAATCAATTAAGTATTTTGAAAAAGCAATTAAATGTCAGAAAAAAATTGGTGATAAATATTTATTAGCAAATTATTACCATAATATGGCAAATTGCTATGGCATAGATGGTAATGCTGATAAGATGCTTAATTTAATTGAGAGAAGTCAAAAAATATATTTAGAATTGGATGATATTAGTCGATTGGGTAATTCATATGCAGAGATGGGGAATGCATTTAAAACAATGCAAAGATTTGATGATTCAATTGCGATGTTTGATAAAGCCAAGCCAATTTTTTTATCTGAAGAAATGTTTTTTAAGTATAGTCAGGTATTAATCATTCAGTCAGATGTGTTTATTGATCAGGAAGATTTTGATAGGGCGAATAATAATCTACAAAAAATAAAAAAATATTCTGAATTATTTGACAACCCCATTATGAATGGACGAATTGCATTTTCATATGCAAGAGTGATGTATGGAAAGGGTGAATTATCAGATGCTATTGACTACATTGATGAAAGTATAGAGATATTTCAAGATTTAGATAATAAGGCTCAATTAGCAAGCTTATTTATATTTAAAGCGAATATCATGATTGATCGAAAGAAAATCAAAAGAGTTGAATTTTTTTTGGATAAGGCTAAAAAATATATGAAACGCTTAAATGATCCTAGTTTAGCGTTAAACTTAAAAAACGTAGAACAAAGGTATTCAGAATATCTGAAACATTCTTCTTAATCCTCGGATGAGGATAATAAATAAAATGTTCCTAAAATAAAACATTCTTTAAACAGAGGAATTTTCCCCAATATAGATGTACGGGTTTTCCATCCATATCGTATTTCATGAGATGGACGAATACTAAAATACTGTTCCTGTTCAATATTCAAATTTTGTGAAGATATTAACTTTTTAAAACCACCAATGGTCATTCTACATCGGTTAATTTCAATCAATTCATCAATACTGTCATTGGATTCACCCATTATCTTTGCCATGGGTTTTAATCCCCAAGTGGGCATCCAACTCAAAAATGGAATTTTTTTCATAACAGAATTGCAAAATACTTGTTGATGCAATCCAAAGGGAGAATAAAATGGGGGGAAGGTCATCAGGATTTTTGTATTCTCATGCATGAGATTTTTTATTGAGGATAAAAATGAATGCTTTTCATCCAATGGGATATGTTCAATTACATCCCGAAGGATGATGAGGTCAACAGGGGAATCCAATGATTGCTGAAAATCAATATGGGTAATATCACCCACATTAAAATTCACATGATTCTCTTTCCACGGAAAGGGTTTTATTTCAACACCAATTGCCTGAGCATCCTCAAATGCAGAGATAAATCCACCATTTCCACAACCTACATCTAAAATTTTTTTATTTTTTGTAGTGATGCCCCATTGATGCAATTGGGGGATGTAATACTCAGTTGCCAATGTAAATTGATAGGTGAAATAGTAGTCCTCCCATGACTTAAATGATGGGGAGAGAAGATGGGTTAATGGCTTAATTGGGAAAAGTCCTTACCCGTGGGATGCTGAAATACTTGGAGTCCAAATTGAGGAATAACAGCCAATAAATGGTCAAAAATATCGGCTTGAATAGATTCGTATGCAATCCAATCGGTGGTATTGGTGAATACATAAATCTCTATGGGCAGACCCTTTTCTGAGGGTGCCAATTGACGGATTAAAAATGTATGTCCTTCGTGGATGTGGGCATGATTCTTCAAATAGGCTTGGATGTAGGCTCTATACGTACCAATATTGGTGAGGCGTCTGCCATTGACTAGTGCATCCAAATTTATATTCTTTTCTGAGTTGTCTGTTTGAATCTCATCTAATTTTTCAGTTAAATACGGGGTGAGGAGGTGAAATGATTTAAATGTGTCCAATTGCGCTGGAGTACAAAAATCTATGGAGTTTTGATCAATATAAATGGCTCGTTTAATTCGTCGTCCACCACTCTCAGACATTCCTCTCCAATTTTTAAATGAAGAATCAATGAGCTTATGGGTAGGAATGATAGAAATGGTCTTATCCCAATTTTGAATTTTTACGGTATGTAGTGCAATATCAATTACATCTCCATCTGCCCCAAATTGAGGTGCTTCAATCCAATCCCCAATTTTAAATAAATCATTGGAGTTTATTTGGATGCTGGCCACAAATGATAGAATAGTATCTTTAAATACTAACATAAGCACTGCCGTTAAGGCACCAATACCGCTGAGTAAATAAATGGGGGAGCGCCCTGAAATTATAGCCACAATAACAATAACACCCAATATATTGAGGATGAGTTTGGTGATTTGAATATAACTTTTTATATGTAATCGTTGTGCATATTTAGACTGTGAAAAAATATCATTTATAGTATTAAGGAGAGCGTTCAATGCCAATAAAACGGATATGCCCATCCCTGCCAATGTGATGCGAGAAATTATAATATCATAGGGTTCTAATTGCCATGCTACATTGTAGATAATTACCATGGGGATGAGGTATGATAATCGTGTAAAGAAACCGTGAGAAATGAGGTGATCATCAACCTGAGTAGCGGTGCGTTTGAAAATTTGTTTTAAGGATTTTAACAGTAAGTTTTTGGCAATAGCATATAAAAAATAACTCACTAATAATAGAAAGCTAATTTTTAAATAAATATTTGAATTGAGTATATTGAGATATTCTAACATGTAAGTTTATATTTAGTTATAAGGAAAGTTAATGTCATACGTAAATTTTTAAAATGCACAATAAACCAATAATTGTCCATGTGAAATTTTTAATGTATAGGGAGATGTTTCAATTTCATTTAATGTGCCGCTATACAATGTTGGTAAGGGTTCATTTTGTAATGAATATTTAAGTCCTTGCGTTGTGATTTTTATAGTATTATCCATGGTAAAAATAGAAACTTGTTGTCCCATAGTACCTTCAAATTCCTGTTCATCATGAACACTGAAAAAACGTCCATGGTCTGTTACCATTTGGATATCCATATTGGTTTTGAAAGAGAGTAGAGAAAAAATATTTCCCAACAAATGGTCTTCTCGTTTTCCAGATGCACCCAGTATGGTTACTGATGATCCACCATGGAGTTCCACCCACTTCATGGTTTTACGTAAATCATTTTCAGATTGATCTGGCGCATGAACCAATAGGTGGGATAAGTCATCTTTCAAATATTGAGGGATGGAATCAAAATCACCTACAATGGCTTGAGGTCGTTTCCCATAATCAATGAGGGATTCTACCGCACCATCACAACATATAATACTACCCGCACTATCTAAAATATGCAAAGGAATATCATGCTGAGGGAACTCCCCATTAGCTAAAATAACAATGGGGTCAATAAATTGGGTGAGATTATGCATCCCACTCACATTTTAACCATTGAGTAAACATGGATTTTTGCGAATCAGTGGGATTTTCTACACGCTTTAACTTGAACTTATCTAATGGTCGTTTTTTACCCACCATAGTAATGGTTTTTATCATTCCATCACGGCTCACCAATACCTCTGTAGGTTCGCCCGGATTACATGCATTTAATCGATCAATTGTATTGTAATGATTGATACGCATTCCGTTAATGGCAATAATTTCATCTTTGGCATAAAGCCCTGCATCGTATGATGGACTCCCTGCCATAACCTTTGATACCGTTGATGTTTTGGGAGTTATAAATACACCAAACCAAGATGCATGTTTGTACTCTGGTTTTGAGTATTCTTTTATAATTTCAACTCCAAAGGGCTCAAGGTATGTGTCCAATTTAACAGGTGTGGGCGTAGAAAGGTAGTTCCAAATTTCATCTAATGATTCGCCTGCTGTATTTTCACATAACTGAACAAATGTCTCTTTATTGATGCCCTTGCCGTCTTCTTTAAACATTTCCCAGAGTTGTCTATATACGTCATCCAATGATTTTTCACCATGGGTAAGTTTTCGGATGGTAAGGTCTAATGCCATCATGATAATCCCACCTGCCAAATAATATGAGATTGTAGTATTCATGCTATTTTCATTTTGGCGATATAATTTAACCCATGCATTAAAAGAGGCTTCTTCCACTGACATTATTGATTTTCCTGGAATTTTATCATATAATCCCAAATCATCACCGATTAGCTCAAAATATTCTTCTACACTAATTACTCCACAGCGAGGTAAGAAAAGATTATCATAATAACTGGTTACCCCTTCGGCAATCCATAATAGTTTGGTATAAACTTCTTCATAATAATTGAAGGGTCCTAATTCCTCTGGGCGAATACGTTTTACATTCCATGTATGGAAAAACTCATGTGATGTCAGGGCTAAGAGCTTTATATATTTTTTACGTTCAAAAAATCCATTTCTATCAAAAATCATGGCACATGAATTACAATGCTCAAGGCCGCCATAGCTATTATCCATTAGATGCAAGAAAAATACATAATAATCATAGGGTGGAGTCTCACCAAACATATTCTGGATTTCTTCCACAATGGTTTTGGTATCTTTCATCAATGCTTCAGTGTCTAGGGTACCCGGAGAGGTGATGGCATATTCATGAGTTGCATGTTGTGATACAAAACTATGGAGTTGATGATTGCCCATCTCTATGGGAGAATCGATCAAATCATCTAAATCTTTTGCAATAAATCTGTCATAGCTGCCCTTGTAACTCTCAAGGGTTGTAGTGATGCGTTTCCATTCATGATAGGGTTCAAGTAGGATGTCTAAGGGTTGATTCTCATACCCTTGTGGAATGATAAATACAGATGCAGCATTAATCATAGCATGGTCAATATCTACATAACTGGTTCTAACTGTTTTTTCAAATGCATAAACTTGATATTCTACCGTTAGTTTTTCACCATTAATGTTATCAATATGCCATACATTTTTAGATGTTTTCTCTGCGGAGACTTCTCCATTTTTTGTACAGGCATTTAATTGAATAATATTCTGTGAAAACTCACGAACAAAGTAATGCCCCGGTGTCCATAATGGCATGATGAGGTCAAGGTTATCAACACCATGTCCGCTCATTTCTATTTTAACATCTATGGTATGGGTATGTGGGTTTTCAATGGATAATGTATATTTAATTTGGCATTGGTTTGACATTGCTACTCGAATAAATTTTAAAAATTAAACAGCGAAAATTTACATCATTCACCTTGCTCTTCATTACCCTTTTTTGTACCTATGGGATGGAAGTAATTTTCACCCTATGAAAATAAAATTAATATTAATCATATCTATATTTGCATCGTGGATTTTTGCCACATCCCTATCAGCCAATGATTATTTAGAAAAAGTAATGAACAGAACTCAAGGGTTAAATCATTCATTTGAGTTAAATATTTTGAAAAATCAAAAGGGAAAGCCGACCAAAGAGCGCAGATTAAAAATTTGGACATATTGGCCAAAAGCAGGAGAATATTCACGATTAAGTTTTGTAGAGACATTATCACCCAAAAATTTAATAGATGTTAAATATTGGGAGCAGCGATTCAATAATGGTACCAAGGCTAAACGATGGATGACCATGCCTGTAACGGGTACATTAAAAGATGTATCCGATAAAAAACCCAACAAAAACGAGTTTGATTTCTCTGAATTAGAAATTACTCCCCAGTTAATTAATGACCATAAAAATAGTATTTTAAATAATGAGTCATTTATGAATCGAGATGTTGTGGTGGTTGAGTCTAAAAAAACCACAGGTAAAAAAACATCTAAAAAGCTATGGATTGATGCAAAAGAATATTTTGTATTGAAAGCAGAATTTTATACCAAAAGTGGTCGTAAAAGTAAAACCATTGAGATGGGGGAACTTTCTCAAATTAATGAGATGACCTTCCCACAAAAGATTGATGTAAATGATATCCGTAAAAAAACTACGTACGAAGTAAGTATATCCGATATTAAGTTTATTGATGATGTTGATGAGTCTTTATTTGCTCCCAGTGAGGCTAAATAGTGACACGTATTAAACGCACCAACGACGAGTTGAAATCTGATCGCCCCACCATTGAAGAAGTAAAATTTATTCCCAGATTACCCATTTCAATATTGGTGGAAAATGTACGATCCGTTCACAATGTGGGGTCAATTTTTCGTAGTGCAGATGGATTTGGAGCAGAAAAAATTTATCTTACAGGATATACGGCATATCCACCTCGTGAAGATTTACACAAAACGGCATTGGGTGCTGAGGAAGCGGTACCATGGGAGCATTTTGAACATCCATTGGATGCTGCTAAAAAAATAAAAGAATGTGGGAAAACGCTGGTGTTATTGGAGCAAACTACATCTTCAGTTGATATTTATTCCATTGATGAATCTCAATTTCCCCTCTGTTTTATTGTGGGGAATGAAGTTTCAGGGGTGTCAGAAGCATTGGCATCAATGGCAGACTTACATGTTGAAATTCCCATGAGAGGCGTTAAACAAAGTTTAAATGTATCGGTAGCTACAGGGGTGGTGGGATATGAGTTTGCAAGACAATGTGTATAGCATAGTTATTAATTATTGAGCCTACCTGAGAAGTACCAAGTTTATTCCTGACCCAATTAACCTTTGAAAGGTTTTGAATGCAATGGAATGTGAGGACTGACTAATGACTTCCTTTTTCACTTCTCCCTTCATACCTAACACCTATCACCTAATCTCTAATATTTCACTTATTATTTTTACTATTCTTTTGTCTTGATACAAAAGAACCAAAAAATCAAGTCTGCACAATCCATATGCGGGTCTTCGGGATGTTTTCATAAAAGAAGGAGAACTCGCGTTGCTCAAACAGCTCCTTCTTTCTTCACTGAAAACATCTTCAGCCCCATGCAATGGAATGTGAGGAC
>CAYQPE010000074.1:0-7594 GCA_964419445.1 uncultured bacterium
TTAATTTAACAATTTCTGCTGACTATATACTGACTTTTCTGATCAAATATGGGGGTTTTTGAGGGTTTTGGGTTATAAACAAAAAAATCTCACGTTCATAAGCGGAAATGTGTGTGGGCGATGAGAGACTCGAACTCCCAACTTCCTGCTAGACATTATGATGATGGTGAATATTATTTTAGGGATTGAGTAGAATAAAATTAGAAACAATCTTCATTTTTCTATCTACAATCTTAAATGTAATTAAATCATCCGGTATTACTAATCTACAGACTTTAACTTCATTAGTTTTTCCACATCTGCTTTGGCATCCTTGGGCAGCCAATCTAGGCCATCAAAGGTTTTTATCATACGTCTATCTGGGTCCAGTACTACACATCGCATATTATGACCAATATCATTTTCTTCCACTCCCCAAAAACTAAACATAGACTGTTTGGAGAGCTTATATAAATCACTCATATGTCCGTGGCTTGACCACATCTGCCAGTTATCATATCCGTCAAATGTGGCTTCGTATGTATTTTTTAATACAGTGGGGGTATCGTAGATATAATCAAAACTAATCATGATAAATTCTATGTTTTTCCCTGCAAATGCTTCAGCCAAATATCGCTGTTTAAAAAGTAAAGCAGGACACATATTGGGCATGGGGCATCGGGTAAAAATAAATGATATAAATCTGTATTTCCCATCGGAATCAGAAAGATTAACAGTTTCCCCAAACATATCAATAAATGTGGCATCAGTGAGAGTATCACCAATATCTATGGGAGCGTAGGGGTCATCATCATCCCAAAAATCATCTTCATCTACCACCTCAACGTCCACATTGTCTATGATTTTAAAATCAGTTGCATAGCCTGCATTTTCCTCAAATGTGAGTTTAAAATGCATACTATCACCCACGGTAAACTTTTGGATGTCCTCATCAGGCTTTAGTTTAAAATTCATGGTCATTGCCATCATAAAATTAGGGATTTCATCGTGATGGATGGTGAGTTCATGCCGATCAAAATGGATTTTTGTTATCACTCCCACCACAGGGTAAGATTTTTGAGATTCACATGCCCACAGAGAGATTAAAAGAATAAGTAGAGTTTGTTTTATCATGATATAAACAAAAAAGGTGGCGGAATCCGCCACCTTTTTAAGCAATAAATATTATGTTATTATTTCTTTTTACTTTTACGAATAAAGGTAAAATCTTGTGTGGTTTCACCCTCGCCAATGGTTACGGTGGCAGAAAGGTGTTTTTTCATTTTGAATTTTTCTTGCCATGCAATCACTTCGTATGTTCCTGCAGGAATATTTTCAATTGAAAATATTCCGTTTGCATCTGTTACTGCATAGTAAGGATGATCAAACACACCCACCCAAGTTTTCATCCATGGATGAACATCACATTTAATATAGAATGGATCTTCCACTTTATCAAATGATACTGTTTTTTCTTTTACCACTTTAGGCATAGCAAAATTAAATTGGCTATTATTTTTTGCCTTTGAGTGGATATTATGCAATGTGGCATCACTATTTTTAATGAGAAGGTCTTGACCTTTCATGATACCTTGAACATGAGGTGTATAAACACACCCTTTTTGGTCCAATACTGCTGGGGTAGTGGGTGTTTTTCCTGAGTATTTAACATCTTTTAACCATACCATTACATTGGCTAGGTTGTTATTTTCATCAACAATGAAAGACTCATTAAATACTTTACCTTTATGAGATGAACCACAAACAGGGTCTGCATCCATTTTTAAGGATTTCTTCTTGGGGATTTTCCCTTGATAATTTACTTTACCTTTCAATGTGCCAGCAGTTGCAGTTGAAACCAACAATCCTGCCACAGCTAACATCATCATAAACTTTGAAAAACGCATTATTTCTCCTAATTAAATAAAAGATTCTTTATTGAAATTTCAATGGGAAAATTTACTGGTTTTATTCATATTCTCACAAGGATTGTATGCAGAATATTTTATTACCATAGCTTGGTGTGATAAACTATGAAGTTGTAATTTTCCCATCAAGTTTTACCATCAAAAAGGATTACTATGTGGATACTTATGTACATCAGCTATTTACTCATGGCGATTGCATTTTTACTTCTTTCAATTACGGGATTAATGGGATACTTCCAATTTGAGTTTATGGGGGCAAATCATATGGAGTTTGCGCTCATTAGCTCTATTATCTATATGTTTACAGAATCTCTCATTATGTTTTACTTTATTGCTACAGGCAAAAAAATTAAAGAGTATATTAATGACAATAATTGTGATATTGAATTATATCGCAATGTGATAAAAATGAAAATGAAGCTTTTCCCTCATGTAACATTAAATATGGTGGTTATTGGTGCAGTGTTTATTCTAGGGGGTGCAGTACATAATGGAGCATTTCCAGCATGGGCACATGGCTATATGTTCATAGGCGGACTTTTACATTTCGTATGGTGTATAGCGATTCAACATCACTGTTTTAAAGAAAATACCGAACTTGTTATCACATTATATGAAAATGTGCAAGGTTCAAATCCCATTGAGGAGGCTATATGATGTACTATGTAGCAAAATTTTTAGAATTTTTGGGAATGGCTATTATTGGAATAGGTTTTGTTATTAAATTTCCCGCCTTGATGGACCCGCGTTTCTTCGGATTCGGTCTGTCATTTTTCTTTATGGGATGGGTTATAGAAAATTATATTTTAAAATCGTAGGAGTAACTGACGATCATGGCATATGTTGACCATTTAAAATCAGTTCCTGAATTACCAGATAAAATCAATTCAAAAAAAACTCGCCCACGACTTATTGCAGTTGTGGATGAGGATAATTGTACTGGCTGTTCTGCCTGCGTTCCCTTCTGCCCAGTAGATTGTATAGAACCTGTGTCTAGCGAAAAATACACAATTCCAATTCCACCCGTTCAAGTGCGGTTTAACGAGTGTATTGGTTGTCAAATCTGTGCAAAGGTGTGTAAAAAGCTCACATGGGATTCAATTAGAATGATGCCTACTGATGTGTTTGAAGAACGATATGATATTACTATAGAATAGTTCCATAAAAAAATTGTAGTAAACCTTGGCAGGGATACTCACAAAACATATAGTTAGATAATCCTGATTTGCAGGGAATATAGGAGGATTACCATTGAGTAGTCATGACCACCACGAAGAATCATTCGTGAGTAAGTATATATTTTCTATTGATCATAAGTGGATTGGAATTCAATACGGAGTTACGAGTTTAGTATTCCTCTTGTTTGGATTCGCCCTTATGATGGTAATGCGTTGGCAATTGGCATATCCAGATACAGTCATCCCATATGTTGGATGGATGTTTGAAGGGGGGATGATGTCTCCTGATATGTATAATGCTTTCGGAGCTATGCATGGAACCATTATGATATTCTTGGGTGTAGTACCCATGATAGTGGGTGCATTTGGTAACTACCTTGTACCATTGCAAATTGGTGCCCCTGATATGGCATTCCCTAAACTAAACATGGCAAGTTACTGGGCATACCTTATTGGTGGTGTAATCATGTTTGCCAGTTTCTTTATGGAAGGGGGTGCAGCTGCATCTGGTTGGACAATGTATCCGCCATTATCTGTAATTGCTAAAAATGGTGAAACCGTTTGGTTAATAGGAATGATCTTCCTTATTACTTCATCTCTTTTGGGTTCAATGAATATAATCGTAACCATTGTTCAGCTTCGTGCAGAAGGCCTAACATGGATGAGACTACCATTTTTTGTATGGGCTCAGTTTGTTACTTCATTTTTATTAGTTTTGGCATTCCCTCCATTAGAAGCTGCAGGTGTACTTCAGTTAATGGATAGAGTTGCTGGAACCAGCTTTTTCATGCCAAGTGGTTTAGTTGTGGGAGGTGAAGTATTAAACATCAGTGGTGGGGGTAGCCCATTATTGTGGCAACACTTGTTCTGGTTTTTAGCTCACCCTGAAGTATATGTATTGATTCTTCCAGCCATGGGTATTGTAGGTGAAGTTATTGCCAATAATACACGTAAGCCTTTGTGGGGATACAAATCACTTGTATTTGCTGCAGTATGGCTAGGGTTTATGTCATTCATCGTGTGGGCACACCATATGTTTCTTACGGGAATGGGACAGGCCATGAGCACCTTTTTCCAAACCACAACCATGATTATTTCAATCCCATCAGTGATTATACTTTCAGCATTATTTATAACTCTATGGGGCGGACGAATAAGATTTAACACTCCCATGCTTTTTGCATTGGCATTTTTGCCTATGTTTGGTATTGGTGGATTAACGGGATTACCACTTGGCTTAGCACCAACGGACATCCATTTACATGATACATATTATGTAATTGGGCATTTCCATTATGTGGTGGCACCCGGAACAATTTTTGCAATCTTTGCAGGAATATATTTCTGGTTTCCCAAAATCACCGGAAAGAAAATGAATGAAACCTTAGGTAAAATTCATTTCTTCTTTTCATTGATTTTCATAAATGGTGTATTTATGCCAATGTTCATTCAAGGGCTTGCAGGTGTATCTCGCCGATTGGCTGATGGTGGTGCTGCCTATGCACATGCTGCAGATGTTTTGCATTGGAATGAATTTATGTCGGTATCTGCATGGTTATTGGGTGTTGCACAAATCCCATTTATCATCAATTTCTTCCTCACAATATTTAAAAAAGTTGAGGGTGAAGTAGATCCAAATCCATGGGAATCTACAACTATTGAGTGGACTGATACTACATCACCTCCACTTGGACATGGTAACTTTGAAAAAGTACCTGTGGTGTATAGAGGTGCCTACGAATATAATGCAGAAGGTGCGTCAAAAGATTATATCCCTCAAACACAAAAGTAAGGATAGGAATTAATGCAAATACCTTATAATGAAGAATTACGCCCGGATACGGGATTATATAATGCAAAATTAGGCGTTTGGATTTTCCTCGCCTCTGAAATTATGCTCTTTGGTGGACTATTCTCAGCATATATTTTGTTGAGAGTTGGCGCACCAGTATGGCCACCATTGGGAACGGCTGAATTGAATGTACCCTTGGCTACATTTAATACGATTGTTCTTATCTCATCATCGGTAACGATGGTGATGGCGTGGGCATCTTTAAAGATGAATAATTTTGATAAATTCAAAATGCACATGGGACTAACCCTATTGTTCTCACTTACGTTTTTGGTGGTGAAATATTTTGAATATTCAGCAAAACTATCTCATGGATACACTCCTGCACATGATACATTCTTAGGCATTTACTATACAATGACTGGTTTACACGTACTCCATATTATTGGGGGCATGCTTGTAAACGGTTACTTATGGTTGCCTGGAAGCAAGATGTGGGAAACAAATCCAGAGCGATTTACCAACCGAGTTGAAGTTGCAGGCCTTTATTGGCACTTTGTTGACTTGGTGTGGATTTTCCTATTTCCATCACTTTATTTACTGTAAGGAGTCAGAATGAGTCACGATGATATTCAAAAACACGTAAAAGTGTACATTAATGTATTTATTGGATTGATGTTTTTAACACTGCTTACGGTGGCAGCTTCTTATATTGAGTTTGATGTTGCACCATCTTATAAATCTGGTGCCATATTTGTGGGCTTACTTATTGCTAGCTTTAAAGGGTATATGGTAGCATCTGAATTCATGCATTTGAACAATGAGAAAAAAATGATTTATTGGATTTTAGGATTAACTGTATTTTTCTTTGCAGTATGTCTATCCATCCCTGTAATGTGGGAGTCAAATCTAATGGGTGAATCCAACTTTGACCAAACTCCACTTACTCAAGGAGATCATCACTAATGTCATTAAAATCACTCCACTTAGTTTTTGTATTTTGTACGGGGATGCTTTCAGTATTTCTTGCCGTATGGAATTATTTAAACTGGGTGAGTTTTGGATTTACATCGTCTTTGGTGTATATGGGATTATCTCTCATATCAGGAGCTGCAGTAATATATTATGGAAAGCAGTTTTTAAATAAATTCAAATCATTGAGTTTTATGTAATGAACAAATTTACCTCCATTATTATAACCATTTTATTATTGATACCATCGAGTTTAGATGCGTGTGCAGTATGCTATGGAGCCGCAGACGATCCCATGACTAATGGTATGAATATGGCCATATTATTTTTAATCTCGGTTATTGGATTCGTATTAATGGGGGTGGTTACCGTTATAATTTATTTTGCGCGACGCGCTAAACTTGTGAACAATTAAGGAATCAAGAATGATTGAACAACTTGGAAAATTAAGTGAATCTTTAGGACTGCCTATTAATGCAGCTAGTCATGGATTAATGATTGATTATATGAATGGCTGGGTGCACTGGTTAATGATTGCCCTCTTTGTGGGTTGGGGAATTTTTTTCATCATTACACTAATTAAATTTGGTGGTGGTAATAAAAAGGTTGATCCTGAAGGCGTTAAGTCGAAAGCTTATTCTTATACTGAATATGGCGTAATATTATTTGAAGCATTTTTGCTTATCGGGTTTGCCCTTCCTATTTGGTCAATGGTAAAAACAGATCTACCAGATGTTTCTGAGGATACGGTAGAAGTGAGAGTGGTGGCACAGCAATTTGCATGGAATATCCATTACCCCGGTGTAGATGGGGAATTTGGTCGTACCAGTGCACATTTGGTAGATGAAGAAATCAATCCAATTGGATTAGATCGTTCATCACCATTTGGTGCAGATGATATTGTTACCATCAATCAAATGCATTTGCCCGTGGACAAGCAAACTATGGTATATCTATCATCGAAAGATGTAATCCATTCATTCTTTTTACCAGAAATGAGAGTAAAGCAAGATGCTATTCCAGGTATGTCAGTGCCTATTTTCTTCACTCCAACTTTAACATCTGAGGACTTCTTAGAAAAAATTAAAGGTACTGCACGTGAAGGTATGGGATATGAAATTGCATGTGCACAGCTTTGTGGAAACTCTCACTATGTTATGCGTGGATTTTTAACTGTAGAAACTGAAGCCGAATTTGAAGCATGGTTGTCAGAACAAGCAGAAGAGCTTGGCGATGAAGAGGAAGACGAAGACTGGTAAATATAGGTTAATAATTATTAGTTTATAGTAAACTAGTTTGAAACCAAATTAAAGGGGTACAGCAATGTATCCCTTTTTGTTTTATGTTATAGCTAAGATTAAATAACTTTTACCATGCAATGGATTCAAAAAGAAATAGGCTTGCCTGCACACCCCCGTGGGTTTCATATAATTACGCATTATATTGAGAAAGAAGTAGAAGAATTACAAAAAATTAAAATGGGGATGGCTCATATATTTATTAAACATACTTCTGCATCCCTTACAATAAATGAAGATGCGGATCCTACCGTTCGTGACGATTTTGAATCTCACTTTAACACCATGATACCAGAGAATGCTTCCTATTATCGCCATACTTTTGAGGGTCCAGATGATATGCCTGCCCATTTAAAGAGTTCGATCTTGGGCAGTAGCGTGAGTATCCCTATTACCAATGGGAAGTTTAATTTAGGAACATGGCAAGGGGTATATTTATGTGAACAT
>CAYQPE010000075.1:0-7429 GCA_964419445.1 uncultured bacterium
TGCAAACGTTAGAGCATGTTCATGGAATAGAGCACCTATTGATAGAATGGCAAATTTAAACCTCGAGCCCGGTGATTCAACTTTCGAAGATATAATATCAAATATTGAATCAGGCGTATATATGGAGACTAATCGATCGTGGTCAATTGATGATTATCGAAATAAATTTCAATTTGGCGCTGAATATGGTAAACTAATTGAGAATGGTAAACTCACAAAAACCCTAAAAAATCCAAATTATAGAGGGGTAACCACTCCATTTTGGAATAATCTTAAAAAAGTTGGTGATGCCACAACATTTGGAATTCATGGAACGCCAAATTGTGGAAAAGGAGAACCCAACCAAGTTATTAGAGTGGGACATGCATCTCCAGTTTGTCAATTTGAAAACATAGAAGTATTTGGTGGAGTGTAAGGAGAAATTATGGAGAATCAATTTAAACAAATTTCAGATTTTATATTTCAGCATCTTAACGATGGAGAATATTTAACCCTCTCCTTTTCTGGTGAAAAAACTCAGTTTATCCGTTTTAATCAATCTAAAATTAGACAAACTGGATTTGTTGATGATGCTTCATTAGAGTTGAATTTAATTTTTAATAACAGAACATGTAGTGCTGCATTTACCCTTTCAAATAATATTGAGGGTGACAAAAATGAAGCATTAAAAACTTTAGATTCTCTTCGTAAAGAAGTGGTTCAACTTCCAGAGGATCCATACATTGTATTGCCTGAAAACAAAGGCTCAAGTAGAGATGTTCATAGTGGTAATATTTTAGATCCTCAAACTGCATCAGATGCGTTGACCCCTGCCATGCAAGGTGTGGATCTAGCAGGAATTTTTGCATCAGGTGAAATTTTCAGAGGAAATTCAAACTCTCTTGGTCAATTTCATTGGTTTAGTACAGAATCTTTTTCATTAGACTATTCTCTAATTACGCCAGATGAAAAAATGGTAAAAGCTACCTTTGCAGGTTCAGAGTGGAATCAACATAAATATGAATCTTTTATGGCGAATTCAATTGAAAAAATAGAATTTATGAAACGTGATGCCATAAAAGTTGAGCCTGGCAATTATCGAACTTATATTGCATCTCCAGGTGTGAAAGATATTTTAGATATGTTCTCATGGAATGGCCTAAGTGAATCTTCAATTCAACAAGGTCAAAGTTCATTTGGGAAGATGAGAAACGAGAAAATTTCATTATCTCCATGTTTTAGTTTAGCAGAAGATTTTAGAAGTGGAAGCGTACCAAGATTCAATGATTTAGGAGAAATTGCACCAGAATCATTAAGCCTTGTAGAAAGAGGATTACTAGAAAATACCTTGGTCAATTCTCGCTCTGCAAAGGAATATAGAGTTGATTCAAACTTTGCTGGCATGGGGGAAGGTATTCGAGCCCCATATATGGCTCCTGGAGAGTTAGAAGAAAAGAACATTTTGAAAGAAATTGGCACCGGTTTATACTTGGGTAATCTGCATTATTTAAATTGGAGTGACTGTATTGGTGGTCGAATTACTGGCATGACTCGTTATGCTTGTTTCTGGGTAGAAAATGGAGAAATTGTTGCCCCCATTGAAAACATGAGATTTGATGATAGTTTCTATGAGTTTTTTGGAAAAAATCTTGAAGCCGTTAGCAGTGAAGTTGATTTTATCCCTGAAGTAGAAACCTATGGAAATAGATCACTTGGTGGTACAAAATGCCCAGGTGTGCTTTTATCATCATTTTCATTAACATTATAGGAGTTTAAATGTTAAAAGATATTCAAAATTATTCATCCTTATTTCCCAAGGATTATACCGAGTTAAGAGTTCAAGAAAATCGTTCTACTGGCATAGCTATTTTAAATGGCGATGTAGTTGGAAATTCTCGTTCTGCAACTAGTGGTGTTTCTGCACGTGTATTTAAAGATGGGAATTGGGGGTTTTCTTCAAATCCAAATATTACAGATAATGCCATTGAATCCGTAATTCAATCATCATCTGATAATGTTTACTTTTTAAATAAACGTGATACATCTCGCTGTGGTATAATGCTTCCTGATACTTTTATTAATTTTGAAAAAGATTTTACCACTAATAAGCAAAAAAATACTCAAAAACATTGGATAGACTTTTTGAAAATATTGGATGATTATATTGTAGAAAAATATCCAAAAGTAAAATCAAGAACCATCATGTTGCGTGCATTGGATATGGAAAAGTCATTGCTGACGGCAACCGGTTCTACATCTTATTCAATGATTCCACGGGCACATTTAATGGTAGTACTTTCTGCTGAAAAAGATGGCAAACCCATCGAATTGATGGAGGCTTATGGAGGCCTAGGACAACTGGAAGATAATTTTAATAATCCCCAAATCTATTTTGAAAAAATTGACAAACATGTTCAGCATCTTTTTAGTAAAGTGGATGGCGTGTATGCAGAAGCAGGAGAAAAAGAAGTTATATTAGACGCTGAACTTGCGGGAATTTTGGCCCATGAAGCAATTGGACATACTACGGAAGCAGATTTAGTATTAGGGGGATCTGTTGCAGGAGACTATTTGGGTGAAACTGTGGCAAGTCCATTAGTAAGTATGATTGATTTTGCAAATAATGTGGATGATGAAATTTGTCCCGTGCCTTTGTTTGTAGATGATGAAGGTACAAAATCTGAAGACGTAACCATCATTAAAGATGGTGTGTTGAAAAACTTTATGCACAATAAAGATAGCGCTCGACATTTTGAATCTTCTCCTACAGGAAATGCACGAGCATTTGCCTTTTCAGATGAACCATTAATTCGTATGCGGAATACTGCAATTATGCCTGGTAACAGTAAGTTAGAAGAAATGATTGCATCTGTAGAAGATGGATACTACTTAATGAAACCCGGAAATGGACAAGCTGACTCTACCAGTGAATTTATGTTTGCTGTAAATCAGGGTTATGAAATTAAAAATGGAAAATTAGGTAAAGCTATCATGGACACAACAATTTCTGGTGTAGCATTTGATATGCTTAAAACTGTAGATATGGTTTCTGATGATATGACTTGGGTAAGCTCAGGA
Organism: uncultured bacterium; assembly: GCA_964419445.1. Taxonomy (GTDB): domain Bacteria; phylum Fidelibacterota; class Marinisomatia; order SCGC-AAA003-L08; family D37C17; genus JABHHG01. The sequence continues at coordinate 3,058 of CAYQPE010000075.1, forward strand.
ATGTGTGGAAAAAAACAACCTATGCCTGTTGGAATGGGTGGCCCTGCACTTCGATGCAAAGTAAATATTGGAGGAAGATAATGAACACCAATGATACAATTCAATATGCTATTGAAACCCTAAAGAAAAAGGGTGCTGACAAAGTACAATGTATTATAATGGATAGCGAAAAAAAAGAGCTAAACATTGATGCAGGGGAAATGTCACTTTTTAGAACAACTTTTAATAGCAGTGTAAGTTTGTCCATTATTAAAGATCAGAAAAAAGGTTCTACATCCATAAATAAAGTAGATAAAGATTCTGTGGATAATGCGATTGAAGATGTTATTAATTTAGCGGATTCATCTAATCCTGATGAGGCCTATGATATTGCCGAATTTCAGGAGAAAAAATCGTTTAAAGCAGGGCCAAATGCCCCCAATTTGGATGTGATGTATGATAGACTCTCTGAATTTTCAGATTATACCCACGCTACTTATCCAAAGGTGATTTTAGAACAAGCAATTTTAGATTTTACTCATAAAAAAGGAGTTTTTGCAAATTCTAATGGTGTGAATTTTGACCTAGAAAAAGGGATGTATCATTTTACACCCATGTTTACTTCAAAAGATGGTCAAAATACATCATCATTTAATTATACGGGCTTTTCTTCTAAGCATCTTGAAAAATCATTAAAAGATTTCGGTAGTATCGATAGATTATTAAAAGAATCACAAGAACAAACTATAACGAATTCAATCCCCGAAAAATTTAATGGGCAAATTATAGTTACACCTGACTGTATAGATGATTTTATTTCTACCATGATGGGTTTTGTTTCTGACATATCATTAATTTCTGGTAGATCAGTATATAAAGATAAGCTCAATAAATCTATTGCAGATTCTAGGTTAACTTTACACTCAAAACCTCGAAGTGAAGAAATTCAGAACAATTATTTTATTACTAGCGATGGATATGAATCTAAGGATTCTACATTGATTGAAAATGGTATTTTAAAGACATTTTTATTGGGTATTTATGGTGCCAATAAAACGGGGCTTACACGTGCAGTTAATGATGGTGGGGCACATGTTGTTGAACCTGGAAAAACTGCAGTTTCAGATATGATAAAATCAATTAATAAGGGAATTATTCTTTCACGGTTTTCTGGAGGGAATCCATCAGACAATGGTGATTTTTCAGGTGTTGCCAAAAATAGTTATTATGTTGAAAATGGTGAGGTGAAATATCCAATTTCAGAAACAATGGTTTCTGGGAACATCTGTGAAATGATGAATAATATTATAGAAATTAGTAAAGAAAGAATTGATTATGGAGATTGCATATATCCATGGATGCAATTTGACGGGCTTACTATTTCTTAGTACTATTGATGAATTCAATTACATCATAAAATGAGGTGGCAATAATGTCACCTTTTTTTATTACAGCAGGTCTTTCTACAATTTCAGTAAACGTAATAAAATAATCAGCTAAACCTGCTTCTTTTATTTGATAATCAGTCCATCCATCACCAATAGCATATACTGTACCATCTAATTTTAAACTTTGGACAGCATCAACTTTCCCTAATTTTTGAGCAAGAAATTGACTTTTATCTACACCAATAATTTTGTTGTTATCATCAAAGGTGAAAAAGTTTGCAAAAATATTATTTTTTGGAATCCCTATCTCTTTTACCGTTGAGTAAATAAGTTCAGTAAATCCTCCTGAAACGATAAACGTATTCTGGGCATTATCTTTAAAAAAATCAATATTTTCCTGAAGTGATGGAGTAATTTTATCATTTAAAACTTTACTTAATGACTTCAAGTCATCTACAGAAGCATTTAAGATTTTAATTCGCTCTTCTAAGGCATCCATAAAATGCATTTCACCGTTCATTGCTTTTTCAGTCAACGTTTTTATATCATTAATTTTTTCTTCTTTGTTAGGATCTTCACTTAGGGAGACTGCTGCTAATTCATCCAATGTTTCCACCGAAATGATGGTACTATCAAAATCCAAAATATAATAGTTTTTTTTATGTTCCCCTTTAACCACTGTCCAGAAACTTAGCTCTGTTCCTGAAAGCATATTTCTAATATTTTCACCATGTTTATACACCCCTACAGTGCCTAAAATAAACATTAACAGAAATACATCTATTTGGAAAATCTGGGTATAATATCCATAAAAGGGGAAAATGATATATGCTAAGATTGAGCCTAATGCAACATAGCCCGTTAATAAAGTTAAAACTACTATGGATGTGCATAGATATAATCCCAATAATGGGTCTATTGCCATAACCAATCCGATAAATGATGCTAGCCCTTTTCCTCCTTTAAATGACATGAAAAATGGGAAAATATGTCCAATCACTGCAGAAAACCCTGCTAGATATTGAAGAAATACAACTTCAGGAGAGTTGGGGTAAATAAAGGCAATAATCTTTACTGCAACAAAAGATTTTAAAATATCAATACACATGGTAAGGAATCCAGCACTCCAACCAACCGTAGTTACCATGTTAGATGCACCGGCATTTCCGGTTCCTTTTTTACGGATATCAAACCCATGAATCATAGTGGAAATGAGATAGGATGCTTGAATACATCCTAACAAATAACCAACAAGAATAGATATTAAATAATTCATTCGTCTATTTCTTCAAAAAGACCCAGAGTTTTATTTTTCTTTACATTATTCCAATGGAAAATATTTCCGTTCATAGCAATATAAATCCCCAATGGCATAGCTTGAACAAATGATAATGCTGAGCCTAAGTTAAATAATCCATCTGAACTACCAAATTTATATGGAATCATGGCACCTGTAAGGACAATGGTCTTGTCTTTGATTTCTTTAGCAAGCAGTTTGGCCGTTTCCACCATTGTATCTGTACCATGGGTGATAAGGATTTTATTTTCGTCTGAATTTATACAACTATCTATAATTTGTTTTCGATCGTCCATTGTCATTTCTAGACTATCTTTCATCATCAATGTATGGATATCTACATTCAGTTGGCTTCTTCCCAATGCAAGCATTTCGGATAAATGTGTATTTTTGAAATATAATTTACCATTGAGCTCATTGTACTCTTTATCAAATGTTCCGCCCGTTACTAAAATTTTGATTTTATTCATTTTTCGCCAATAATTCTAGAAATTTAAAATCTGTAATTGAATCAATTTCATAACTGAATTTTTCATCGAATTCCATATAGCCAATTTTACCACCGAGTCGATTTTTAACAGACTGAAAATGTTTGTGAGTAAAAATATATACAGAACCATTTTCCACAAATTTTATATCAGATTTTTTCATATCTTGACGACGTGGTCGGTTTAAAAAGTCATATTGAGGTATGGCTGAATTTTCATTATTTATACTCCAGAAAAAACGATGGGTAGGAGAAATACTTAGCATAGAATCATAATTATTATTGATGAATTTTTCCAATGCACCATTCAACGAATTATTTGGTCTAAGGGGGCTTGTGGCTTGTAATAATACTATAATATCTGGCGTTTCTGATATCTCTGATAATGTATGTTCAATGGCAGATTCTGTGGTGGCTTCATCTCCAGATAAGTGGTCAGGACGATGAATAACTTTTGCACCATGTTCCATTGAAATTTCTGAAATTTCTTTATCATCGGTGGATACGTAAACTGTATTAATTAATTTGCAATCAAGTGCATAATTTATAGAATGAACAATGAGTGGTTTGCCATTAAAGGGCAATACATTCTTTCGAGGTAATCCTTTACTTCCACCACGTGCAGGAATGATGCTGATAATATTCATTTAATTATGTCCACCAGTTTATAGATTTTTTTTTCACTAATCAATGAATCAATAAATGCCTTTTCTTTAATAGTATTATGTTTACTCGCTTTTTTTATCCATCCATTATTTATAAGCCATTTTTTGATTGGCCCATCGTGATAATGAGTTTTAGAATCTACAAAAAAATCAAAGCCATGGATTATAACTTTTTCAAAATTATTTAATGCCCAAAGAATTGAATTTGTGCCAGTTGTAATTCTTTTTATTCCTATTGCTTTCTCAAATTGTTGCATTGCTTCTAATTCAACTAAATTATATTTTTCAGTATGTAATCGCTTTTTAATTCGGTTATGAATATTTTTACCTTTATCAATTAAAATTTGTGGAGGTATCAACGTAATTACATTTTCTGGAATTTTGCTTCGTTTCTTTAGTCCTTGATTCGCACCATTAAACCATATATTTGTTTTAGAACCAACCAATTCTTCGTAACCACTCGTTTCGTAATTATTTATTCGAGCCACTATTGGAAAGTTATCAATTATTGTTCCTAACTTAAAATTTTTAATTGAACTTCCACCTCCAATGATTA
>CAYQPE010000076.1:0-7323 GCA_964419445.1 uncultured bacterium
AATACTAACGATGTAAATACCAAAACCCCACCTGTTATTAGACCTTGAATATATGATTTCATTATCAACTCCAATATTTTTAATTATTGATTATATCATTATTGTTTTACTATTTAATAATAAATCTACCCATCATCCTACTAACAAAAAACCCCAGGAATGTGGGGTTTGATGGTTAATTTTTGGTGTCAAGAGTTATTTATCCATAGAAGCATCATCTTCCATTTTTTTCAGAAATCAATTTCCCATCCTTGAGAGTTTTAATAATAAGTCCCTACCCTTGCACTTGCTAAGTAATTCATAGTTGTATCAATCATTTACAGTTTTTGATAATAATTGTTACATAATAGATTGTTCATAATCTTGATTAGTTATAATTCATAGAATACAATAAAATTTTATTTAATATTATTATATTTCTGGTATAATTCTTGCTTGAGTTTTGTTAAGGAATGAGCGATTTAAATAAAAACATGAAAAATCATTGTATATAGATTTACAATCTCGGCTATGACATAAAGGTATTTATGAAAAAGTTAATAAATAAAGGATTTACATTAATTGAATTGATAATGGTAACCATCATTCTGGGTATTCTTGCTGCTGTAGCAATACCCAAATATATGGCAACCGTTGGCAATGCAGAGCAAGCAGCAGAAGATGCAGTTATTTCAGCAATGGTTTCTGGTCTGGAAATGTATGCCACAGAAAAGTTTATTGATAGTGGACGCCGTTATTGGCCTTCTAATCCATTTGATGCACTCGCAAAGAAACCTGCTAGTTATGATAATACTGATAATAATGATGCTGACTCTGATGGCGAATGGACATTTAATACTAGTAACAATAGAATTACTCATATGAGACAAGATGGTAGCAAATACTATTGGCCCTATGATGTAGGTACAAATACTGAAACCAGTGTATCAAATAATGATTGTTGGAGTGGTGATTATACCAATCATGAGGAATTGATGGAAGCTGTAGAAAATGGTTTTGTCGTTGCAACTCAATCTGCATCATCAGAAACACAGTGTGGAGATGGAGAAACATTTTTCTGGTGTCAGCAGCCAGGTTCTTCTACAGATAATTATGACTATTGTGGGAATAATGGATATTGTCCAGTAAATGATGTTAATGGTGTGCCCTGTTGTTATTGTGGTGGATGCCTGGTAACTGTTTGTCCAGAACAAAATGGACAGTCCGAAGGTATTGGTTCCAATAGTAATAATGTAGGTACAGGTATAGGTTCCAGAACTGCATTCTAAGATATTTATAAAATAAATCAAAACCCATCCCATATGGCTATGGGTACCACTACAAATTCATAAACACTATGCACCTTTTTTTACTGTGGAGATTGATGATTTTACATTATAAGAGTGGGATGTGCATCAGGATTGCTTTTTATTAATAATTCGTTTTACTCAGTGATGCTTGGTCTTACAGTATATAAGACTCGGTTTGTTGGGTAGAGTGGATTGCAGTTTTCAGTATTTCTTAATCCTGTGCAGTTAGTAATCCCATCTGCCTAAGCTGTCATCCCACAAACAAAAAACCCCACGAGTGTGGGGCTTGATGTTGGATTTTCTACTATTATACTTTTGTCATAGACTCAAAATTTTCATACAACCTTGGTTCACCTGACTTCTTTCTCACTCCATGGGCGAATTTTTCAAGTCTTGACCAGGGCAGTTTCACTGCTATCCAATCAAATAATAGTTCACCATTTAACAGCCCTTGTTTATAGAGCGTTCCAATTGATTCAAACCATCCGCAAACCTTTGTGGCTTTTCCATATTCATCACTGCCTGGTGGGTATTTATTTACAAATTCGTCATAATCTTCAATGAATGAGTCGCTCCATATCCAATTCATTGCTTCCTGAACTTTCTCTGCTGCTCCCCATCTTAGTAATTGTAACATGATATTTGCATCATCTTGAGTTGGTTTACTCATATTTTCTCCTTTGATTATTTGGAAACTTAATATTCATCCCACAAACAAAAAACCCCACTACTGGGCGAGGGTTCATACGATAAGATTTTTTCCATGATATTCTTGAGCATTAATTAATCCATGAATTTCATCAAAATTTTCATGAGTTATTGAACCCGCAACAATTATATTAAATCGCCTACTAAATTGATCAATGATTTTCCGTAACATGGGTTGGCCCTTAAAAGCAGTCTCCCCTCCACCAGATGTCAAAATACTAGAAATTTCTTGAATTCTAGATAACCGATCTAGTTCATATAATATGTCTTTCGTTTGATCGATCGCTTTATGAAATGTTACAGCCATGGGGTACGCTCTAGATGCAAGTCTTTTTGTTTCTATAGTATCGATAATTCCACTACTAGTTAATACTCCAATAACTACTTCATGTACATTGAATTTTTTGCATAAATCAATATCCTGCTCCATTAATTTAATTTCATTGTGACTAAAAATAAAATTTCCTGGCCTTGGACGGATCATTACCTTTACGGGTATGTTTACAGATTTCATAGTTTTCTGTATAACATTTATTTCAGGGGTAAGACCATCCAAATCCAAATTTTTACACAATTCAATTCTATCAGCACCATTTCTTTCTGCATTAACAGCTTGATCAGTTGATTCAATACATGCTTCTTTGATTGGTATTGTTCTTTTCATCATAATGGAAGAATATAAATCATATCACAACATACTCATCATCTCATAAAAACACCCGTTAAAAGACGGGGTTTTATTGTAGCGAGGGTAGGATTCAAACCTACGACCTTCGGATTATGAGACTCACCTATGCTCTTCTATTTTATATCGGATGGAAGACAATTAGGCATCGATTTATTCCACAAACAAAAAACTCCACGAATGTGGGGCTTGATGATTATTTCAGCAGTACCATTTTCTTAGTCTGCCTGAACTCTCCAGCCTGAATGGTGTAGATGTACATGCCAGCGGATACAGGCCCACCAAGGTTGTTGGTAGCATTCCATTGAACTGATTTATAACCCTGCCTTTGATTTCGATTAACAAGATTGTTAACCACATTACCTGATATATCATAGATTGTAATGTCAACGAATGAATCTTCAAGTAAATCATATTTTAGTGTTGTTATTGGGTTAAATGGGTTTGGGAAGTTTTGAAACACATTAAAATATACAGGTACTGTTTGTGTTTGAGTGGAAAGCGTTGAAACTTCATAAACCCTCACATAGTCTATTTCCATTTCACTTTCGATGAAACTCGATGTAACACTTGGTTCAATTGCAATATTCATCAGCAAATATTGAGGAGAATCGAAGGGCCAAGTTTCCGAATTTTGCACACTAGGGTTATAGGTGTAATGCACATAATCATTAACGCTGAATATCATTTGCTCTGGTGTCCATTCAAGACAATAAATATTAAATTCAGTTGACGCATTTGATATATATTGCCCACCTAAATTGGTTGTTCCTCCATAACTAGAGGGAGTATGTAATGCGCTTTGCACATAGTTTTGGTTGGTCCCCCAGTGTTCCATTATATCCACTTCTCCACAATAAGGCCATGATGTTGTCCCATAACCTTGAGTTTGCCAATAAGCTCCTACTTCATTAATGTTTTGCCCTAACATCCAGATAGCAGGCCAAGTCCCAACTCCTTCGGGTAACATTGCTCTTACTTCCACACGTCCATATGTGAATGCATATTTTGAGTTTAGCCTCGCCGATGTATATTCTTTTGTTTGACCTTGGTCAGTATATGTCTCTTTTTTTGCAACTATTTTTAATGTACCATCACTGACATAGGAATTATCTAATCGATCGGTGTAATGTTGAATTTCATTATTATACCAACTATTACCATTTGGTAACTGTGTTTGATGAAACCATTTTGCAGAATCAATCGCTCCACTGCCATCAAACTCATCATTCCAAACCAGGATATACTCAATGGAATCACTGTTACATAATTCATCACAACTTCCAAAACAAAAAATCCCTTCAACAAGGTCACTATTTCCAACACTTACTTGCCTGTCAAAATAATCTCCTACTGCACAACCGCCTTCAATAAGTCCGTTTTCGCTTTCCCAACCAGGGCCATCCCAATGATCATAATAACCATTCCTAAATTTGTAAGTATAATCTCCTGGACTGAGTTGAGTTGTAAGTTCCCATGTCCCGTCACCATTATCTGTCATTTCCAATCCTCCAGGGCCATTTATATTTGCTCCTGAAACATAAACAGCTGGATAATTTCCATCTCCAGCGACAACAGTTTCTTCTGACATATCTACAATAAATGTAACTTGAGTAGCATTGGAAAAACAAAATAGCACTAAATATATTTTTAAAACTGTATTCAACTTAAACCCCATTTCATTTACATATATGTTTGGCTAATCATATCCAATAATCTACCCATCCTCCCACAAACAAAAAACCCCACGAATGTGGGGCTTGATGCTAATTTACATTCCTTCTTTCAAACGGATGCGAACTACTGTTCCGTAACCTAATAGAATTTAGTCTATTAGTGAAAAACGATTTTCTGGAACGCCTAAGATTTTTCCCTTTGGTATGCACTTTTGCTCCTTTTAATCAATTTATTTGTTTTTAAAGGACGGGATATTAATACACTAATGAAGGGAATTTTTAATATTATTTACCTAAAATTCTTCTAATATTTTATGAATAAAGATTATCATCTCTACAACATCAAACCCCACAAATGTGGGGCTTGATGGTTTATTTTATGAATTGTATATCAATTTATAACATAGCATCCAGTTCAATTAACTGTTTCTTATAATCAATGATTAGTCTCAGTATAAATTTCCTTATATGTGTCTTTTCCATAGCATAGCCTAAGACCACATCATCATTAAAAAATTTCTCATATTCTTTTCGATTTAAACCATTTAAACTGCCATCAACAATCGTAGGATAGTTCTTAATGATATATTCATTAAATGAATGATATAAAATTCTTTCATTTTCCACTCCATCGACAATATGTGCGGGAAATACTTCATAAAGATTATCCAAAATTACTTTTATTGTATCTTGGTCTAATTTTCCAATACTTCCATCACTGTTCAATGAATTATATATAGAAATAGGCAGATTTATTGCTCTATATGCTTTCAGAGTAAGGACTATGCCTCTATCGTCCTTGGTTTTATGGAAAATTGAATCCAGATTTGTTTTACTCCAATTATTTATAACATAATCACCAATACTAATATCTCTTTGATATTGAAAAATTTTATTATCTATGTAATCAACGCGTAGATTGACTTCATTCTTCAATGATTTTAAGGTTTTGTAATTATTTTCACGAACCGTGTTTAAATCTCTTCTGTCATCTACCCATAGAGATAGGACTATACCAATAAAAACTGCTAAAAACTCTATTCCACCTCTTGCCAAAATGTTTTTCATATACAAATCTACCCATCATCCCACAAACAAAAAACCCCACAAGGGTGGGGCTTGATATTGTAAAACGTTAATATAAAAATATTGCTACAAATATTTTTCAATTACATTTTTTTCAAACTCTTTAAATAAATTATATGACTCTTTATCATTGAAGGGTGTAAACTGAGTAAAATATACTATTATCATTTGTTCTTCATAATTTATTGTAAAATATGAATTAAAATATCCAGCCCAGTATCCAGTACCCAAGGGTCTAAATTTTTCTTCTGGATTATTTTCAATTGCCCAAGCTAGCGACCATTTATCTTTTTCATCAAAAAAACTTCCATTTTCCCCACCTTCAAGATTTACACTTGAAAATTCGGTATCTTCATAAATCAGATTACCCTCCAAATGGTTAGCTATCATTGTCTCGACTGTTTCTATTTTTAGGATTCGGACACCATCTAATTCACCGTAATTAAGGAGACATCTTAAAAATCTCATGTAGTCAGATGGAGAAGAATCTAAGCCTCCACCGCCTGAAAATCTTGTTGTTTTGGGGCTAACCCTATTATGATTAGAAATAATTTCACCATTATCTTGTCGGTATCCATAATCTACAATAAGATGACTTAATTCTTGTGGAACATTAAACCAAGTTTTATTCATACCTAAGGGACCAGTAATGTTTTTTCTAAAATAATTTTCAAGTGATAATCCAGAAACTTGCTCAATTATGTATCCTACCCAATCAGTATTTGTTCCGTAACGAAATTCCTTTCCTGATTCAAAAATTCTTAAAGATTCATGGAAATCTAAGCCTGGATATTTTTTGTAGTCCCAAATTGATGAATCAGCATCCCATTCTCCATTAGTCATATCATTAAGTTTATTTGAAGAAAAAGCATAAGCAAAACCAGCTGTATGAGTTAATAAATGTCGCAAGGTTATTTGGTTTTTTGGTTCAATCAGATTTCCAAAGTCATCAAGAATTTTAATTTTATCCAGAATTGGGAGAATTTTATTTACGGGCTCATCTAAAGTAATCATCCCTTTTTCCACTAATTGCATTGCAGCCACTGAAGTAATTACTTTTGTCATGGATGCAATTCTAAATATGTGGTTAGGCGTGACTTTTGTATACTCATTCCATATTGCATTACCAAAAGAGAAAAATTCTTCTTTCTCTCCTTGGACATAGTATCCCATAGACGCTGCCGGTATACTGGTATTATTAAATGCTTTTTCCAAATGCGAATAAATATCTTTATCTGAACTGCATGCATTAAAATAAATGAATGAAAATATTATTATTGACGAATGATAAATCATCCTTCTTAGATGTATCATTTTTTCTCCTTTTAAAAACTTTGAAAAGATAATATTACAATTTGCGTGCCACCAGTCCTAAATGCCCAAAAACAAAAAACCCCACAAATGTGGGGCTTAGTATATTTTGGTACTATCCTTTATTCCTCTCCTTCAAAGTAATCATACGATTCATTGCCTTTTGACATATTCCATAAATTTAAATCATCTTCAGAGGTAACTCGAGATAGAATTTTATCTGAATCAGGGTATTCACATATGTCATATGGTTTTTTTGTACCCAGAGCTAAATACTTTAAATCAGTTTTACCATCATTGATAATTTGATGAGCTACTGATCTATCGCCAGTAGGGCAAGCAATAATGTCACTCTTCTTTATTGGAAATTTATTATCACCATGTCTTAGAAGACCTGTTCCTTCCAAAATAATAAACATTTCCTCACTAACATGGTGATTATGAAAGGGCCATGATTTTTTTCCAGGAGGAATTATAGTGATGTTATATCCTAATTGTCTTGCACCTATCTTTCCTCCTACATCAGCATATTTGGCTTTAAATACACCATGCTCATGACCTTTAAACT
>CAYQPE010000077.1:0-7201 GCA_964419445.1 uncultured bacterium
TGTGTAACTGATACACAAAAAATTAACATTTGAAAAAATCTTTTCATATTTCCCTCTATTAAAAAAAAACCGAGCAACCCAATGATAAGCTCGGTCAACAATAGAACATTATCACAAGGATTGCAAATACACGTATTTTAAGCTCTCGCTTTAGATTTGTAATTCAAAGCAAATCCCTGTATCAAATGTCTATAAATGTTCTCCTTTACTCGGTGTAAATATAAATCTAATTTCCGGACTCAAACAATCCGTACTCACTCTCAAAATTATAAAAATTTAATTAGTTCCAACATTTTTAGGAAGTAAAATGGGAATCCCATTTACAATATCATATTTAGCATTACAATTATCGCATTCAAAAAATGATTTTTTATAAATTAATTCACTATTTTTGCATGTAGGGCAAGACATTAATTCAAGCATTATTTCTTACCCTTCCAATATGCCTTCATGTATTTTGTTGGATTATCTTTAATATCTTGAATCAATTCCTTTCCTTCAACTGCCAGTCCATTCAAATTATCAAAAAGGCTAGAATCATTAATAAGCTTCCCTAAAGAACCTTCCCCGTTTTCAACCTTTTGCAGGAGAGAATCTAACTTTTGAGAAGATGATTTTAGCGATTTACTACTACTTTTAAAATCATCAATTGCACTCTTGAGTTCTTTAGAGTGCTCTGACACATCTTTAAAATTTGAAAGAATTTCACTAAAATCACCATCCATTTTTTTATTAATAGTACTGGATGCTTCCCCCAAGTTTGAAATGATTTCTTTTAACTCGTTTTTCTCTGTTTTAGAGAGGACCTCTCGATAGCTTTTTACAAATTCATCTAATTCTTTAGTGAGAGATTCAATATTTAACACTGTGTTTCTAATTCTATCTTTTTCTTCTTCACCTAATGTTGCCTTTAGTCGACGAGCAAATACACCTATATCTTGGGTAATGGGTACAATCCCTGGTGTGATTTCAGAAAAATCAAACTCGCGCTGCCCTTCAACTGTTTCGCCTGCCAAAATGTATTTTTTTGTATTTTCTCCTGGAGCAATCGAAACATACTTTGAGCCCATCAATCCTTCACTTTTTACTTCTATTTTTGAATCAACGGGAATCTTAAATGCAAAAGAATTATCAATGGAGAGTTCAACTGCAATTTTTTGTCCAATAATTTTAGCTCGAGATACTTTACCTATTCGCTTTCCAAGCATATTCACATCATCACCTTCATTCAATCCTTGCACATTGTCAAAAATAACTGTGAAAGAGTAGTTAGATTTTTTAATTGAAATATCTTGAACATAAAGAATTCCAAAAATAAAAACTCCCATGGAAACAAATATGAGTAATCCCATCCAAAAAAGTTTACTAAATCTCATTTTACCTCCAATTGATAATTTATACTTTCACCTGAAATGAACTGCTTAACAATTTCGTCATTTGACTGTCTTATTTCTGAAGGCGTACCATCAAATTTGATTTTACCTTCATGAAGCATAATGACTCGCTCTACTACTTCAAAAACGGTTCGAAGCTCGTGGGTAACCATGATTGATGTAATATTTTCCTGATTATGTATTTTGGCAATTAACTTATTAATGCTATCAGTCATTATGGGGTCTAATCCTGTGGTGGGCTCATCATAAAATAAATATTTGGGTTTAATTGCAATTGCACGAGCAATGCCCACCCTTTTTTTCATGCCACCTGATAAATCTGAAGGCATCATATTGTTTGATTCTGACATTCCAACTTCATCTAATGAGGCATCAATTCTATCTTGAAGTTCATCATCTTTTAATTTTGATAATTTAGATAAAGCTAAACCAATATTATCATTTACTGACATTGAATCAAATAAAGCTCCAAATTGAAATACCATCCCACATTTTGATCTAATATCCTGCAAATCTGAAAATGACATTCCATTTACCAATTGATTTTCAACCCAAACCTCACCAGAATCTGGCTGAATCAGACCAATTAAATGTTTGAGGAGTACACTTTTTCCAATTCCACTTTTCCCAATTATAGCAACACTCTCACCATGGTTTATTGAAAAGCTCACCCCTTTTAAAACTTGGTTATCACCAAAAGACTTATGAATATCTTTAAGTTGAATCATAGGAGGATTTCAGCCAATAAATAATCTAAAAATACTATGGCCATACACGAAACTACTACCGTTGAAGTAGTGGATTTTCCCACGCCCTGTGCACCACCACTGGTGGTAAATCCTTTATATGCGGCAATGGACGTAATTGCCACACCAAAAAACAGAGCTTTAATAAGTCCAAACCAAGCATCCCACGGCCGGAACCATGTTCTGAGCCCTCTAAAAAATTCTTGAAAACTTACATCCATTGCATTGTAAGCAGCTATCAATCCACCAAAAATTCCACATATATCTGCAATTATTACCAGCACGGGAAACATAATTGCTGCTGCCAATACTCTTGGCATTATAAGAAATGATACAGGATCAAAAGATAAAGATTCCAATGCATCAATCTGCTCAGTAACCCTCATCGTTCCGATTTCTGCAGCAATAGTTGCGCCAATTTTACCCGTCATAACTAACCCTGTCATCATGGGTGCAAGTTCTAATAAAACAGATTCACCTACAATACTTCCCACAAACCATGTGGGGACTAACCCTGATTCAAACTGATAAGCTGCTTGGACAGATGTTACCATCCCTGAAAAAAGAGACGTTAACATTACAATTGGAATTGATTGTGCGCCAATAATGACCATTTGATCAATGGTTAATCCTATATATAGGTTCCATGATCTCATGGATCTAAACATTTTTGACATCAAGATTACATATTCAGCTATTCCCTCGAAGAAGAGAATGATTACGTCTATTGGATATTTAAGAATACGAAGCATTTGGTGATAATAGCACAATAATTACATGCTATGCAAGGAGGTAATTAGTCTTTTAAGTCGTCGATTTGAGCTTGAAATTCGCCGATATCTTGGAATTCTCTATAGACAGATGCAAATCGAATAAAAGCAACCTTATCAATAGACCTTAGTTTTTCCATAACTAATTCACCAATCAAAGAACCATTAATTTCTACATTTGAAATATTATTTATTTGGTCTTCAATAGATTGGATTGCTTGTTGAATAACTTCTTGAGAAACTGGACGTTTTTGGCAAGCTAAGTGAAAACTATTTTCTAATTTTTCTCGACTAAACTCTTCCCTATCTCCTGATTTTTTTATCACCATAATGGGATTAGTTTGGATATATTCGTAAGTTGTAAACCTAAAATTGCATGAAATACATTCTCGGCGACGCCGAATACTTGATCCTGCATGAATTGAACGAGAATCTATTACTTTTGAATCTTCAGAACTACACTTGGGGCAGTTCATACTAATTGACTTTCATACAATGGGAAGGTATTACAGAGCTCAGTAACCTCTGACCTTGTAGATAATATTACATTTTCATCATCAATATTTTGAATAACATTATGAATTAAATGTGCAATTTTTACCATTTCATTTTTACCCATTCCCCGAGTAGTCATTGCTGGGGTTCCAACTCTGATTCCACTGGTAATCATTGGGCTTCTTTCATCAAAGGGAACCATATTTTTGTTAGTAGTAATTCCTGCATGCTCTAAGGTTATTTCAGCTTTTTTGCCCGTAACTCCAGTTGATGTTAAATCTATGAGTATTACATGTGTATCAGTTCCATCAGAAACTAAATCATAACCTAGCGATAATAGTGTATCAGATAATGTTTGAGCATTTTCAATAATTTTTTCACAATAAGACTTAAACTCAGGTTGTAAAGCTTCACCAAATGCTACAGCTTTCCCTGCAATAACATGCATCAATGGGCCGCCTTGCATACCTGGCATTACAGCACTATCTATTAATTCTGATACATTCTTTACTCGACCTGATTTTGGTGCGATTTTTCCCCATGTGTTTTGGAAATCTTCACCCATAAGAATTAACCCACCACGAGGGCCTCGAAGTGTTTTATGTGTAGTTGATGTTGCAACATGGCAATATGGCCATGGAGATGGATGTAAACCGGTAGCAACTAATCCAGATGGATGAGCAATATCTGCCATGAGGTATGCACCTACCTTATCGGCAATATCTCTGAATTGTTCAAATTCAATAAATCGAGGATATGCACTTCCTCCACACACAATTAATTTAGGCTTATACTCTTTTGCAAGTGATTCTACTTGGGTAAAATCTACACGCCCAGTTTTTTTATCAACACCATAGGATACAAAATTATAAAGTTCACCAGAAAAATTTACTGGGCTCCCATGTGTTAGATGTCCACCATGGGCAAGATTTAAACCAAGGACTGTATCACCAGGTTTGATAAATGTTAAATACACACCCATGTTGGCTTGTGAACCAGAATGTGGTTGTACATTTGCATAGGCTGCATTATAAAGCTCTTTGGCTCTATCACGTGCTATATTTTCAGCTTTATCAACTTCTTCGCAGCCACCATAATATCGCTTGCCAGGATAGCCTTCAGCATATTTATTTGTAAGTATTGAGCCCACCGCTTCCATAACTGCAGGACTTGTAAAATTCTCTGAAGCAATTAGTTCTAATGTATTCGTTTGTCTATGTAATTCAGATTGAATAGATTGATAAATTTCTAAATCTTGAGTACTTAAACTGGAGTTCATGAAACCTCTATTTTTTCTACTCTTTGTTGATGCCGTCCACCTTCAAACTCTGTTGATAGCCAAATGTCAATAATATTAATGAGTACATCATAATCTGTCATTCGAGCACCTAATGCCAATACATTGGCATCATTATGCAACCGACTCATTTTAGCATGTTCTGACGATGTACACAATGCAGCTCGAATACCATTAATTTTATTGGCCGCAATGGATATACCTATTCCAGATCCACAAATGACTATTCCCCTATCTACATCACCATTTGAAACTGCTATACCGACATCATGTCCAAATTGTGGGTAATCCACAGAATCTGCAGAAAATGTACCCTTATCTATAACTTTGTGGCCTATTGATTCTAAATATGATTTAACATCATCTTTAACATCAAATCCAGCATGATCAGCACCTAATGCAATTTTCATTTTCTCTTTATGCTTCTTTTAATCCAAGAGTAACAATCTGATTGAGGTGATACTTCTTTCTCATTATCTGGACGCATAAACCAATCTGCCGACGTGGTTATGTTGTTTTCCTTTAGAAAATCACGCCGTGTTTTGGCACGTGAATACCCATTTTTAACAGCTTCATTATAATCTTCCCATGCAATTTCAAAAACCACTTTATCCCAAAATGAAAGTGCATCACCTGTACAACTTTCAGCTAAAGCATAAAAAACTTCTGCTCGCTGAAAAAATGTTATGCCTTTGTTACCACTTGCAGTAATTGCTTTTTGCGCCCAATCTAAAGATGATTTATAATCCTCTTTGTTGATATATAATTTTGAAATTTCCATTGCAACATCATAATCAGATGGATCAATATTTGTCAATGAAATATAGGCCTCAAGCGCTAGATCATCATTATATTGATTTAGCTGAGCATCTCCCAATAATCTTAACACTGTTGTATTGAATTTATCATAAACCAAAAGAGACTGACAAACTTCAACAGCTTTTGCATCTTGCTGGGCATTCAGAAGACCTTTAGCATAATCAATACCATATTTAACATTTGAAGGATCTGCTTCCCATCGTTCTCTATCTACATCCACTTCATCTTTACCTAATGCTGCAAACGCTGCTTTCTTTTCTGCATTTGCATTTTTATCACTTGGATTCACCTTTAACCATAGATTCAATATATCAATTTGCTCTTCAAACATCTCATTGTCGCGATATACATTGCTAAGATTTTCTAATACTTTTGTATTGGTCTCATCGATGCTAAACCATTGTTCTAGGTAATAAATTTGTTCATCTAAATTGCCCAATTTCCCGGCATTCCATGCAGCAACTTCGTATAAATTCTCATCCTCTTTAAGGTATTTTAGTCCCTGCTTAAATGAATAATTGGCACTATCTAATTTGCCTAATTCAATATAACTACGTCCCATCCATTGAAAAATATCCTCTGCATTTCTTTCACCACATCCCAAATTTAAAATATGATTATAATTTTCAATGGTACTAGCACAGTCTCTATTCTGATAATTTGTAATGGCAAAGCTCACATACAAATCACATTCTTGATTTCTTTCCGCTAATTCTGCTGGAGATAAAGATGAGCCTAAATCTGGAGAACCACTACCATCGGGAGGGGTACATCCAATAAAAAATAAAATTAATGATGACATAAATGAACTTAAAATTTTCAATCTACTTTCTCCTTATTTTTTTAAACCAAGTATCTCTACTTGATATTCCAATATTTAATTTATAATATGATTCTGCTGGCAATAATTCATTTGTAAAATCACGTTTTCCACGCTCAGCAGTTACATTTACAAAATTTGTGCTATTTAATATACTAAAACTAAAACCTACTGATATTGATTGATCTCTTGCTTCAACGTCTGAATATTCTAAAATTCTATACATTCCACCACAGTGCATTGAAATCGATTTCCAAAATCCAATTTTGGGATTACGTAGCGTATAACTTAAACCTGAATGTAACGAAAATTGATTCGGATCAGATGCGAAATTTAACAAATTATCAATATGCGAAAATCGGCTTTTTCGATGCTGAAACTCAATAATAGTGGATAAAATAGGTGAAATTGAATATTTATATCCAAAAAACAAATCTGAGATTTGCAAATTTTCAACTGCATCAAATCGTTCATTACTTATCACACCATTATTTGATAATTCATATTTCACTTCCATAGGTGTATTCAATTCCAGTTGTAATGCAAACTCACTTTTTCTTAATACTGTTCTTGAATCTAAAGTAAAACTATTCCCGACAAAATTATATTTATTTTTAATTTTGGATGAATCTTGTAAAGTATAGTTGGCCGTTTCATCAACATTATAATTTATACCATACGTATAAATTGAATTTTCAACATATAAATTACCAAATTGTGAATTCCATTTAACTCCCCAATTTATTTTATCAAAAATTATTGAAGAAAATCCTAATTGAAATTCAGCAATACCCCCTTTATAAATATAACTTCCATTATATGCTATGGGTGTTGAATTTTCATCTGCACCAATAAAATCA
>CAYQPE010000078.1:0-6743 GCA_964419445.1 uncultured bacterium
TCGATACTTTAGTTCACGGAATTGAGAAGTCAGTGGTAATGCTAAAATAATTTTTTAATTACAAGCTGAAAGGTACCAATCCTCAAATTTGTTTAATCAATTTTTAATTTTAGGAATTAGAAGCTAAACCCTAATTTCTACTTCCCTGCCTTAGCGAAAATCTTTTCTAACTCACCATTATTGTGAAGTTCTATAGCAATATCACATCCACCAATAAGTTCACCATTTACAAATAATTGGGGAATGGTAGGCCAATTGGAAAACTCAGACAATCTAACCCGAATTTCAGGATCTTCCAGAATATTAATATCTTTATACTCTACACCATGCATGTTTAAAATATTTACCACCGTAGATGAAAAACCGCACATAGGCATTTGCTTTGTGCCCTTCATATATAAAATAATGGGATTTGATTTAATATCGTTTTGTATTTGCTCAGATAATGTCATTATTTAACCCTTTTTTGATTCGATAATTTAGAAATATTTGGTAATGTGTATTGAGTAATGAATGATGATTTTATAAAAAAACACATGTAAATTATTCCCTCAATTTTAGGAGACAATTATGTCAAATGAGCCAATGAGATTGATTGACGAAGAGATACAAAAACTAAATAAAGCCAAAACGGAAGCAGATTTCTACAAAGAATGCGATAAAATTAAGGCACGACGAAATGGGCAATACCCCAGTTATTTGTCACGAGAAATTTTAGATATATACGACTTAAAGTTTTCTAACGAGCTTTCGTAATTTCGTAACATGACACCTCTCCACATTCAATCCGTTGATATACGATCAACTGATGCATCCTATGAATTTGTAAAATCTTTACAACACACTGGATTTGCCGTATTGCACCATCATCCAATTGATACAGAATTAGTGAATGAGGTTTATGATCAATGGTATGATTTTTTTGCTTCTGAGAATAAGCATAATTTTCTATTCCATAAAGAAAAACAAGATGGCTACTTCCCCTTTAAAAGTGAAAATGCCAAAGATTCCGATGCCAAAGATTTAAAAGAGTTTTTCCATATTTATCCATGGGGAAGATGCCCCCAAAATTTGGAGGAAAAATCTCGAAAACTGTATGGGCAACTTGTGGATTTAGCCACATTATTACTTCAATGGATTGAGAATGAAGTGCCTGAAAACATATCTCAACAGTTTTCTATGCCCCTTCATAAAATGATTGAAGATAGTCCTCAAAATTTAATGCGTATCATTCATTATCCCCCCATAACTGAGGACGAAGACTCCAATGCTGTCCGTGCAGCCGCCCATGAAGACATTAATCTAATTACGGTACTTTGTACCGGAACTGAATCAGGGTTACAGGCTCAAGATGTAGAAGGTAACTGGCATGATATTCAATGTGACCCTGGAAGTATTGCAGTTAATACAGGAGATATGCTTCAAATGTGTTCTGGCGGGTTTTTCCCTTCTACAACCCATCGTGTTGTGAATCCACAAGGTGCCAAAATGGATGTTTCTCGTATGTCTATGCCATTATTCTTACATCCCAACGATGATGTAGTTTTGTCAGAAAACCACACTGCAGCATCCTACTTATTAGAAAGGCTCCAAGAAATCGGCCTAAAATAAGGGTTAACATTTTCCACCTATTTGAGTCAAAAATAAAAATAGGAGGAATAATGAAGCTACCAATTCTTATCATGTGCATGCTAATCTCTGGGTGTGCAGTACATCATCATCACCATCATAACCCTGATATCATTATTAAAGAAAAATCAGTTCGCGCAGAATTAGATTGGCGACATGATATTGCTATTGTGGTGATTCATCATCATAAATCCCTGACAAAAAAAGAAAAACGATTGCTAAAACGTAAATATGCTAAACATTTCAGATTAGGTAAAAAAAGGGTTAAATTCAGATTCGTAAGGAGTTAGAATGATGCAGTTTAAGAAGAGAATTGTGGGATTACTTCTCTGTTCTTGGTTGTTTACCTTAAACCTAACATTAACAGATTATCATGATCCACAAGCCAATCATATATTGGATGCAGAAATCCATGGTAACACTCTCATTATTTCGGCTATGGTGCAAGGTATCGAATTTTATGATATATCCAATGGTGGCATTTTAAATCATATTGATCATTTTACCTTGGGTCAAGGAACACGAGCAAATTGTGTAGAAGCCATTAATAATTATGCCTATTTTACTGCAAATAATGGATTATATGTGGTAAATATTTCCAATCCAGCAAATCCACAAAACATGGGTAGTATAGATGGAAGTGGTGGAATGATATTGGAAAATTTAGATGCAGAAGAGAACCTCCTAGCAGTTGCCGCCCATGAAGATGGTGTATTACTCTATAATATCTCAAATCCTCAGAGTATAAATCTAATTTCAACAATAAATTGTGAGAATGCTTGGGGCGTTCGATTAAGTAATAATTTTGCATATATTGCCGATGAGGAAATAATAAAGATTTATGATGTGAGCAATGCCTCCATCCCCCAATACATAAATGAAATTATCACATCAAACGCCGTAAAGGATATTGTGTTAGATTCACCACTCATGTATGTGGCCTTAGGATCTGAAGGTGTGGATGTGTACGATATTACTGAAATGGGCAATCCTCAATTTTTAGATAATTTTAATACAAATACCATGGCAAATAGAATTTCTGCTTTTGATGGAAAGCTTGCAGTATCTGATTGGGATGATATTGATGTATTAGAATGGGATGGCTCAAGTTTAAATCATGTGGGTTATAAGAATACAGGGAATCGTACCATGGCCATTGCCACAAAAGATGAGTATATCTATTCTGCAGAATGGGCATCGATTCAAGCTTTTAAGTTTGGTGAAATTAGTGGTGCAGACATCGACTTAAGTACCCTTGAACTCAATTATCCTTTTGTTGAAAATGGAGATGAATATACCCTCTCATTAACGGTAATGAATAATGGCAATTCTCAACTTATTATTGAAGATGATTATACTACCAATTCCCATTTTCAATTCGTAAGTGGATTAAACAATCTCCAGCCTGGAGAAAGTCAAATTATTGATATAGTTTACACTGCCAGCAATTTAAACTCTGCAGGGGTATATCGAATTTATACAAATGATGAAGATGAACATTTAGTTATGTGTGAAACCAATGGCAATAATGATGGTGCAAATATAGGTGAACCTGCCATGGATTTCAATTTAGAGATTGTTGCCAATGGTGAGGGAAACTTTCAGCTCTCGGACCAACTTGGAAAAGTAGTAGTCATTGCATTTTTTGCACCAAACTGACCAGTTTGTAGTCCGGAGTTATCGGACATGGAAACTACTATATGGCAATCTTTTCCCCAAGATGAAGTGATTGTAATTGGCATTATTAATACATCTAATGAAACTCAGTTAAATAATTTTGTTGAAGAAAATAGCCTTACCTTTCCCATTCTTTTTGATCCTGGAAGCCCAGGCGGTGTACAAGGTGGCTATACATATAATGATTATTATCTTCCCAATGATGGTTCTCCCTATCCTCGAGATTTTATCGTGGACCAAGAAGGCATCCTCCAATATGCCAATAATGAAATTGATACAGAATGGATGCTTTATGTTCTGGAAGCACTCACCGGTGGGAATTGTACAGATTGGACTCTAGGGGATATAAACCAAGATATGGTCATCAATATTTTAGACATCGTTAACTTAGTAAACTATATTTTGGGGAGCAACATACCTAGTGATTGTGAGTTTTATGCCAGTGATTTAAATGGCGATAGCATTATAAACATATTAGATATTGTTCAGTTGGTAAATCAGATTTTGAGTCCATGATATTTAGAAAAATTATATTATTCTTGATTGTGATTCAATTTATTTTTGCTGAAGATATTACCGATTCATGTATTATAGATTCTAACAATAGAAATTTCGATCGTTTTCAATATACTTATCCCCAATTTATAGATGGTCCACATATTCGAGTTCATTTTACTACTGAAGCAGTGGATTCTTTCTTCTTCAATAATAGTTGGTTTACTCATCAATCTAATTTGGTATATGCAACTACTGTATTAGATCAGGTAGAGTATTCATATTCTGTATATGAAGATGAGGGCTGGCAAATGCCACCACCCGATTGTGATGAATCTATAACTGATGTAAATAATTCAAATCATTGCATCAATTATGGAGGTAATACATTATACGATGTTTATATTGGTGTGGTTCAAGGACCTGCAGCAGCAGTCCCACCTGAAAATCCATATTCAGAGCTTCCATATCTTGGGGCAAATACATCTTATATGTTGTTTGCAAATGGCTTAGGTGCATTTGGTAGTTATGATGATTTGTTGTCTTATAATTATCATATTGCTGCTCACGAGATGCATCATGCAGTAGAATTCTCTTATGGATCATATGCCACTGGACCTCCAGGTAACCAATTATTGCAATCTTGGATGTTGGAGCAGACTGCTACTTATATGGAAAATGTCGTATATCCAAATTCTATGCATTTAAGGATAATGCTTGGAAACTGTGATGCAACAACACCCCTAACATCACCTGAGTTAGGGATAAATATGGCTTATGCAGGTGCATTATGGCAAAAATATCTAGTAGAAACATTAGAAGATTCTAGTGTTATCAGACAAATTTGGGAGTCCTATGGTTCTCAAATTTCAAATAGCAATGAGCCTGTTTCTTTCTTCTCCATATTCAATGATATTATTTTGGATACAAGTGATAATACTATGAATCTTGAGGATGCATATATTGAGTATTCTATATGGAGGTTTTTTACTGGTGATCGGGCCATACCAAATCAATATTTTGAGGAATCTGCATCCTATTGTACTACCACCACCATTCCCATGCCTGAGGATGATTTTCAATTTTTATCTAATTTGGGAACCACTTTATATATCGAAATTCCCAATGCAGATCTGACGATTCATTTAGAATCTGATCATACTGAATATTTACCAGCAATCTTGATTTCTAAAGATATGAATGAGGATTACTCCATGACTGAGTTTAATCTATTGGATGGAAACAATCATATTGACATTGATGAATCATTTGAGGGTGATTATACTTTGATTATTACATCCGGATATTCAGCGGATGAATTTGAAAATGTCACTATTAATATGGGTATATATTCAGCTCCTGAAATGGGTGATATTAATGGGGATGGGTCCATTGATGTTCTAGATGTTGTTATATTGATAAACTTTATTTTGCAAAGCCAATTCCCGTCAGATCAACAGCAAGATCTCTCAGATATAAATAGTGATGGTGTCTTGAATGTGTTGGATGTAGTTCAACTGATCAATACCATCCTCTCTGGATCATAATCTATTTATAATAAGGTAGAATTTAATGTTTAGTTGGAAATTTTCATCCCATACAAATAAGCAATTGATCAATTTGGCATTGGGAGGATATTATACTTTCATCGGCATTTTGCTTTTAGCCATGTATTTTTATCCTGGTTCTACCCATAGCGATAAGACCACATTAACCTATAGCCTCACCCATAATTTTCTTAGTGATTTAGGCCTGACCATTGTTTATTCTGATGCCCAAAATTTTATTTCATCCACATTGTTCGCCTTTGCCACCACATCAGTCTGTGTGGGATTGATTACCTATTTTTTAGTCATGCCATCCATTGTTAACAGCGGAAAGTTTAGTCTTAGATTGTCACAAATAGGATCTATAGCCGGCATGTTATGTGGGCTGGCATTTATGGGAGTTGGTTTTACTCCTTATAATTATTATCCTGATGAACATATGTTTGTTGTAAAATTAGGATTTCAATTATTTTTAGCTGTTATGCTACTCCATTCTATTGCCATCATGAAGAATGAAGTGGGGCTGAGTAAGAAGTTGGTTTGGATCTATGTCGTATTTATGTTCATACTCTGTTATTATATTTATTTATTGAATTGGGGTCCTTCCATTGAAGAGGGGAATAATTTAGCGATTCATGTAATGTGGCAGAAGATTACAGTGATTGGATTATCTACCACTGTTTATGTCCAATCTTTAATGTTGAAGAGTCATATTCGGGCTTTGTACAAAAGCCAATAAACATATAAATTTACTAGCCTGCCGCGATGGTGGAATTGGTAGACACGCTGGTCTTAGGAACCAGTGCCTTACGGCGTGGGGGTTCGACCCCCTCTCGCGGCACAAAGGGTTGTTTCTTGAAGAGGAATGACCCTTTTTTTGTTTGGTCCATGACTTCACTGTGAAGTTATGTAAAATAGCAAATGTGACACATTTTTGTCACATATATAAGTTAACCAGTGGTAGTGACCAGGCTAGTTTAGCCACGCTCTTAAGAAGTCGTCAGCAAAACGCTTGTTTTGCGTTAAGCTAACTTATAGTTTTTTTAAGCTTTTAAGGTATAAACCTCCATTTAAGTACAACACGCAACCAGCCTTGGGGTAGATTCCGTCTAATCCTCAATAGATTCCATAAAGAGATAGTTATATTTATCGCAAAAAGTACTGTAAATTTTAAAACTTATAAATGCTGAACAATATCACTGATATCATTAAGAGATTTAACATTCATTATTTGCTAACTCTCCCATTCATAATTGTACCTTTCCTTGTGACGCATAGGTTCCAAGATTCTACACTGCTGATTAAAAGATCTGGAGTTTTCTTCCTATTTGCAATAATTGCGCTGATTCTAGTTAGCATGAAAAAACATAGGAATGCTATATCTAATATCAATCT
>CAYQPE010000079.1:0-6707 GCA_964419445.1 uncultured bacterium
TCATTAATAGAGCAAGTAATCCTATAATGCTAACAAAGTTCATTTATTCTCCATAATATTTTCAGGTTTAAAACATTTCCGACAACGTGCTTCATATTTATCTTTTTCACCTACTACTACTTGATTAGTTTCACTACTGATACGTTGAGTAAAGTTAGCAGGATCACCGCAAATCATACAAATTGCATTCACTTTGGTAATATATTCAGCATCAGTTAGTAATAAAGGCATTGGCCCAAAAGCTTTGGCTTGGTAATCTTTTTCAAGACCTGCAACCACTACTCGTTTTCCTGACCAAGCAATTTCTCGACAAACATCAGCAATATCAATATCAAAAAATTGTGCCTCGTCTATTCCAAAAACATCTGCTTTTTCAGAAAATTCTAATATCTTTTGCGCAGAGTTCACCTGAACAGATTTTATTTTTCGTTGATTATGTGAAACTATATAATCTTCACTATATCGATTATCTGTTCCAGGTTTAAATATAGCAACTCGTTGTTTTGCAAATTGTGCGCGTACTAGTCTTCGGATTAATTCCTCAGTTTTACCACTAAACATGGGGCCACAGATAATTTCTATCCATCCAGAATTTCGTGGAGTTAATGTCATATTGAATTTCTTTCTAGTAATATGGATACAATTTTTGTTCTTATAATGTCAATAGCTACCTTGTTATGTGCCCCTTCAGGAATAATAACATCTGCATACTTTTTTGAAGGCTCAACAAATTGCTCATGCATGGGTCTAACCGTTTTATAATACTGCTCAATGACAGATTCAAAAGTTCGTTCACGTTTGTTTATATCTCGTTTGATTCTACGGATAATACGAATATCATCAGGAGTATCCACATAGAGTTTAATGTCCATTAAATCACGAATTTTTTCATCAAACAACGCCAAAATCCCCTCTAAAACGATAATATGATGGTTTCCTATCTCTTCCGTTTCAATTTTACGAGTATGAATAGTATAATCGTAAAGGGGGATATTTACAGACTCTCCTGTGATTAATCTCTTTAGATCATTATATAAATGTTCAAAATCAACTGCATCAGGGTGATCAAAATTAATTTTTTCACGCTCTTCAAAAGAAAGATGTTTTAAATCTTTGTAATATGAATCTTGTTGAATTAGTGCAACTTCAGACGTGGAAAATTCAGCAGAAATAGCTTTAGAAACAGAGGTCTTACCAGAGCCTGTACCACCAGCAATTCCTATTAAAATTATTTTACTCATTATTATCTCGAAATGGGAGTGGAAGTAAGTCATCCATCATTACAGTTTCAAAATTGCCACTTTCATCGGCATAATGAATGGGAATATTCCCACAATATTCAGATATAACCTGCCGACATGCACCACATGGAGCAGCTCCATCTTTGGTGATTATAGCCATTTGTGAAAATGAAGAGATCCCTTGTGAAACTGCAGCATAAATTGCTACACGTTCAGCACACATAGTGGTGGGGTAGGCCTTGGATTCAATATTGCATCCATTTATTACCTTTCCATCAGAGCTCAATAGTGCAGCACCCACCGCATATTGACTATATGGAGATTGCGAAAATTTTTGTGCAGTTTTTGCGTGATTAATTAATGTAATTGCGTCCATTTAAAACGATTCTCAGTGGTGAAAAATACGGCTAACAAGTGAATTCTTCAAACGAGCTATTTTATATAAAATATTCCTCTTATTTGATGGGAATTCCCCACGTTATCGGTACAAACAATATATAGGCTGTGTTCCCCTTTCGACAAATTATTTTCAAAATCAAAATGTACCAGTTTTCGGTAACTATTATATGCATGAATTAACGGTTTTCCATCATCAATTTGAATACTCACATTCTTTTCACCATCAATTCCTGAAATTAAATCTTCCACATTGAATTGAATTGAAGAAATATCTTTTTGTCGATAGGTAGCATTAATATTTGGTGTTAAAGATGTAATTTTTGGTTTTTCGGTTTCCCGTAACACTGCAAAAATTTCACCAGATAAAATCTTAGATGATAAGCGAACATTCTTTTTATCTATGTCTGTTTCTACATATATCCATTCTTTTTCATGTGAATCAAAATAAAATATCCCAACATTATCCAACTTATCTGGATTAAATAAATCAAAATGGATTTCCACTTTTTTCTTCATTGGTTGAAATGATGGTCCTAACCTAAAGGGACCCGCAACTAACTCAACATCCTGATTTGATTCGAATATTGCAGACTCAATCCACACAAAAGTAGAATCATGGAAAGTATCAGCATCACCATTGATATGAAATTCACCTGCATTAAATGAAAGTGAAAAGGATTGATGTGGATGTATAATTTTGGATACAATTTCTCTCTTGAACACATAAGGATGGGGGTCTTCAAATTTAATTTCAATTGCATTCATATTTCCCAATTGAGAAAGGGGAATGGGTACGGTAGCAAGAATATTTTTAGATTTTCGTTTCATGGGGGATTGACGATTTTTTCCACCTTTTACAAATTGGAGGATTGCATTTTTACCTGAAAAATAGTCTTCCTCAAATTGAAAAGATATCCCATTCTCATAGTGAACAATATGTGTGGATCCAGAGATTTTGGTAGGGGCAGTCAAACTCAAATATTGAGATGGCATTTTATTAGATATTTTATAATTTGGCTTAATTTCTACCGTAGTAAATGGTTTTTCCCATTGAGGAAGTTCAAATGTATTTTCACCAATTTCATTTAAATTTATGGATTTACGTAAATCTTCAACATGGGGCCCCGTCTTGATAAACGAAATAGACTGAATCATTGTATCGGGTGATATTGTTAAAGAGCCATCAATATCATTTGTATTTACTTTTAGTGGGTGAATAGGGAAAGTAGAAACAACACCTTTCAATGATATTTTATTATCGTAATAGTCATTTACAATAATTTCAAAATTATGAAATTTATGTTGCTCTAGGTCATACCCATTTTTGTTTTCATCATGAGTAAAATAAAAACCTTCATAGTCAACATTATTAAATAGTCGATAAAATCGAGTATTAAATTCTCGTTTTAGTAGATAATCTCTTTCTGTATAAATATACTTTGCATGTTCAAATTTATAAGTATCGTATTGAACTTTATATTGGAGGTTACCATTTAATTTTAAAATAATGGAATGAATACCAAATTTAAATGGTTGGTCATCAATTCTATCTACTACATCCAATGCAAATCCAAATTTTCCATGAACCGTTATGGTATCTTCCACTTCATATTCAAATGGGTTAACGGCTTTAATTCCATATACTTGTGGAAATGGAGATAAATTTACTGTTGTTGAATCTGCAAGGGGAACTACTGCAATTTGTCGAGGAATAGGGGGGAGATTGTCCTTGATTTTATAAAACTGTAATGGGTTTAGGGGTCTTTCAAATCGATCTCTAATTTCAAAATGTAGATGAGGTCCTGAAATTCCACCTGTATCTCCAGTATATCCAATTAAATCTCCACGTCTAACGGGAAACTCATTTTCTGAAAATGAGTGATCAATAGTATAGCTTCCATAGTGCTGTTGGAGTGAACGTGCAGTTGCATCTAATGAAGGTGTAAACTTATCTAAATGAGCGTACACGGCAGTATTTCCATCATTCAATTTAATGTATAATGCTTTACCATACCCTTTTGAACCCGTTCGGATTCGCTGAATATGACCATCACTAGTAGCATATAATTTATATCCACTTTTACCCCATGTACGGATGTCTAGCCCTGCATGATATCTATGAGGGCGTTCCTCTCCGAACAATGCGGTAACAGTAGTGCTTGCGTTAGTTGGCCAAAGATATTGTTCTTTGCACCACAATGAATTAAACATTAAGATGAATAAAATAATTTTAGTCATAATTGGATAGTTTTAATTTATCTCTTATAAATCAAGGTCGTAAATTATCCACGATTATGAATTTTAAACTATTCAAATTACGGTTACAAATTTTCTATTATTTGCTCATTGGGAAAATTCAAAAGAAAATTCCAGATATTTCACTGGATTCATCTGGACATCATTCAAAAAAAATACTTCTTTTATTTCCCTTTGATGAAGCAACATTTAGAGTTGCAGCATTTGCTTTTCGAAAATTAGGCTCTGAAAATGCTGGAAACAAACATTACACCTTTCTTATTAAGGATGTTCATAAACCTCATTTTCATATTCGCAAAGGGGAGACGATTATCCTCATATCAGACCCTAAAAATCCACACAAAATAAAAAGTGAGGATTCCATTATCAATGTATTAAAAATGGGCGATTTCGACATGGTAGTCGATTTAAATACTAATTTTTATTTAGATGCCTCTCGTATTCTAAGTCTTATCCCCGCTAAAATGAAAGTGGGATTCAAATCGATGTTTTCGGATATTTTTTATAATATTCAATTGGATGTTTCAAAGTCAGGGATTACAGAAAATGGATATCAAAAAGTACATTTAATGTTGGAGAATTCATGAATTATATAATTTTTGAAGACTATCTATTTGCTAATCTCTACCCATTTACGATAAATCATGCATCATTTGAATTGCGAAGTGGTGCCCTTACTAATTTTGAACGAATTCAATTTTTAACCAATGAAAATGATAAAATTTATCTTATAGTCAGAGATGACTTATGTGAACTCACTCGAGAGAGATTTCCAGAGTTTATTGTGAATCCAGAAATCATTCCAAAGGGGATTCATTTAAATGGTGCAACGCTTTGGGATGTAGAAACGATTGGAAAAATTGAATTGGGTCGTCATTATTCACATCAAGGTAACCTTATTGCTATGCATGCTGAAAAGGAAATACAATTAAGTGAATATGCTGATTATATTAAAAAATCCATTCAAGTAACTTTAGATATTCCTGCTGTTCATTTCTCATATTTATGGGAATGCATTTTTGCCCTAGAAAATACGTTGATACATGATGTTGAGCATTTTTTGCACTGTAAGGGGGGAGAAGTTCATCAATCTGTGATTTATGATGGAATTGAAAATGTTTTTATTCATGAAAATTCAAAAATTTGTGCAGGTGTTATTTTAGATGCGTCAAATGGGCCTATTATTATTGATGATAATGTAAAAATTGATATAGGAGCACTCATACAGGGTCCTGTTTATATCGGTAAAAATTCGGTGATAAATCCGGGTGCAAAGCTAAGAGGGAATATAGCTATTGGTCCTACGTGTAAAGTGGGTGGTGAAGTGGAAGATGTTGTAATTCAAGGGTTTAGTAATAAACAACATGATGGATTCCTCGGTCACTCCTACATTGGAGAATGGGTAAACCTAGGTGCAAATACCAATAATAGTGATTTGAAAAATAATTACAGCACTATTCGTATAAACCTTACTAAAGATTTACAAATAAATACCATGCAACAATTTCTGGGTGTACTCATTGGAGATTATTCTAAATCGGGTATTTCTACCATGTTTAATACGGGTACCGTTGTGGGAGTTGGTGCAAATATTTTTGGATCGGGATTCCAAGAAAAGTATATCGAGTCATTTTCATGGGGCAGTGGTGAAACAAAAACAGATTTTGAAAAATTTACTGAAACCAGTTCCAAAATTAAAGAAAGACGTCACTGTACCCTATCTAACAAAGAAATTCAGTTTCTAAAGAATCTATATTCTTCATTAGAATAATATTTAATTTCTTGTGTACATCGTTGTCTAAAAGTATATTTCCTCCCCAGAAAAAAGGAGAATTATATGACTTTTGAAGGATTGATTTGCCCTGCATGTACAACTTCAATTGAAGAAGAAATACTTAAGCAAAAGCTAGTTTGTCCACATTGTAAAACGAATCTAAAACAGAAGAAGTTTTTAGCATTTATTGAATTTCTTATTATGCAAGGATTAGTAAATGTAGACTTCTTTGATGAAGTTTTATATGGTGAAGAAGTAAAGAAAACGGTGGAAGAAAAAGAGCTTCAAGATGAAACGGATCCCGATGATTATGAAGATAAATCTGCCAGAATTGAATATGTTGATGAAAAACATGATTTGAATGAAGTGACCACTGATGAGAAAGAGTTTCGTGAGTGGGAAGGAATTGAAGAAGATTGGCAAGATTTTAATCGCAAGCATATTAGTGAAGAGAATAAAAGGCAACAATAATGGATGAAAAGAAAAAAAAGCATCAACATCAAATAAAAGTTGAACTCGACGATGTGGTAGGTCAAGGTGAATATGCAAACTTTGCAGTAGTTACGCATTCTCTTGCAGAATTCGTTATGGATTTTATTCGCGTACTTCCAGGAATGAAAAAGTCGAATGTGAAGTCAAGAATTATCATGGCGCCCATGCATGCCAAAACATTAATGATGGCATTACAGGATAATATTCAAAAGTTTGAGAAGAAATTTGGTGAAATCAAAGTTCCAAAACAGGAAATGAAAATGCCTGGTATTAAAATGCCAGACGATATTTTACCAAATTAATTATTTGAGAAGTACAATCTTCTGGGTTTGTATTTCTTCAGCAGTTTTTAACACAACTACATAAATGCCACTGGGTTTTCCGGTGGCATTCCATTTTATAGTATGATGCCCTGCATTTCGGTAATCAGACATTAACACATCAACTTTTTCACCACTAATTGTTGTGATATACATTTCAACATGTTCATATGTGGGTAATCCAAAATCTACAGCAATAGTAGGATTAAATGGATTGGGGTATGC
>CAYQPE010000080.1:0-6572 GCA_964419445.1 uncultured bacterium
TTTGATATAATCCCAGACTTCAACATGGGTCCAGTTAATAAGAGGATTAATTTTAATGACTTCAAAACGTGGTTCAAGCTCAACAAGCTCAGCATGTGAACGAGCCTGGGTCTGTTTCCTACGTATTCCGGTAATCCATACATCATAAGATGACAATGCTTTCTTTAATGGCATCACTTTTCTAATATTGCAACATAAGTTTGGATCTCTATTCCATAATTCTTTACCGTACAATACACCTTGTTGTTTAAGACCAATTTGAGTTGAAAATCGCTTAAACTTCATATTGTAGAATGATTCTAACTTTTCCTTTAACTCATAAGTTTCTTTAAATAGAATTCCTGTATCGATATAGAAAACATCCACATTGGGATTCACTTTTTTCAAAATATCCAATAATACTACTCCAGGAGCACCAAAACCGGTACCCATAACAACATTGTTAACTCCAAAGTGATTAATTGTCCATTTTAATAATTCAACAGGATCTATGCTAATCCCACTGAGCTCATACTGTTTTACTGCATTTTGATGTATTGTATTCATTTCTACTTTCTTATTGAATATTAATTTTTAATCGTGAATTATCAAAAGGCTCTTGAACCGATAAAATATGGTCATTAAAAACTCCACTAGTATATTGAAGTAACTCCATTCCCGATTCTTTATTATTGGGGAATGCGAATCTATTATTTGAGATTAACTCATATTCATCACTAAACTCAATTTTGCTCCCCAGAACATCATCGATATTTATGAGTTCAACAGCAAAATCAAGATATTCCTTAATACCTTTTATTGCATCAGTTATACTCTCCCCCAATGGTGCCTTTCGAATATATTGAATACCCGGTTTATTATCTTCAAAGTCCACCACAATATGCCCCTCATGCGCAATTAACATAATTTGAGGGCCATCAGGGATATGTTTATAATCTGCAATGTCAATCATTAGATGTTGAGGTAATCGATCCTCTTGAATCCATTTATGAAAAACAGGAGTAAATGACTCTACTTCAATTTGTAACAATGAGATATGTCGTTTTAACCCAAATTTATACATTATATTTCTCCTCTTGAAATACGTGCATAGCACGAATGTGCTGCTTCAATAAATAATTGTGATTCTTCCACATGCTGGCGAATTTGATCTTCGTTAAACTGATGGTCTATTTCATCAAAGCGTCTAAGTAAATAACGACCAAATTTCCCTTTTGCATATTTATCATAAAATCGTTTTGTGTCAAAAAAACGACTTTTAAACTCATCAACAATTATTTGTGGAGAATTATCCACATCATAGTTTTCTATCCTAATTAATGCCCGTGCAGCATTGAGCATAGCTTGAAAAGACTTCTCATTGGCTTCCTCAAATGAATTTTCGTCCAATGCCAATTGTGCTTCAAAAACTTCTCGCTCAGCAGTTTGCAATTCAAATTCTTCTCGGGTGACAATTTCACCTGCACACTCACCTACACCTAAATCTCCCAATGAAAATTCACGAGGATCACCCCAATCAGAATAATATGATTTATCTTCTTCATAAGACGGTACAGACATTTCACTCTCTATAATTAAACGCATGTACTTTTTACCTACACGCTCCACAAAATTTTGGAAGGATTCATCTGTTGAAGTTCGTTCCTTGATAAATGTCCCTGTAATGATGGATACAACATTTGGTATTTTTTTAGATGGTACTGCACCAATAGCCATTCCATAGGAACCACCATTATTTTTCCATTCACCACCCAATACCACTTGAAAGTGAGGAACTTTAAATCCTTTAATATTTCGAGAATTCCCGTAAAAACCAATATCAGCTACATGATGTTGTCCACAAGAATTGAAACATCCACTTACTTTAATTCGAAGCCCTTTAATGGCCTCATCCATTTCTAAACTCTTAACTGCCAACTGAGTCCTCAGCTCTCCAGCCAACCCTCGTGATGATGCAATACCCAGTTTACAGGTATCAGTACCAGGACATGAGGTTACATCAACAATAGTACCTGCATCAGGAATGGCTAAATCAATTTCTTTCAACGCTTTATGTAGTTGAGGTAAATCAGCATTGCTTACCCACCGTAATACAATATTTTGCTCAACTGTGAGTCGCATCGCATCACCTACATACTTATCAGCAATGGCCGCTAATTTTCGTCCTTGATGTGTAGAAAAATCCCCCAGAGGAAGTGCAATAGTTACCACCGAATAACCTTGTTGACGTTGAGGATAAACATTGGTACTTATCCAATGATCAAAATCAGGTTCATCACTACTTGTGTTTATATCGCTAGGGTCTTTTATAGCTTTTTCACCATAAATAGGGCTTTCATCTAAATAGCTTGTCCATCTATCATCATGAGGTAGAATTTTACGTTCTTCCAATACTAATCTCTTGAACTCATCTATTCCCAATTTTGCAATTAAAAATTTAACTCTTGCACGGGCACGATTTTTCTTTTCACCTAAACGTGCAAAGACTCTGCCCATAGCTTGAGATAATGGCAGAAGTTCTTCTTCAGGAACAAACTCATCAAATATTTTTGCAGGATGTGGTACTGCCCCCAAGCCACCGCCAACAAATAATTTAAATCCTCGTTTTAACTCACCATCAATAGTTTTGGTTACGGCCAATGCACCTAAATCATGCATATTAACTAATCCACAGGCATGATTATAGCATCCAGAAAATGCAATTTTAAATTTTCGACCAAAATCTTGGCAATCAGGGTGCCCCAGTAGGAAATTAGTTAAAGCTGCAGAATAGGGAGTTACATCAAAAGCCTCATCATGACAAACACCGGATAATGGACATGCCGTAACATTACGTACTACATTACCACATGCCTCTTGCGTGGTTATTCCCACTGATGCTAAACGACGCATTACACTGGGCATATCATCAATATGAACATAGTGATATTGTATATCTTGCCGTGTGGTAACATGGAGAACACCATCTGCATATTCTTCTGCCAAATCACACATCATCACCATTTGTTCAACCGTTACGGCACCAAATGGATTTTTTATTCGAAGCATCCCCGGAGCATCCCATACGGTATCAGGACCCTTCATTAATTCACCTGATGGAAAGTTTAATTCACGGACTCTATGTCCATCATCACGTTGACCATTATCATAACGCTGACCATAAATTCCACGTCTTAATCGTGTTTCTGCAAAAATTCGAGGGTCTATTTCCCCTCGACGCATAAGTTCCATTTGTGATTCGAACTCACTAATTTGCTGTTCTAACTGTGGCGATATTTTTTCCACCAATTTATTTTTCCATTCGTCCATTTATTCTCCCTAAAAGAAAACCCCCTTTCCATCTGGATAAGGGGGCTAATTTTGTGTACTATTCCCTTAAACCAGAGGAGGTCCTTCCCCGATACAACAGCAACAACAATTTAAATTTAATTTCTTCATTTATTCCTTAAAACAAAAAACCCTTCTCGCCAGTGAGAAGGGTTTTCAAAATTTTATATAGTAGAAAACTTACACCGGCATGGGCAAACGCATCATACAACAACATGTACAACAATTGCTTTTTCCTGCCAGTATATATGTTTTCTTCATTTTCATCTTGTACAAACTTATAACCGGATTATAAATCAAACAAATAAAAATTTATAAATCAATTTATTAATTTGATATACATCACTTAATTATCAATGATAACATTTACAATTCCAATTATATCTAAAACATTGATAACATCATCTCCATTAATATCTGCAGCAATGGATTGTGCAAACGTGGGTTCATTATTCCCCAAAATAAAATTAACAATATTTACAATATCTAAAATGTTTATAATACCATCACCATTAACATCTCCCAGGATAACATTATTTGTACCCATATATAAATCTTCATGCACCGTATCATGAGGTGAAAATACAATGCTCACATCATCAACATATATTTCATCAACATAAACATTAAAGTGATGTTCTCCATGGGGAAATCCAATATTAAACCGCCCTAACTCATCCGTATTAAAAGATTTATTATTTAGCGTTGAAATTAATTCTACATTTGCCAATTCATTACCATCAATGTCAAAAAGTTGACCAGTACGCCAACCTGCAAATGTAGGTTCATAATCTAAAATGAATAACCCATTCTGCATATCGCTGGCATAAATGTACCCATTTTCAGTATAAGGATAGGCACCCCAACAGCCATAATACCCTCCAGCATCATTATCTGGATATGTATCATATGCGGCAACCTCCACAGGATTTTCAGGGTCAAAAATATCCACAATTTTCACGCCTGTAGTATAATGTGAAATAATTAGTTGATCATTTTGTACATGTACATTATGTGCAAGTTGATTTTCTCCCAAGTAGGTACCCACTAAATTGATATTATCAAAATTTTGTACATCCCACACTTTTATGGTCATATATTCCGTTTCTTCGGTAGTAATGAGGTGCGTTCCCGCATCATTGAGCCATGCATTATGGGCATATCCAATGACAGGAATGGTTGCTAATCGATGTGGATTTGTTAAATCTGAAATGTCATAAATCCCATATTGGTAACTCCACCCTTCGGATACATAGGCAAAATTTCCACGGGTAAATATATCATGGCAATCAATTCCATCATTGCCATAAAACACGCCAGCCTCTACTGGCTCTGCTGGATTTGATAAATCTGCAATATTTATATTTTGGGGATAACCATCCTCAATGAAGGCATATCCTGTTTCAGTATCAATCCACAGATTATGAGATTGATCAAGTTCAGTATATGTATCTAATTGAACGGGGCTTCCATTGGGCAATGGAGATAAATCTACCACTTGCATCCCCTCATCATTACCTGTCATCTCGTTGACAATGTATAAATAGTCACCAAAAGTTTTATAATCACGATGGTAATAATAATCTCCACCAGATGGCCCCAAAATATCGCTAATGAGTTGTGGATGTTCAGGATCAGAACTTACATCATAAATATATGTACCATATCGATATCCTACAATGGCATACTCAATTCCCGTTTCATCAGTGTACCCCCACACATCTGATACACCAAAATTACTGGCGCTATTTTCTTCCTCCACATGTACAATTTGAACTAACTCTAGATTATAGTTTATTGCAGAGAACAATAATGTATGATTTATAATTGCCATTAAATATAATTTTTTCATGTTTGAATTTACACTTTTTTATCAGCTGTAGAATGTGATTTTTTGTTACAGCATTACCATAATTTCAGCAATAATAAGTCGAATTGCAATGAGTGTTAATGATACCCTAAATAGCTTTTTAAATATGGGTTCAGGAATAAAACTTAACAATTTCTTTCCAAAATTGGTACCAAGGAAAACTGCAATAACTAATGGCAATAAAACATGGGAGTGCTGGATATAATTAAATTGAAAAAATATTATGAATAATGGGATTTTCCCCATGTGGGATATCATTTGACATGCCGCTTTATTGGCAATAATATTCTCTTTTGTGAGATGTGCACCTAAAAAGAATGGTGC
This sequence comes from uncultured bacterium, assembly GCA_964419445.1. Taxonomy (GTDB): domain Bacteria; phylum Fidelibacterota; class Marinisomatia; order SCGC-AAA003-L08; family D37C17; genus JABHHG01. Next base: position 5,522 of record CAYQPE010000080.1, read on the forward strand.
AATAAGCGGACCTGTTGCACCCACAAATACTGAACTTACTCCACTGAGCATTCCTACCCTTACAAATGTTTTTGTAGCTTTACCTTTTTTAGGCCCTTTTAAAAATAAAAACCACAGTATAAATAAACCAATTAAGGGTTTGAGAAAATCAAACTCTATCTCATTGGCAGTGGATACATGAAAAAATGAAATGAGTAAATAGATAATGATTGCTGAGGAAAGCAGTCCTATAATTGCCCCCATACCAAATTCTTTTAGCAAGTCTATTTTTAAATGTTCTCGGAATACATAGGTCCGAGTAGTGTTGCTCACCAGTTGAATCATTCCATGGAGTGCTATGACCATATACCCCTCGGGAATTATTATGGCCATAATCCCCAATAAAATTATGCCTCCCCCCATTCCCAATACTGCTGAAATAGATGCAGTAACGAACGCCGCAATTATTAGAATGATATTTTCCATAGGGAAAATTAAAAAGACTTAAACCTTATTTGTCAACTTAACTATTGCATTTTCTCATCTTCAATTTGAATATCATATTCATCAATCAATTGATTAATTTCTTTAACCATCAATTTAATATTTTCAATATTCTTATAGATGTGAACTTTTTTCTTATACCAATTAAAACGTTCTCTAGCAGACTCATTCATTTTCATAATTTCTCCATTGGGGGAGTAATGAGAGGACATAAGGATATGTTAAGGTATTTAGCACATCTTTTACGTGGTTGCAAGCCTCTCAAATCTCCACGGTTTTCAGTTATATTCTACCGAAAACAAAAAATGCACCTACAATGGTGCATCTCCATTTCGGTTTAGCAATTCTTTTATGTCGCTGCAAGTTGAATTAAATGACGACGGTGAAATTTACTTATATGGAAACAATTGTTCAAAAACAAAAAACCCTTAATATCTCGTCGATAAAAAGGGTTTCTCTTGTGTAGCGGGAGCAAGATTTGAACTTGCGACCTTCGGGTTATGAGCCCTCGGGAAAGTCAATAAAATAAGGTACTTACAGACTACTGTGACGTATGTGTGACGCCGAT
>CAYQPE010000081.1:0-5244 GCA_964419445.1 uncultured bacterium
CGTAAATCTCAAACTGAAATGAGGCAACTCTCTCATGCTATTGAATATGATGATCGATATAATGTATCTAAAATTAATCCTTTAATTAATTGGACTCATGATGAAGTATGGGCATATATAAATGAACATAATTTGCCGTATAATGAATTGCATGAAAAAGGATTTCCCAGTTTAGGTTGCACCCATTGTACAACATCTATAAAGCCAGGTGAGGATGACCGTGCAGGGAGATGGAGAGGCAGTATTAAAACAGAATGTGGACTTCATTTCAATCAAGAAAGTGGTAAAATCAGAATTGTAAAATCAAATGAGAAGAATTAATGAGTGAAAACATTTTATTTCCCATCTTTTACAAATTAAAATATGAACACGTAGTGGTAATTGGTGGTGGGAAAATTGCCTTTCAGAAAATACTTCAATTGATTGATGCACAAGCAAAAGTAACAGTCATTTCTCCAGATATTATTGAAGAAATCAAAAAACTTCATGATAATAATAAGTTAAACTTCATTAAAAAGTTTTATGATAAAAGTGATATAATAAATAGTAAAGTTGTTATTGGTGCTACCGCTGATTCAAAAGTAAATGAAGAAATATATAATGACGCTAATAAACTTAATATTCCAGTGAATATAGTGGATCAACCCCATTTATGCACATTTTATTTGGGTTCAGTATATACACAAGGGGATTTAAAAATTGCAGTATCATCAAACGGTAGAAGTCCAAGCGTGGCTAAATTGGTGAGAGATGCTATAAAAAAAGTTATTCCTAGTTCTACCCATGAAATTATACAATCGCTACATAAAATTAGAACAGAACTTCAAACTAAAGTAGATTCATACCAAGAACGAAAATCAATATTGCAAACGCTTTCAAAACAACAGTTCAAGGAAAAAATGGGTTTTGTGAGTATAGTAGGTGCAGGACCTGGAGACCCAGAGCTAATTTCAATAAAAGGTGCAAAAGCTATCTCTACGTGCGATGTACTAATCTACGATTCACTGATTCATCCAGACTTGCTAAAATTAGCATCAACAAATGCTGAATTATTATTTGTTGGTAAACGATGTGGTAAGCAATCATATATTCAAAAAGACATTGAAGACCTCATGACTTATCATGCACAAAAAGGGAAACATGTTGTAAGGTTGAAAGGGGGAGATCCATTTATGTTTGGTCGAGGGGGTGAAGAGGTGCAATCATTAATAAAACATCAAATTAGATTTGAAATTATTCCCGGAATTTCTGCTGGATTTGGAGCAGCTGCATATACCGGAATTTCATTAACCCATCGAAAATTGTCATCAGGAACCATTTTTATAACTGGCCATAATGCTCAATCAAATAGTGTGGACTGGAAGCAGATTGTTCAATCCAATTTAACTGTAGTTGTATATATGGGGATTAAAAATGCTCAATCTATTTCATCAAAACTCATTACAAATGGATTAGATCGAAAAACACCTGTAGCCATCGTTCAGCATGCAACATTACCATTTCAAAAAACAGAATTATGCCAAATTAAAAACCTCCATGAAACAATTATTTCCAAAAATATAGAAGCTCCTGCCATTATAGTCATTGGAAATGTAGTTTCACAATTTGATGAAGTTAAAAAGTATATACTTCCTCCATTCGTATACAATTCACAAAGAGATAAACAATTTGGACAAACACAACCCCTTCATCTAAACTAAAAAATTAATATATTGTTACTTGTCAATTGAAATTGCATGTATGCAAATTTTCCTAGTTAACTTATTGTTAAAAATAGCCTCATAGAGGATTATATGAAAATTACATTGCGATTTCACATTTTAGTTTTATTTGGAGTACCCTGCCTTTATTCTGGTATAATTAATCCTCCAATTGATACACAAATTAATGCAACCATTGTTCAGTTTAGATGGGATGCTATTGTAGACGTATCCTCATACCGTTTACAAATTTCTACAGATAATAATTTTACTCAAAATGTTTCTACTTTTGAAACAGATCGAACCTATTATATAGTGTCAGGTTTAGAATGGGATGAAAGTTATTATTGGAAAGTAAACGATGAAAATGGAACAAATATTTTAAGCGATATTGGAAATTTTACTACAGGTAAATCATATTCTTCATTTTTGAATGAACCAATTCCTGGACCTGTAGGATCAACGGTTCACAATGCTTCAAAAATTAGTGATGGATATACCATTGTGGGCTCATATCTATATAATTTTTCAGCCGCTTTTGATAATTGGGGAAATGAAGTGTGGAATAGTGGTAGTGCAGATTCCTTTGTTTATTTTAATCGTTCTGATGATGGAGAATTATTAGGTGGAGTATATAGTGAAGATTATGAATATTTACTCTCGGGAGGAAGTGTAGATATTTATACAAATTTAATTTTTCATGAAAATGACAATGCAATTTTTGAAGAAGATGGTTTTTTGCAGCATGAGATATTGAAACTTCCAAATGGTAATTATTTAAGTTTAGCTCCAGATATCAGACTAGGACCGATTCCTACATCAGGTTCAGAAGTATCTTTCCCATGGGAAGAGGATTTTGAAGACATTGGATTTAATGTAGATGGTGAAACGTTTGAATTTGAATGGTTAGGTGAAAAACTTGTTGAATGGGACCCTCAAACCAACGATACTCTCTGGACATTTTCTTCATTTGAAATGTTTAGCTTTTTAGACTATGATATATTGGGAGGGATATGGAATAATACCGCTAACGACATGGCAAATCCATTTGACTGGACCCATTTTAATGCCATTGCTTTTAGTGAAAATGAAAATGCCATATACTTGTCTTCACGTCATTTATCTAAGATTACTAAAATTGATTACGATACAAAAGAGATTTTGTGGAATGTAGGTTATGATCAACAAAGTATGTATCCATTAATTCAATCCGTGTATGGATTTAATCCCGATACTTCATTTATTCAACTACCTTTACTTGATGAAAATGGCAATTATAATTCCTTTTCATTTCAACATGGATTGCAAATTTTAGAAAATGGCAATATTGTTACTTTGGATAATGGAAATTTAAGCTCATATATTTTTGATGATTATACTTCACCGCGTACACGTGCAGTTGAAATTGCAATTGATGAAGTGTATATGACTGCTGAAATAATTTGGGAATATATTTTGCCTGTAGAATTATACAGTGCACAATCTGGGAATGTACAAAAATTAGAAAATGGTAATTATCTTATTACGGTCACTGCAGATGGGGGAACCTCATGGGAAGTAACCGAAGATAAAGAATTGGTATGGGAATGCAAATTTAATTTAAGGGATGGGGATGGCCCTTTATATCGTGCACATAAGTATGAAGATTTTTTCAATACCTTTACTTGTGAAGGTGAATTAGAAGCAGATATTTGTGGTATTTGTGGAGGTGATAATTCATCATGTGATATTACCCTGTCTAATTCAGACATACAATTACCTCATTCTGTCAATATACATTCAGTTTATCCCAATCCTTTTAATCCTATTTTAAATGCAAAAATTGAAATTGATAACCCTCAACATGTTGCTATTAATATATATAATTTACAAGGGCATTTGATTGAAAATGTATTTGATGATTATTTGGAAAATGGAATTCATAATTTTACATGGAATGCTTCAACAAATAGTAGTGGCATTTACCTATTAAAAGTTGCAACAAACTCCACAGATTTAACTCAAAAAGTAATATTACTAAAATGAAAAAGATAATTTGTTTAATTTTTATTCTGAATATGCTATTACCCCAGTGTAATGAGGGTTATGCATACTTTGAAGACATTCCAGAAACAGTTACACTTCTTAACACTTCTGATAATTGTTTTTTAAATTCAAACATTGAAGTATTAGAAAACATCATCGATGAAAATGATTTAGATGGAATAAATGTTTTACAATTGGGTAACCAAACGTGGAATTCTGGTGAATTAAAAATATTAGTTGCCACATATAGTGGGACTGATGAAGGTATTGGTTTAAATCACAAGTTAACATCTCTACCTGAAAATTTTGGAAATTTAACTTCACTGGTCCATTTATATTTAGAATGGCATGAATTAAGTTCATTACCCAATTCTTTTACGGAGTTATCTAGTTTAAAGAATACATATCTAAATAATAATAAGCTGTCAACACTTCCAGAGGATATAGGAAACTTAACATCGCTTGAAATTTTAGATGTTGGATATAATGAAATCACCTCAATCCCTGAAAGTATTGGCGATTTACTAACATTAGAATATTTATGGATATTTAATAATGAACTCACATCACTACCAGAATCTATTTGTAATTTAAATTTGGATTGGTACAATACAGATGGTTCATCAGATAATTATCCCTATTTTGCCTCGGGAGGAAATTTTTTATGTGTTGATATCCCATCTTGTATTGAGGATGCTTCATTTTTTAACACTTCTTTAGATCAATTTTATTATTCATTTCAAATTACAACTCCACAAGATTGTGATTGTACTTGTCCAGATTGTAATGGTATTTGTCCAGGACACCCTGGGTATGGTTCAACAGAAGACATGTGTGGTATATGTGACAATGATTTAGATAATGATTGTGAGGTAGATTGCCTTGGTATATGGGGTGGTTTTGCAGAATTAGATGCATGCGGTGTTTGTGATGGGGATGGAAGTACATGTGCAGACTATGGTACTCTATCTCTTACCGAAGAGGAAAACGGAAGTTGGAATATAGATTATGTTTCACCCTGGGATATAGGTGCATTTACATTTACAATTTCAAATGCTTCAGATTATAATCTAAATATTGGTGATGCATTAGATAATGGCTACTATATAACAGTGAGTAATGGAGATATAAATGGATTCTCACTTTCAGGAGGAAGTATTCCAGCTGGAAGTGGTACATTATTAAATATTGAAGTTGAAAGTGAACCCAGTATAATTGAGAATATTTCAATTAATAATGCTGAAGGGTCAAGCGCCTTAAATTTTTATTTTATTAATGATATACCCTGTAATGAAACTGATTGCAATGGGGATTGTAGTGGCTCAGCTTTTATAGATGAATGTGGAATTTGCACCTTAGAATCTACAATGGCTATTTATTATGAAGATACAGATTGTGATGGATTGGGAAATTCTTTTGTTGAAGCAAGTAGTTGTTATATTCCCACAGGATTTGTAGTTGATAATACGGATGTAAATGATGATATATATTGTGAAGAAAATGTTATAGATGAATGTGG
>CAYQPE010000082.1:0-5229 GCA_964419445.1 uncultured bacterium
ACATTTTCTGGTGGACGGCCAATTATAGCGTTATTCCCACAAACGACAATTGGTCGTTCAATTAATTTGGGGTTTTCTGACATTATTTGAAATAGTTCATTATCTGAACCCGTAAATGATTTCAAATTCAATTCTTTAAATTTATCCTCTTTATTCCTGATAAATTCCATTGGTGTCTTATGTAGCATTTGACCAATTTTAGATAATTCTTCCGAAGGAGGAGGATTTTCTAAATAAAGTTTAATCTCTACGTTAACATCATTATCATTTAAAATTTGTAAAGTATTTCTGCTTTTACTGCATCGTGGATTATGATATATAGTATATTGTTTCATTTTTCCCCATTTGATTATGGTGAAAATTACAAACATAAATTCATTCAAATAAATAATTGAATAAAATTAAAAAATTAAGGTATATGTAGAAATTACATAAATAATTATTGTAAAAGTGAATAGATAATTAATAAAATACAGTCATTCATTTGAGAGAATTATGATAAACTTAGATCATATCGATAAGCAAATAATTTCAATTCTACAATCACAAGGGCGAGATTCTGCCAGTCACATTGCTACTAAAATTGGAATGTCTGTTCCAGCAGTTACTGATAGAATAAGGAAATTGCAAGATGCTCAAGTTATTACAGGGTTTAGGGCCGTTGTTGATCCACGTAAAGTGGGTATGGATGTATCCGCTTTAATTACCGTAATATCTGAATCATCTATGCATTATAATGAGGTAGTAGAGTCTGCCAATAACACCATTGAAGTGGTAGAATGTTTTACCACTACAGGAAATGGTTCGCATGTATTAATCATCCAAACGGAAAATACTCAATCTCTTGAGAAATTATTGAGAAAAATTCAAGGATGGCCTGGGGTTACACGAACGGAAACTCAAATTATACTTTCAAATTATAAACAAAAAAATTCAATTCAACTACCGTAAACATCAACCAGAGAGAGGATAATATGTCAAAAGTAAGAGCAGAATATATTTGGTTAGATGGCCATAAGCCTACAGCCAAATTAAGAAGTAAAACTAAAATAGTAGATGGGCCTGTAAAGACGCTGTCAGAGTTGCCAGATTGGGGTTTTGATGGCTCAAGTACCGAACAGGCAGAAGGCCATGCCAGTGATTGTTTGTTAAAGCCAGTAAGAATGGTATTAGATCCTATTCGAGGTGGTGACAATTTGTTGGTTATGTGTGAAGTTTTTAATTCAGATGGGACTGTGCATGCAAGTAATTCACGTGCAGCTTTACGGGAATTAGCGACTAAACATGCAGATCAAGAAGCATGGTTTGGTATTGAGCAAGAATATACATTCTTTGATGGCATTAAGCCATTAGGTTGGCCAGATAATGGTTTTCCTGCACCTCAAGGTGGATACTATTGTGGTGTAGGTTCAGACGAAGTATTTGGTCGAGATATTGTAGAAGACCATATGGAATCATGTCTTGCTGCAGGTTTACAAATGTCTGGAATCAATGCTGAAGTAATGCCGGGGCAATGGGAATATCAAATTGGTCCATTAGGTCCACTTGAAGTTGCTGATGAAGTTTGGCTATCAAGATGGCTATTATATAGAATTGGTGAAGAATATGGTGTTAGTGCTACATTACATCCAAAACCTGTAAAAGGTGATTGGAATGGTGCAGGTGCACATACTAATTTCAGCACAAAAGCAATGCGTGAAGCTGGAGGCCTTGCAGTAATAGAAGAAGCATGTAAGAAATTAGGTAAAGCCCATGAAAAGCATATTGAGGCTTATGGTGCACATAATGAAGAACGTTTAACAGGTCTTCATGAAACTTGTAGTTTACACGAGTTTAAATATGGTGTTAGTGATAGGGGTGCGTCTATTCGTATCCCTATGCAAACGGCTAATGATGGTTTTGGCTATCTTGAAGATAGACGACCATCTGCAAATATGGATCCATATAAAGTGTGTGCGGCTTTAATGGAAACAGTATGTACTGAAGAATTGGTTCCTGCATAACAATTTCTTCAAATAAAAATAAAAAAGCATCCTTTTGGATGCTTTTTTATTTACAATAAATTATTTAAATACTCCTCAATTTGATCTCTTATTTTCCTAAATTCATTGAGTGTTGATTCTGAATCCCCAACAAAATTTGCTGGATCTTCAAAACTATGGTGAATAAGTTTCTTTGTAGTCCCTAAAAATACAGGACAATTCTCCTTTGCATTATCACAAACTGTCATTACAATATCAAAGCTTTCCTCAATATATTTGTCAACTATTTCAGGTGTATGGTTGACTAAACTTATATTTTTTTCTTCCATTACTTTTACAGCATTAGGATTTACAGCGAACTCTGGTGATGTCCCTGCACTAAAAGATTCCCATCCCAAAGCATTTGCAAATCCTTCTGCCATTTGAGAACGACAGGAATTCCCTGTACATAAAAATAAAATTTTCCCCTTCATTGATTTCCTATTTTTTCATTAAAAACTGTTATAAAATTTACACATGAAAACTACTGTATTAATAAGTGCTTGTTTACTTGGAAAAAATTGCCGTTATGATGGTGGACATTGTAAAGTAGATGAATTAAATGAGTTAAATGTAGAAATTATTCCAGTATGTCCAGAAGAAGCTGGCGGGATGGGAACGCCTCGACCTGCTGCTGAAATGCAGAATACTTCAAGAGAAATTATAAATGGCAGTGGAAAGATATATACTCAAAATGGTGATGATGTTACGTCCAAATTCATTAATGGGAGTAAAACTGAACTTTCAAAAATCAATGAAAATAAAGCAGATTTTGCATTGCTAAAATCTAATAGTCCATCATGTGGATTTGGCCATGTTTATGATGGTACTTTCTCTGGTAAGTTACGTAAAGATAATGGTATATTTGCCCAAATGTGTGAGGATGAAGGCGTAGAAGTAGTTTCATCTGATAACATCAATCAGTTTATCAAAAAAGTTAAAATCGGGTAAAAAATAAATTTAGAATTATTCATTTTATTGTCGGTAATAATACTGGCAGTTATATTCTTTGTACTAGACATTGTACCCCTTGAAGTTACAGCGTTAGGTGCTACAGGATTATTGCTACTTTTTAATATTTTATCTCCAGAAGAAGCAATAAGTGGTTTTAGCAATAAAGCAGTCGTAACCATTGGTGCCATATTTATTATTAGTCGGTCATTAGTAAAAACAGGCTTTTTGGAGGTATTGGCAGATTACATGTACCAAAAAGGGGGAAAACGTAAATGGCCCACTATAATTATTTTTTTAATCACAGTTTCTATAATTTCAGGATTTATAAATAATACTGCAGCCGTAGCAATATTTATTCCACTTGCTATTAACTTATGTCAACGATTTCATATTAGTCCAACAAAATTATTATTGCCTTTATCTTATGCTGCCATTTTTGGTGGTACTCTTACCCTTATCGGAACATCCACAAATTTAGTGGTAAGTTCACTCATGGAAAATTCTGGATACGAACCATTCTCTATGTTTGAATTTTTCAAGTTAGGATTTATTTTTCTTTGCGTAGGAACTGTATATAATCTAATAATCATTCGATGGTTTTTACCATCTAGAGCGGTGGTTTCTTCTTTAACACAAAAGTACCATTTGGGAACTTATCTTACTGAATTTGTAGTCTCTCCAAATTCGCCACTTGTAGGCAAAACATTAAAAGATTTAGATGTAGAAAATGAGTATAATCTTCAAGTTTTTAAAATAATAAGGGGGGAAGAACATTTTCGGTTTAGCTTGAAATCAATGGAGATTAAAGAGGGAGATGTTTTCCTTGCCCAAGTACATATTGATAATTTGTTAAAATTTAGAGACGATATGGGCGTTCTTCTCCTCTCAGATATAAAGTTATCAGAGCAAGAATTAGCAGGGAAAAACCATGTAATTGTTGAGGGACTTATTCCTTTAGGTTCTAGTCTTATTGGGCAATCATTACAAGAGATAAATTTTAGAAGTCGATACCAAGCATTCGTATTGGCTATAAAACGACAGCAAGAATTATTGCGTGAAAAAGTAGCACATATTCGATTAAAATTTTCGGACACATTGCTAATAATGGTTCCCCGTAATAATTTGGATTCAATGCGAGGGACCAAAGACATGATTGTTTTAGAAGAGTTAGATATTCATCTTAATTACGAAAAATATTGGTGGTTATCCATTTTAGTTATCCCTCTTATTATGTTGCTTGCATCATTGGGTGTGGTGTCAATTGTAAAAGGGGTGGTATTGGGTGCTATTCTTTTGCTGGTGTTAAAGTCCTTATCAATAGAAGAAGCCTATGATTCCATAAATTGGTCAGTAATATTTTTAATTGCAGCATTATTACCCTTGGGAATAGCTATTCATAATACGGGTGCAGATAAAATTATTGGAGATTTAATAGTTCAATTGGGATATTATATTGGGGGCATTGACACGGTGAACCCCCGTTTATTTCTTGCAATATTGTATTTTGTCACATTTGTTTTATCAGCATTAGTTTCAAATGCAGCAGTTGCTGTAATTGTCACGCCCATTGGATTTATTCTTGCAGATTTACTTATGGTAGATCCTCGACCATTTCTGGTGGCTATTTGTTTTGGTGCATCTGCCAGTTTTATGACACCAATGGGTTATCAAACCAATTTAATGGTTTTTGCTCCAGGAAAGTATAGATTTAAAGATTTTCTACTAATGGGATTTCCACTCACTATCGTTTTCTGGGTAATTGCAGTGTATTTTATCCCTATTAACTGGCCATTTTAACTTTTACATCATGTTACATGTCTTCTTCTTCTGAAAATGGATAAATTATACACAGAATGAAGTACATAAAATGCAAAATAGAAATTAATTTGCTAAAGGGTGGTGAGCTGTTTAAATTTTCTGCTCATCAAAAAGAATTTTATTATATAAAAACTAGGGGGCTTTATGCTTAATCGTTACAATAAACTCGTATTTATTCTTTCATTTTTGGGGTCAATTTTTGCCCAAGATCATTTTGTTGTGGATTTAGAAGATTCTGGGACAACACAATTAACTATTTTTTCTGATTCAATTACGGGTTTGCAAGTTGGAGATGAAATTGGGATTTTTGATGAAACTGCCATTTTGAATTATAATGATTGTACCAATGAAATTGGTGAACTCTTAGTTGGTGCAGGTGTATGGGATGGATCTCAATTAAACATTGTAAGTGTTGGTTCCGTTGATATGTGTGCAT
>CAYQPE010000083.1:0-1985 GCA_964419445.1 uncultured bacterium
ATAGATGGTGCAACCATGGAGCATATTGCTACTGAAGCAGGATTTGGTACAGCATCCCTTTATTATTATTTCCCTAAAAAAGAAGATGTATTCTCTGCAATTATGGTTAAGGGTTGGCAGCAATTATGGAATAGTTGTGAAAAGACCATCGAATCTGACCATTCCCCCAAAGAGAAATTCCTCTCTATTCTCAATATTATTGCTAATCATATTTTAAAAGAACAAAACTTATATAGTTTCTTATTTACGGCTCCCCAACACTCTATTCATTTTCAGTCTGAACCATGGAAGGAATTTCAAGGTAAACTATATAAAACCTTAGAAGAATTGCTCAAAGCAGGAATGGATTTGGGAGAATTCCCAAAAATAGACTCTCACCTTTTATTCAAAGCTATCGGTGGATCATTTCATGGAATTTTACTTATGGGTAATGAGCAAAGCTCACTTTCACGGAAAGATATCGAAGATCTATTTTCAAGATTACTCTCTACAACGGTAAGCCCACATGAGTAATTACATCCAACAATTACATTCATATAGCATCAGTCATAAAGATGCTACCGTTGATATAAGAGAGAATTTCTCCATAACTCAAGATCAAGCAGAATTAATTTACGAGAAAAAAACAGCATTTCATATTGATGAACTATTCATCCTTTCTACATGTAATCGTACAGAATTTTATGCTATATGTGAGGATAGAGATGCTCTTATAAAACTTATTTCAAAGGTGTATAAGAAATTACAAAAGGATATTGAATTTAGCCAATTAGTACATCGAAGTGGTGAACGGTGCATTCTCCATTTAATGAAAGTTTCAGCAGGGATGAATTCCATGATGCTGGGTGAAACTCAAATTACCGCCCAAATAAAGGCATCATTTGCCCATGCGCGACAACATTCTGCAACTGGCCCCATTCTCAACCGATTTATTCAATCTGCATTAGAAGCGGGTAAACGTGTTCGTACAGAAACAGAATTATCTACTGGAGCAATTTCTGTCAGTTATGCAGCTGTTGAGAAGATTAAATCCATTATCCCAAATTTAACTCATACCAAAATTTTACTCATAGGTGCTGGCACTACAGGAAAACTCACTGCATCAAATTTTATAAAAAAAGGGGCATCAAATTTCCTTATTGCAAATCGCAGACCAGAACGAGGTAAAAAATTAGCTGAAGAAACCAATGGAACCTATATCCCATTTGATGATATTGCAAAAGTATTACCAAATGTGGATATTATTGTTACCTGTACAGGGGCTAATTTCCCTGTTCTCACTTTTGATCAAGTTGAAAAACTTGGTGAATTTAAAAAGCAATTAATCCTCATGGATTTATCCGTTCCTCGTAATATTCAACCGAATATTGGGACGATAAAAAATGTTACTCTTTTTACAGTTGACGAACTTGAAACTGCAGTATCTGAAAGTCTAATTTCTCGACAACAAGAACTACCCAGAGCATCCATTATTATTAACGAGGTTACCAATGAATTTTTAAAATGGATTAAGCATTTATCGGTAACGCCTACAATTGCAGATTTAAAACATTTATTTGAAGATATTCAAGATAGTGAATTATCAAAAATTAAAACCAAATATGATGATGAAACATTAGATGCCATAAATATTTTTTCCAAAAGCCTTTTACGAAAAATCCTTAAAGATCCAATTTCTACACTAAAAACACAGGCCTCAAATGGTCACTATACACCATCAATGGTGGATACGCTCCGCTCAATTTATCAATTAGACAAGCCTAAAGCTGTCGAACAGGATTAATCCATGTCAACCATCGTTATTGGTACACGTGGTAGTGCCCTTGCTCTTTGGCAAGCAAATCATATCAAATCTCTCATTGAGAAAAATTCCAACTACAATTGTGAAATAAAAGTTATTTCTACTCGGGGGGATAGAGATCAATCCACTCCATTGCCAGAAGTTGGCGGTAAGGGATTTTTTACAGAAGAAATTGAATCTGAGC
>CAYQPE010000083.1:2085-4825 GCA_964419445.1 uncultured bacterium
CCATTGCCAGAAGTTGGCGGTAAGGGATTTTTTACAGAAGAAATTGAATCTGAGCTTAAAAATCAATCTATAGATTTGGCCGTTCACAGCATGAAGGATCTTCCCGTTGACTTAGGTGAAGAATTTAAAATTGGTGCCGTTCCTCAACGATTTTCACCCTTTGATGTAATGGTTACACCATCCCCCACATCATTTCAACATTTACCCAACAATGCCATTATCGCCACTGGAAGCCTTAGACGCGGTTTACAGTTAAAAGCACATCGACCAGATATTCAAATTGTTGATGTTAGAGGTAATATTGATACACGCATTCAAAAATTAAAAGATAATAATTGGCATGGACTCATCATGGCTGAAGCAGCCATAAAACGATTAGATTTGAATATCCCCTATCATGTTTTCAGTATTAATGAAATGGTTCCTTCTGCAGCACAAGGTGCAGTAGCTGTTGAAGTTTCCACTGAAAGAGATGACCTTGAGAAAATTTTACGATGCATTAATCATCAACCTTCCTTTGATGCTGTTGAAATTGAGCGCAAAATAATCGATAAATTAGATGGTGGCTGTAAAACGCCTGTGGGCTGTTTAGCAAATTTAAATGGGAATACACTCTCAGTTAATGCATACCTATCTGATATGACTGGCGAAAAAGTTATAAAAATTGAAAAATCTAATTCAATTTATCAAAAGGATAATCTTATTGATGAAATTATTACTGAATTCATGAATAGAGGAGCACATAAAATCATTACCGAAAACAGGAAGGCATTGAATGTCTAAATCGGTAATATGGACATTGCAAAACCCTTGCCCTACTCCGTGGAATAAAAAAATCTCTGAATTTGATTATAATATCCAACATCATCCACTCATCAAATTACAGGTTAATAATAATTTCCCCTCGCTTATTCATGAAGAAGTTAAAAAATATGATACACTGATTATCAGTAGTCAATTTTCGGCCCAAAATATTGCATCTATTTTAGAGGATAAATTTAACATTCTTGCAGTAGGTGAAAAAGCGACTGAAATTTTAAAAGATGCTGGGCATTCTATTATTCACACGGCGAAAAACTCTGAGGAATTGGCATCTTACATCAAAATGAATATTGATGCTGATATTCTTCATTTGTGTTCAGAAAAGAGCCATATTTCACTGTGGCCTAAAAATGTAGAGGCTCTATCCTTTTATGCTCCCATTCCCAATTTGAATTTTAATATTAATAATTTTGAAATATCATCAAAATCTGTAATTGTATTTGGAAGTCCTTCAGGTGTGGATGTTTGGTTTAAAGATGATTATAAATTTCAAGATGCAACGGTGGCAACTATGGGCAAGACCACCGCTCAACGTTTCACATCCTACACACAGAGTGAGATAATAACACCTGAAGTATCTACCATTGATGATTTGTGCCTAGCTATTTACAACCATATAACACAATTGGAATATGAACGAACAGAATAAAATTTTTATAGAGGCCTGCTATGGCCGACAAGTACCATACACACCATTATGGATTATGCGACAAGCAGGACGTTATTTACCTGAATACCGTGCCGTACGAAAAAAACACACCTTCCATGAAATGATGCATACCCCAGATTTGATGACGGAAGTTACACTTCAACCTATTCGTCGGTATGGATTTGACGCAGCAATTATGTTTTCCGATATATTGGTTATTCCTGAAGCCATGGGAGTTAATTTTGAACTTATTGAAAAAGTGGGACCCGTTTTTGAGAACCCATTAAATACCATTGAAAAAATCAATGCCATTTCTATTGCAGATATGTCTCATTTTCAGCATGTGTTTGATGGTGTAAAGCAAATCCGTAATGAACTGGATGATTCAAAAGCACTTATTGGATTTTCCGGTGCTCCCTGGACAATTGCATCCTATATGGTTGAGGGCAAACCCAGTAAAGATTATCGACATATTCGGTCACTTATGTATAGTAATTCCAAAGCATTTCATCATTTAATGGAATGTTTAACAGATAGCATCATTAATTATATTACGGAGCAAGTGAATGCTGGTGCAGATGCAATCCAAATTTTTGATACCAATGCCAGTTATTTATCCCGTGACGTTTTTGAAATATTTTCATTTCCATACCTTAAACGCATTGTATCTACGGTAAACCAACTTAATGTTCCCTGCATTCTATTTGTTAAAGGAGGTGGACATTGGCTAGACCTACTTAAAACTTCTGGGGCACCCGTATTGGGTATGGATTGGACCGTTCCACTTCATGAAGCAAGGAATGCAGTAAATGATGAATTTTCATTACAAGGGAATTTAGATCCATCAATCCTTCTAGCTCCAAACCGGGTAATCAAAGAAGAAGTGATAAAGGTACTAAAATCCTATGGTAATGGATATGGCCATATTTTCAATTTGGGACATGGTATTACACCCGATATACCATTAGAGGCTGTCCAAACTGTGGTAGATACCGTAAAAAATGAAAGCGTTAAATTTAAATCATCTAGAAAATAGAATTCATAGTAGTAATTCATTTATGACTAAAGACTTAATTACACAATCATTTAAAGACATCCAAGACCATATTTGCAGTGGGCTCACTGAAATTACGGGTCAAGAATTCCATGAGGACAATTGGACTTATTCTGATGGTGATGGCGGTGGACGTACCCGAATTTTTACAGGTGATACTATTGAGAAAGGTGGAGTAAATTTTTCTGCATTAAATGGAACTCTATCTGAAAAAA
>CAYQPE010000084.1:0-1963 GCA_964419445.1 uncultured bacterium
CCCATCTTCAACAGAATTGGGTATAAAGGCCATTTCAGTAATGGTTTTCTTTGAATCTGAATTTACATCACATTGGGGATTCTTTCCATCACCCCAGAAGATTCGATGATTCCCTAATACACCATCATCTGACATGCGATCCACAGAAGGTATATCAACTATTAAATGGTGAATCCCTAATTGAGCAATATAGTGCAACGCATCATTAGTAAAAAAAGGGGGTGGTGATGCATTAAATCGAAGTGATTTTTTATTATCATTATTGGGAATAGTGCGAATAATTAATGCGGTCGGAGAGAAATCCATGTATTTTTCAATTTGTGTTTTTATTGATTCATAGAAAATGACTAATTCATCATTTTGTACTGGGCAATGGTAGGATTCATTATACAGCTCAAATTTATGGGGTTCTGCAGTAACAAGGAGTGTCGGTATAAATGTATCTGTGAGAATGCTCCCGATATTACCAGGATTTTTTAATAAATGACCAACGGATTCAGTATGTGTTCCCGTACAATGGATATTCATAGAAATTTCCGGTACATTACAACTTGCCCCATGGGCAACAGACCACGATTGTTCATCTGTTTTTAATGGGGAGAGGCGTCCTTTGTCCACATCGTAAAAATTTGGTTGTTCCCCATTAAAATTATAAGGGATGGATATGTCTATTGATTGCTTCGAATCTATTGTGAATTTATGTTCATTATGGATAAGGGTTAATTGCATTAAATTTCAGTCAATTTTTCTGTAATAAGTGATTCAGCCAAGGATAAATCTATGCTTTCATTATTCAATTCAGTAATTATTTCCTGTTGAATTTCGCCTCTTTTATACACCTGTGCATAAGGGATTGAAGTAAAACTAACCATATTATACCGTGGTATAAATCGTGTGGGAAATGCTTTATATAATGTATTCGCAATTTTCTTTTTTTGAATAAAATCAGGTTGAGTTACTGAATCCCGCATTTCAATATAATTTTCGATGGCCATTTGAGCAATGGCATCTGCATCTGGCTTGCGATATTTGGCATAATCAGTGAGGGTGTTCTCCCAATCACCATTATGTTTTTTGTGATAATCCAGAAGCACCACACAATCTTCAAAAGAGGCATTCATGCCCTGCCCAAAAAAGGGTACCACAGCATGGGCAGCATCTCCCACTAAACAATGATTTTTGAATCGCCAATCATTTGCATACACGGTGGCTAATTCACCAGTTGGATTATCAAAAAATGATTGGGGGAAGTTTTCTAATTTTGGTAATGCATCACTGAAATAGGATTGAAAAAAATGAATTACATCATCTTCAGATTGAATACTTTCAAAACTAATATCTCCAGAATTTGGCATAAATAAGGTGCAGGTGAAAGATTTATCTGTATTGGGCAGTGCAATGAGCATAAACTGACCTCGTGGCCAAATATGAAGGGAATGTGAATCTAATTGAAAACTATCATTTTCACCCGGAGCAATATTTAACTCCTTGTATGCATGTCCCAATGGTTTTGCCGATGATGGGGATGTAATATTTCTATCAATATAGTTACGAATTTGTGAACCTGCACCATCAGCACCTATAATTATACCCTGGTTAGGAATAGTTTCTCCCGTGCAAAATGTGAGATTATTATCATCTACTGCAATGAGAGCGCTGTCAAAATGAATATTCACTTTCCCTGTTTCTTCAGCAGCAGTCATAAGGATTTTATTCAATTCAGACCGAGAAACAGAATTAATATATTCTTGAGGATTTATGCTATAGGGTTGAAAATCTAATTCACCATGTTCACTATGAATCATGCGTCCTTTCATGGGAATTAAATGAGGTTTAACTCGGTCAAATACATTGGCCTGTTTTAATGCTTCAATACCGCGATGGGAGAGTGCCAAATTAATAGACCGCCCTGCAGAAATTTCATGTTTTCGAGGATCAATCCGTTTTTCGTAAAGCTCTACAT
>CAYQPE010000084.1:2063-4780 GCA_964419445.1 uncultured bacterium
TCTTCAAATGAATTGTATAATGGTACAGGTGCAATGCGGATTACATCGGGCTCACGCCAATCTGCAATGATACCCATTTGATGCAACTTATCCATAATATTTTCCATTGGATTTATCATTTGTAGCGATAGCTGACAGCCTCTATCATCTTCAGAAATAGGCGTTATAATTTTAATTTCATTACCCAATTTTTCCGTTATTAAAAATTCTAGGTAATGGGTAAGCTGTATAGATTTTTTCCTCAAATTAGATATACCTGCTTCATGGAAAATCTCCAAACTTGCTAATAGCGGTGCCATGGCAAAAATAGGAGGATTTGAGAGTTGCCAAGCCTCAGCAGTTTTCATGGGTATAAACTCATCTGGCATTTTAAATCGAGTGGATTTATCATGACCCCACCACCCTTCAAATCTGGGAATATCATTTTGCCCCAAATGTCGCTCATGAATAAACACACCAGAGGGAGCACCCGGTCCGCCATTGAGGTATTTATATCCACACCATGCAGCAAAATCTACTCCCCAGTCATGGAGGTGCATTTCTAAGTTACCGGCTGCATGGGCTAAATCAAATCCAACTATGCACTGGTGTTCATGGGCTTTTTGGGTAATAGTTTTCATATCAAAGGCTTGCCCTGAATAATAATTCACTCCACCCATAAGTACCATGGCAATTTCATCACCATGTTGTTCAAAACAATCCAATATCCATTCTGTAGAGATTTCTTCACCCTTATCAGGATGTAGTATCATCAAATCATCGGCAGGGTGATTCCCATGAAATCTCAACTGTGATTGCACGGCATATCTATCTGAAGGAAAGGCATTGTTTTCAATGAGAATTTTTTTCTTTTTACTATGTGGACGATAAAATGATGCCATGAGTAAGTGGAGATTTACAGACAGAGAATTCATCACTACTACTTCTTTTTCAAGGGCACCCACCAATTCGGCAGAATATTGGGTTAAAAATTCATGATAGGGCATCCATGGGCGTTTTGCATTACAATGGCCATCTACTCCAAATTTTTTCCAAGCATCTAATTCATCCTGAATATATTCAGATGCAGTATGAGGTTGTAGGCCTAAAGAATTTCCACAGAAATAAATAAAGGGTTCATTCGTATTGGTTGTAGGGAAATAAAATTTTTCCCTAAATAGTGATAAGGAATCATTTTCATCTAATTTTTTTGCATAATTTCTATCAACGGTAAAACTAGTTTCCAAAATAGTCACTTTCATTTAATCCCAGCCACTCTAAAGCTGTCCCTGCCAATAATCGTTGTTTCGTAAGATTATCCAGTTCCATAGACTCAATGAGTTTACCTGGATGATGTTCCCCTAATGGAAATGGATAATCAGAGCCCATGGCGATTTGTTGTGCTCCCATTGTATTTAAGAGAAATGTCATGGCATTTTCATCATGTACCAATGAATCCACATAAAACTCTTTTAAATAGGATGATGGTAATACTCCATTATCAATGGCACATAAATCAGGACGAACTGCAAAACCATGATCAACTCTACCTACAGTAAATGGAAATGCACCACCACCGTGGGCAAAACAAATTTTTAAATGGGGATACTTTTCAAAGACACCGCCAAAAATTAACGAGCAAATTGCACGAGAAGTTTCTGCCGGCATACCCACCAGCCAAGGCAACCAATATTTTTGCATATCAGCTTGACCCATCATTTCCCACGGATGGATAAAAATAGAACATCCAATTTTTTCAGCATGTTCAAATATAGGCAGAAATTGATTTTCTGATAAATTGAGTCCATTAATATTAGAACCAATTTCAACTCCAGAGAGATTCAGCTCATTTACACATCTATCCATTTCAGAAATAGCTGTATGGGTATCCTGCATGGGAATTGTGCCTACACCCAAAAAGTTTTTTGGATTTTCTCTACATAATTCAGCAATATGATTATTTAAAAACTGACAAAGAGTAAGGCATTCATCTGTTTTTGCCCAATAGGAAAATAGTACAGGAATAGTAGAAAGCACCTGTATATCCACTGATGTATTGTTGCAGTCCTGAATCCTTGCATGGTGGCTCCAACAGTTACAGTCAACTTGGCGAAATGCTTTTTCATCTTTTCGGAGCATGGCGGTATTGGAGTCGATGGGATCCATACGTAAAAAACGAGGGTCAGTAAATGTGTCTGTAACCTCATTAAGATTCTCCGGGAGGATATGAGTATGGATGTCAATTTTAAACATTAAGGTTTCTCCAAATAAGCAGAACATTGCGAACATGTTCGCCCATCTTTATTTTCCCAGAATGCATCAAAAAGTGGGGGGAGCTGTTTTACAATATCCTCTAATTGCACCTCTACTTCATGCAATAAATGATTGCATTCATCACAATACCATTGAAATGCATCCAATTCACCTATTTCTCTTTTGTATTCAACGACTAGGCCCACAGTATTAGCAAATCGTTGAGGAGAGTGGGGGATATTTTTAGGGAGTAAAAAGATTTCCCCTTCTTTAATAATAATATCTTTAGGCTTTCCATCTTCCCTAATTCGAAGCACCATATCACCCTCTAATTGGTAGAAAAACTCTTCTAAGGGGTCAACATGATAGTCTTTCCGCGTATTAGGCCCACCCACAATCATTATCATAAAGTCAGTATCTTCATAGACCACTTTATTCCCCACAGGTGGTTTAAGTAAATGGCGGTTGTCATTAATCCAGTTTTT
>CAYQPE010000085.1:0-4685 GCA_964419445.1 uncultured bacterium
ATTGAGAAAGGTGGAGTAAATTTTTCTGCATTAAATGGAACTCTATCTGAAAAAATTGCTGCCAAACTAAAAGGTGGAGGTCGTGAGTTTTTTGCCACAGGCGTATCTTTAGTCATCCATCCTAAAAATCCATTTGTGCCAACTGTACATATGAATGTACGTTATATTGAACGCGGTGGTAAAGGCTGGTTTGGTGGCGGTATTGATTTAACGCCTTATTATCCCAATATAGAGAATATTATACAATTCCATAAAACTTTAAAGCAAATTTGCGATGCACATGAAATTGCAGATTATGAAAAATATAAGGCAGAATGTGATAACTATTTTTTCATCAAGCACCGCAATGAAGCGCGTGGTGTAGGTGGAATATTTTTTGACTATTTAAATGAAAAACCAAATCAAACTTTTGATTTTGTCAAAGATGTGGGATATGGATTTAACGACGCCTATTTACCCATATTATCTGAGCATAAAGATAAAACCTACGGAGATAATCATCGAGAGTTTCAGTTATATCGTAGAGGACGATATGTAGAATTTAATTTGGTGTATGATAGAGGTACATTGTTTGGCTTGGAAACGCAAGGACGAATTGAATCTATATTAATGTCGCTCCCTCCGCTTACTTCATGGACATATAATTGGTCACCACAAGCGGGTTCACCAGAAGCTGAATTATATGAAGTGATAAAACCTAAAGACTGGGCATCTATGTAGATGAAAAAGGCAGTTTTATTAATTAATTTAGGTTCACCCGATATGCCTACAATTCCATCAGTTTGGCGATATCTGCGACAATTCTTGATGGATCCCCGGGTAATTGATATTCCCTATCTTCTCCGTTTATTTTTAGTAAATTGCATCATTATCCCTAAACGCGTTAAGAACTCAACTGAAGAATACAAAAAATTATGGGAAATGTTTGGCGGTTCGCCATTAATAAAGTTTACCGAAAGCTTGGTAAAAAAATTAAATAATACATATTCAAATGAATATGATTTTTACTATGCCATGCGATATCAAAATCCTTCCATTGATTCTGCACTTTCTGAAATTAAATCTAAAAATTATGAAGAAGTGATTATACTTCCTCTCTACCCCCAATATGCATCGGCTTCAACAGGCTCAACCATTGAATATTGCCAACAAATTATGAAAAATTGGTGGAATACACCATCGGTAAAAATTATAAGTCACTTTTGTAATCAGCCTTCATTTATCCAATGTTTTGTTGAGAATACCAAAAAAATGAACTACAAAGAATTTGACCATATTTTATTTTCTTACCATGGATTACCGGAACGCCATGTAGAAAAATCTCATATTGACGGCTCAACTTGTAAGGATGAAAATTGTATAGATGGTTTACATGATGGCAATGCAGGGTGCTACCGTGCCATGTGTTATGAATCCACAAAACAGATTGTAAATAAATTAGACATAACTTCAGGACAATATACTGTTTCGTTTCAATCCAGATTGAATGATGATTGGATTAAGCCCTATACCGATATTGAAATGGTTGAACTGGCCAAATCTGGACAAAAAAAAGTATTGGTACTCTCTCCTGCGTTTGTCAGTGATTGTTTGGAAACATCCATCGAAATTAGTGAACGAAATCAACAAGTATTTATTGAAAATGGCGGTTCAGAATTCACATTGGTTCCCAGTTTGAATGACAATCATGATTGGGTAGATGCTGTCATGGATATTATCAAATCACATGGATAAAAAAATTGCCATTATTGGTGGTGGAATTGCTGGATTATCTGCCGCTTATTATTTAAAAAAGAAAGGTTTCTCCCCTACAATATTTGAAGCTTCTTCTCAAATTGGCGGTGTAATTCAAACAAAAACAATAGATGGCTTTACCATTGAATCTGGCCCCAATACTATCTTACTTTCTGATCAACGCACTGTAGATATGATAGATGATTTGGGATTGTCCATTGAGGATGCATCGCCTGAATCCAAAAAACGTTATATCGTAAAAAATGGTAAATGCACTGCACTGCCTATGTCATTGGGTAGTTTTATTTCTACTCCGCTTTTTTCATTTTCCACAAAGTTCAAAATTTTAACCGAATTCTTAAAAAGGAATAAAGCATTAGGCGATGAGGAGTCTATTTCACAATTCATTATCCGTCGCTTTGGTAAAGAGGTGTTGGACTATGCAATCAATCCCTTTATTGCAGGAACCTATGCCGGTGACCCTGATAGTTTGAGTATAGAACATGCGTTCCCACAACTCTATAATGTAGAGCAAAAACACGGCAGTATTATTGGTGGATTCTTTAAAGAAAGGAAAAATAAGAACCCTTTTAAAATTAAACGACGAACGATGTCCTTTCTGGGGGGTATTTCTACCTTTACTAAAAAATTGGCGATGCAATGTAAAGATTCTATTTTTATACAATCTCAAGTTACAGATGTTAGCAAAATTGACAATGGATACACCATTACATTCAGCCAAAACAATGAGGTGAAATCCTTTATATGTGAAAATATTATTTGTACCTCTCCCTCACATACATTGAATAAAATTACCATCGATGGTAAACCATTTCAGGATTTTGAAGCATTGAATTCAATCTACTATCCACCCGTAATTTCTGTGTCCTTGGGGTATAATTCTCAGGATATTTCTCATCCGTTATCCGGTTTTGGTACATTAGTTCCCAAATGTGAAAATATGAATATTTTAGGGGTATTATTTTCATCCTCATTATTTAAAAATAGAGCTCCCAGAGGGAAATCACTCCTTACTGTATTTATGGGCGGTAGTCGGCATCCACAGCATTTTGAATTGGAAAAAGAAGAACGACTATCCTTAATTTATAAGGATTTACAGAAATTATTGGGTATTAATTCAGAGCCAATTTTTGTACATGAAACCGTATGGAAAAAATCTATTCCTCAATATCATGTGGGATATGGACATTACAAAAGCTTACTAAATATGGTTGAAGCAAAATTGCCCGGATTTTATTTTGCAGGAAACTATGTAAATGGAATTTCAATTCAAGATACAATTTTAACCAGTATGAAATTAGTTAATAAGAAATTTAAAATATGAAAAATAATAAATTTAACATACCATTAAGACCACGGCGATTACGAAAGAATGAATCACTTCGGCGATTGGTAAGAGAAAATCAGGTAACCAAGGATGACCTCATATACCCCCTATTTGTACGTGATGGTAATAATCTTAAATCTGAAATTACATCCATGCCCGGTGTGTATCATTTTTCGCCAGATACCATTTTAGCTGAAGTTGAAGAGTTATTAGAACTTGGTTTAGACCGTATTATCCTTTTTGGCATTCCAAATGAAAAAGATGACATTGGATCAGATGCAATTTCTGAAAATGGAATTATTCAGCGTACTGTAAGAGATATAAAATCTCGTTTCCCTGAAATGTATCTCATCAGTGATGTATGCATGTGTGAGTACACTCATCATGGGCATTGTGGTATTATTGAGAATAATGAAGTGCAAAATGATGTGACACTGGAATATCTACAAAAACAGACAATTTCTCATGTTGAAGCCGGTGTGGATATGGTGGCTCCATCAGGCATGATGGATGGTATGATTGGTGCTATTCGTAGTGCATTGGATGCGCATAATTTTGCAGAGATTCCAATCATGAGTTATGCTGTAAAGTATGCATCTGCATTTTATGGGCCATTCCGTGATGCAGCAGAATCTACGCCTCAATTTGGTGATCGTAAACAATATCAAATGGATCCAGCCAATGGGCGTGAAGCATTAAAAGAGACTGAGCTGGATATCGTAGAAGGTGCAGATATTCTCATGGTTAAACCCGCCATGGCCTACATGGATATTATTAAGGAATTAAAAGATACAACAACCTTACCCATTGCAGCGTATAATGTAAGTGGTGAATATTCCATGATAAAAGCAACGGCACAAAAAGGCTGGATTAATGGCGATAATCTAAGAGATGAATTATTACTATCCTTAAAACGCGCAGGTGCAGATATAATCATATCATATTTTGCGAAAGAATTTGCACAACAACATTAAATTACATAAAATTTATTAGAACACAGAAACCAATACGATGACAATAAAAAATCAGCAATCAGAACAATTATTTCAAACTGCAAAAGACCTTATGCCTGGTGGTGTAAATAGTCCTGTACGATCATTTAAATCTGTGGGTGGTACACCCCATTTTATGGCAAAGGGTGATGGCCCCTATGTATATGATGAAGATGAAAATAAATTTTTAGACTTTACCGCTTCTTGGGGACCTCTCATTTTAGGGCATTCACATCCAAATATAAAAAATGCCATAAAAAATGCTGTGGACGAAGGCACCACATTTGGGACCCCCACACAGCGAGAGAATACACTTGCAAAATTAGTCATTGATGCAGTTCCTTCTATTGAAAAAGTCCGCTTTGTAAACTCAGGAACGGAAGCCACTATGAGCGCAGTTCGTTTAGCCCGTGGATACACACATCGTGATTTAATCATCAAATTTGAGGGCTGTTATCATGGTCATGGTGATTTCTTCCTTTCCAATGCGGGATCCGGATTAGCTACATTTGACCAGCCATCAAGTCCGGGTATTCCCAAAGCCGTAGTAGAATCAACCATTACCGTGCCTTATAATGATTTATCTGCAGTTAAGCAGGCTTTTGAAAATC
>CAYQPE010000086.1:0-4655 GCA_964419445.1 uncultured bacterium
TGTATAAGATCTAATAAACTATCTGATTTTACGGTGAATTGAACCAATAAATGATAATCCTCAATCTGGGCATCATCTACCAGTGCGTTCATGTTGCCAGGGGCAGTATAATTTTTGATAATGGGCTTATGTGGAGGTATATCACCTTGGGGCGATGCACAAAGTAAATTGAGTCCAAATATTAATAATAACCACATGTTTCCTCCTTTCAATAGGAGGTTGAATTTAGTGATTTTGCATCTAATTATGGAAATTTTAAATTTTTTCTCGTCGATTAATGAAAAAAGGTTGTCATATTTCAGCCCCTTTTTCTATATACAATAGTATAATGATGAGGTGCTCTCTTTGTCTCTGCGGGAAAATGTGTAACTACATCACATTAGAGTGCCTTTCATTATTTTATTGCACCATAATTGGGGAGTGCTTTAGGCTTTGAATTGATGCAAAATCAAGAGGATAAGTTTATTTGGCTAAAGTCTGGGCAACTTGAAATTTTACTTCGACCTGGGAATAATGTATCACATACAAAAAACTATTACCATGGACACAGGGCTGAACTTTATTATGATTTTCTCTATGGTGATGATGCCGGTATTATTCTCATTATTTCTGGTGTGTATTCAAAATATGTGCATGAAAGGGGATGGATTCAATAATCACCCAATAGATTTAATATAAACTTCTCTCTTTAAGCCTATCCATAAATTGAATTAACTTTCCCCTCATTATTTTAATCAAATTTTATACACATATATATGAAAAATACCGAATTCGAAAAAGTTTATAATCCCTCATCCGTTGAGGAAAAATGGTATCCAATCTGGGAAGAATCGGGAGCATTTCAGCCCAACTCTGATGAAAATGCAGAAACATTCACCGTCATGATACCTCCCCCAAATGTTACAGGAATTCTTCATATTGGGCATATTTTAAATAATACGGTTCAAGATGTGTTAATTCGTCGGGCACGCATGCAGGGGAAACGAACGTTATGGCTTCCGGGAACAGATCATGCATCAATTGCCACTGAAGCTAAAGTAACTAAAATGCTTAAAAATGATGGGGTGGATAAACGAGAAATTGGTCGTGAAGAGTTTTTAAAACATGCATGGCAATGGAAAGAAAAGTATGGAGGCACCATCCTCAAACAATTACGGAAAATGGGGGCATCTTGTGATTGGTCTCGCACTACATTCACCATGGATGAGGATTATTCAAACGCTGTCTTATCCGTATTTATAAAACTCTATGACGAAGGCCTAATCTACCGAGGTGAACGCATTATCAACTGGGACCCAGAAGGATTAACAGCACTCTCAGATGAAGAGGTGAATTATAAAGAATCTAACGGTCATTTATGGCATTTTAAATATCCCATTAAAGATTCTGATGAATTTATTATTGTAGCAACAACTCGACCTGAAACCATGCTGGGTGATACTGGTGTGGCAGTACATCCAGAAGATGAACGTTACCAACATCTCATTGGGAAATCTGTAATACTCCCCATTGTAAACAGAGAAATTCCTATTTTTGCTGATGATTATGTAGATATGGAATTTGGTACAGGATGTGTAAAAGTTACCCCTGCCCATGACCCAAATGACTTCATCATGGGTGAACGAAATGAATTAGATATTATCAATATCATGCATCCCAATGCCACATTGAACAGCAACGCACCCAATGAATACCAAGGGTTGGACCGTTACGATGCACGAAAGAAAGTTGTGGCTGAGTTTGAAGCTTTAGGTCTTTTAGAAAAAATTGAAGACTATGTAAATAAAGTGGGACATTCTGAACGTACCGATGCGGTAATTGAACCTTATTTATCTAAGCAATGGTTTGTAAAAATGGAGGAATTAGCCAAGCCTGCATTAGATGTAGTAAATAATGGTGAAGTTAAATTTTATCCAGAGCGATGGACTAAAACCTATAATCATTGGTTAGAAAATATAAAAGATTGGTGCATTTCACGGCAATTATGGTGGGGGCAACGAATCCCTGTATTTTACTGTGATGACTGCAATCATGAATGGGCTATACTTGAGGCGACTTCATGTAGCGCATGTAATAGTCAAAATATTCGCCAAGATAAAGATGTGCTAGACACTTGGTTTTCATCATGGCTGTGGCCTTTTGCAACATTGGGATGGCCCAAAGATGAAACGGAAGTAAACAAATTTTATCCTACCCAAGATTTAGTGACAGGACCTGATATTATCTTCTTTTGGGTGGCACGTATGATTATGGCCGGGCTTCACTTTAAAGATGAAATTCCATTCTCAAATGTATATTTCACAGGATTAGTGCGTGACGAAATTGGTCGCAAGATGAGTAAATCATTGGGGAATTCTCCTGATCCTTTAGACTTAATGGAAAAATATGGAGCTGATGCTCTTCGTGTGGGATTATTAATGATTGCACCCCAAGGATTAGACCTTCTCTTTTCCGTTGATCGGATTGAACAAGGTCGCAATTTTATGAACAAACTGTGGAATTCAGCGCGTTTTGTACAAATGAATTTGGATGCTAAGCTTCCACAGGACATCCTCACCATTGAAAATGATGATTTTGACACTACCGATAAATGGATTTTATCCAAACTAAATCGAACAATCCAAGATGTGGACAATGCCTATGCGCACTATCGTCTCAATGATGCCGTAAAACTAGTGTATGATTTTGTGCATAACTACTTTTGTGATTGGTATATTGAATTGGCCAAAGCACGTTTTTACGGTAAAGATGAAAAGGATCGGCTCACAGCTCAAGTGGTATCTGTTCATGTGCTAAAATCAATTTTGAAATTACTCCATCCTTACACGCCTTATATCACAGAGGAAATTTGGTGGCATTTTACTGAAGAGGAAGATTCTCTTCTTATTTCTTCAACATGGCCTAATGCAAATGAACAATTCATCGATGACAATATTGAAAATGAAATTCAATTTTTAATTGATGCAATCTCGCATATTCGAAATGTGAGAGCCAGTTTAAATGTATCGCCAGCAAAGCGGGCAAATCTTATTGTTCGGGGAAAGAAACAATTCACTCACATCATTGAAAAATACCATGTATTTTTAGATCGACTGGTTAAAATTGATGATATCCAATGTGGTGAAGATATAGAAAAACCATCCCAATCTGCTACGGCTGTTGTACAAGGAGTAGAGATATTTATTCCCTTAGCGGGGCTCATTGATATTCAGCGTGAAGTTGAACGATTAGAAAAACAAATTGCTGATATGAATGGTCGTTTGCGTGCAGTAAATGGAAAATTAGGAAATGAAAATTTTGTTGCTCGAGCTCCTAAAGATGTGGTGGAAAATGAACAACGAAAGCAAAAAGAATATCAATCCAGTTTAGAAAAGTTAGAAGAAAATTTAAGCTCAATCAGCGGCTAAACTTCTCTTCTTAATTATACCATACCCCAAAACCTTGTTTTCGTAATTTTTGGGCGACATATACTTCAAGCTCCTCTGCATCTTTCCGTGTGGGAATTGGATTATATTTCTCATATAATTGAGGTACCAATTTAAGTCCATATTTTTTTGCATATCTATTAGATTTGTATCCATCCTTATGTTGTTTAAATCGCGCTTCAGGTGATTTTGCAGACTGTCCAACATAAAAACACTGACTCCCCAACAAAAAATGGGGATTTTCTCTTCTAAATTTGTTTATGCTTCCCACCACTTTATCTAATTCAATTATGTAAATATAGTATTTCATTTATGAATTCTTTTAATGCTTTGTTAAATATTCCTCCCCCAATAATACAGAACTCTACTAAATTTTCCACCCTATGAATTTGTGTGATATACTTAACGAAGGTAATGTACTTCTTCCGTTAAAATCTAAAAGCCGTGGTCAGGCGGTTCAAGAACTCTTGGATCGCTTACATAAAATGGGGCATTTATCTGAAACAGTAAAGCTTCATGAATATATTGAAACGGCAGAAGAAAATCAAAGTTCTGCCACAGGACGTGGCATAGCTTATCCCCATAGTAAATCTATTGAAGTAGATGGATTGGTGTGTATTTTGGGAATTTCTCCACGGGGAATCGATTTTAACGCTCCCGATGGCCAAAATTGCCATTTTATACTCCTCACATTAGTCCCAAATGAAGGACCTGTAGGACATCGGAAATTTATCAATCGCTTTCGTGCCATGATTGACCATGGCGATATACGTACCCAATTTTTAGATGCAAAGGATGCATCTCAAGTATTAAAAGTTATTTCACAATGGGAAACTCAAGAAGCCCAGGAGGAATTTGAATAATGACAGCTTTACGAAATATTAAGGGAACCAAAGATTTACTCCCACATGATACCATTCATTGGCGTGAAGTAGAAAATGTCATTCACCATTTTATGGCAGTACATGGCTACGGAGAAATTCGTACCCCTGTTTTTGAACCTACAAAATTATTCCTACGGGGCATTGGTGAGGGCACAGATATTGTATCAAAAGAAATGTATTCATGGACAGATCAAGGAGGTGACGATTTAACATTACGGCCAGAACTTACTGCTCCTGTGGTACGTGCATATATTCAGCATCAAATGGGGACGAAGTTACCATTGAATCGCCTGTATTATATGGACTCACTTTTCAGAAGAGAACGCCCCCAAAAAGGACGTCAACG
>CAYQPE010000087.1:0-4484 GCA_964419445.1 uncultured bacterium
AATTATTTTTTTCAAATGTTTATCCAATACGATTACAGGCCCCGAAACGGAGCCTGTAAATGTTATTATTAATTAGTTTTATTTTACGAGAACGATTTTCTGGGTCGAGATTTGCTCATCTACAGAGACTTGTATTAAATAAGTTCCTGATGAAAACGATTGAGCATCCCACATGAATTGATGGACCCCTGTACCCAATTTTGAACTTACTATGTTGGATACTTTTTGACCCATTAGATTAT
This sequence comes from uncultured bacterium, assembly GCA_964419445.1. Classification (GTDB taxonomy): domain Bacteria; phylum Fidelibacterota; class Marinisomatia; order SCGC-AAA003-L08; family D37C17; genus JABHHG01. The sequence goes on from CAYQPE010000087.1 coordinate 243, forward strand.
ACACATCCATTGAAACTTGTGCCGTATGAGCTAAATTGATATTTACACTAGTCTGTGGGTTAAATGGATTTGGATATGCTGCTGATATTGAATATGACTTTGGATATTCAATACTTACTTGAGATTCTGAATTTGCAATAATCATCTCATCTATGGTGAAATCACCTGAATAAGTAAAAATTTCACTATTTTCAGGTTGTACTACAATCAAATGAGTTTTATTTCCATTAGTTTTAAATTGGGAAAGTAAAGAATTATCTGTTAAAGATATTTCAAACTCATCACTATGATATAATACTAATTCAACACCTCCAATATAGCCATCAGCATCAATAATGAATTTATTATTTTCCATCAAAATTTTTGCAGTTGACGCATCAGAAATGAATCTGCCTTCCAAAATAATATTTACTATTTGAACAATATCTAAAACATTTAGACCTGCGTCACCATTCATATTGGCAGCGCAAATTTGATTATCTGTAAACTCTAAGTTGCCCATAATGAAATTCACTACTTGAACTACATCAAGAATATTTGTCACATTATCACCATTCACATCGCCATTGGCAACACAACCACTGTCATCACAGGTAAAATCATCAGCATTACGTGGATAAACTTTAAACTCACCGTAACTATATCCAACTACACCAGTAACACATTCAAAAGTATCTCCAACATTCAATGAGGGGAAAGTTCCATCGAAGTAATAATCGTCAATCATAGATGTACCCGTTCCATCACTTACCATCCAGTTGTCGAATTCATCTACTGAATCAAATGTTACATTGGTTAGTTTTACGAGCATACTTTCATATTGCTCAGACTGCTCAGAACACTCATAACCAATATCAGCACAGGTAAGCGATTGGGGAGAAACATAATTATCTGAAGATACTACATTTGATGCTGTAACATCAATAATTTGAGTAAAACTATAATATTCATTTACAGTTCCAGAAATTTGTAATTCATCACCAACTTGAGGTGCAATAGCATTATCATAGACATAAATTCCTGACCATGATGAACCATTTGGGTCTTGTAAAAAGAAGTTTGGATTATCTCCTGGTTTTACATGAGTTACTACACCACTTGTAGATACCGATTGTTGAGACATTGAGGTTTCATAACAGTAATCACCTTGTTCTGTTGTAAATTGAATATCATAAATAGACGTTGACCCCATTACTGTAACTGTAATTTCGTCACTATCTTCATTGATATCATTATCCCATACTGTTAATCTAAATACTAACTCACCTGTTTCATCAGGAGCTGTGAAAGTTGTAGATACTGCTTCTTCATCTGATAAGCTTACAGGAGTTCCACTTAACTGAACCCATTCATAAGAGATTATGCTTCCATTTCCATCAAATGAACCAGAACCATCTAATGTTACGGCACCACCAGGTGATACAGAAATATCATCACCAGCATTAGCTGTGGGTAATGAATTATCTACACCAATATCTGACATATATCGAGGAAGAATTCCAAAGGTACTATAGCTATAATCAACTACACCCGTAATACTTGGGAACGAATCTCCTGCACTAGGCAAAGGCCATTCACCATCAAACATTGGGCTACCACCACCATCATCAATTTGACACGGACCAGACCCATCATCTACATACCACTCGTTATATTCATTTGGTGCTGTTGTTACAGATACGTTTGAAACTCTCACTAGCATACCTTCTAGAGACTCACCAGACTCTGTACATCCATTTGCTAAATCACCTGTAGTAATATCCGTTATGGTTAATTCATTACCTGATGAAAGTACTTCAAAATGAGTTAAATCAATAATTTGTGAAAAACTATAGTATTCATTTACCATTCCAGTAACTGAAACTTCATCACCTACGGTTGGTGTAAAGGAATTATCAAACACATAAATCCCTGCATAATCATTAGAACTAAAATCTTGAATATAAAATGTAGGATTTTCTGGAATTACTGCAGTTACTATTCCCGATGTAGTTACAAATTGCCCTGCAAGTGGTGTTTCATAGCAATAATCCCCTTGCTCAGCCGTAAACTGGATGTCATAAATAGACATTTCTGTTGGATAGATACAACTACCATCATCTTCTGTTGCTGCAGGATTATAGTTAACTGCATCAGCATCAGTACATCCAGTAATGGTACCAGAATCACCTAAAATTTGATTGGTATTTACATTTCCCTTTGTAGCCTCAATTGGGCCAACCCAACTAAATGAATCGTAAGAAGTACCAATACCTTGAAGTTGTAAAGATTGTCCAATATCACCAGGCTCACTTACTCCAATATCCGTACTGGTTGTACCACTCGCTGGACCATCTGATGCTGTAAGTGTACCTTCATAACTTAAAAATTGAATTAAAGAACCACCGTTATCAAGGGAAATGCCATCAGATCCACCATTTTGGATGCCATTTGCAGGGAAATCATAATAATAAAAGGTAAATCCTTCAGAAGTTGAACCTGCGGTAAAATCTGACAATGAAACAGAATCATATGTTGAACTATTATTTCCATTGTATAATGATACTGTTATTGAAGAAAGGTTTGAAAAATCTGAAGAAACGGCAACCTCTATAAATTCACCTTCATCACCACCATAATTGTCATAGTGAATCTCATTTATCCACATGTCTTGTGAAATCATAAATGACATGCATAAGAGAGGAATTAAAAATCTAAACATGAGTACTCCTTTTTACATTAATTTTTTAGTGTCTAAATTTAAGGACAAAATTCTCTTTTTTTAGAGAAAAAACCCCGCAAAACCATTGGGCAATGCGGGGTTAAATTCTACGCGAAATATTACTACTTCATTAATACCACTTTTTGGATACTTACCTGATTTTCCATTTGTGCTTTAATTAAATATACACCAGATGGATATTGATTAGCATTCCAGTTGAATGAATGAGTACCTGATGCTAGATGGCCTTCAGAAAGTACATCTAATTGTCGGCCAGCTAAATCAAAAACACTTACCATTGCTAAGCCGGCTTCAGTTATATTCAACTCGATAGTAGTTGATGGGTTAAATGGATTAGGATAAGCAGCACTTAATCCAAATCTTGTAGAAATTGAAACATCAATCTCAGTATTAGAGTTTGCAACAATTACATCAACAATTTCAAACTTATGATTTGTACTAAACAATTTAGCATCATCAGGGGCAACCACAATCAATTTAGTTCTATTCCCTGAAGTGTTATAATCAGCCACTAACGCTGTTTGTGTTAAGTCTAATACAAAATCATCATTATGAGAAAGCTCCAACTGAACTGCACCAATAAACCCATTAGCATTAATTAAAACACCATTGTCTTGGATTAATTCTGCACGAGTTGCATCAACTCCACGGCTATTCAAAATATTATCAACTATTGCAACAATATCTAATACATTAACGATGCCGTCTCCATTATAATCACCACAATCTGCAGGGAATTCATCAGATGGATCTAAAATGAAATTAACAATAGATACAATATCTAATACATCTACAGATTCGTCTTCATTTACATCACCTGGCGTACAAGGAGATGCAAACTCATGAGGATGTGAACCTAAATAGTCCCATGTGTTTTGATCAAATACTAACCATTCTAAATTAGCTGAACTTTCCCAATCACCACCATTACCACTCATAACTGTAGAATTCCGTACAAGTGTATGATCCTTAGTTCCATTAGTTACACCAGCAACTTCCCAACCAGAACCAGGATCCTCTCCAATTGTACCTATAATATCTAATATTGTACCACTGCCAATTTGAGTAAGTGCATAAACATCATCTCCATTACTTAAATATGTATGATACTGATCACATTCAGCTAAAATAGCATCATCTGCTGACCCATGACATACAACAAATACCTCTCCAGCAGCAATAATAGATCCTTCATCAAATGTAACATTGTCAGGATAGTCCCAAGAAACACCATCATCACATCCATTTGAGCAGCTTGAAAGTGAGTAGCCACTTAAATCTACTGCAGCATCACTACCATTATATATTTCTAAATACTTATTATTACTTGAACCTTCAGCATATTCTGAGAAGAATAAATTATCAGGTTCACCTAAATCATATTCACACGAACCATCATCTACGGTTGCTTCTGAATTATAATTTGTAGCCAATTCATCTGTACATCCTTCAATAACTACAGGGCATGCATCACATGATTCCCAACACACTGCATCAAGCACAGTATCTTCAGTAGGTGT
>CAYQPE010000088.1:0-4416 GCA_964419445.1 uncultured bacterium
CTACAATGGCTTCTGCAATTTCAAAAAAAATTTCCTCTAAAGAATAAAAATGGCTCAAGGTAGAGCCACGCAATTTAATATAGATGTTAATTTTAAAACAATAGATTAATCTGGAATTTTTCTATTTATTTCTTCTTCCAGATTGTTCCCGATTTAGTGTCTTCCAAAACAATGCCCATTTGATCCAATTTTTCCCGGATTTCATCTGCCCTTGCCCAGTTTTTTTCATCACGAGCTTTATTTCTTTGGCAAATTAAATCATCAACCTCATTAGATGTTGAATCACAGCTATCTTCAATAACACATAATATTGAATCAACTCTATTTAATGCATCAACAATTTCACAACCACCTTGAATAGAAACTTTATTGGCATCTAACAAGGCAAACATTTCATTCACCCAAACAAATAAATCGCCTAACGCACCTGAAATATTTAAGTCATCACCTAACTTTTCAGAAAATTTGGCAAGCATCTTTTCTGTTGATTCAACACAAGATTCCCCATTCTGATCCGCATCAATCAATAGAGATCTTCTCTTTAATTCTCTTAATTTATTTATGCATTTTTGCGAAGACTTTACTTTATCAAAAGTAAAGTTTAACTTTTGACGATAATGTGTAGAAATTAAAGTGTATCGAAGTGCTTCAGGAGAATGACCCATTTCTAAAAGTTGACGCAATGTATAAAAATTTCCTAATGACTTACTCATTTTTTGGCTTTCTACCAATAAATGTTCGTTATGCAGCCAATAATTCACAAACTCTTTCCCCGAAGATGCACAGCTTTGTGCAATTTCATTTTCGTGATGTGGGAAAATATTATCAACACCACCACAATGAATATCAAAATGCTCCCCTAAATAATGGGTTGACATGGCTGAACATTCCAAATGCCAACCTGGCCGTCCATCACCCCAAGGAGACTCCCAATATACATTGCTTTCATTTTCTTTATGGCCCTTCCATAAGGCAAAATCTCTTCCCTCTTCCTTGCCATACTCATCATTTTCCACACGCTCACCCGTTTTAAGCTGATCAGGATTGAGATTTGCAAGCATTCCATATTCTTTAAATTCTGAAATTTTGAAGAAAACAGAACCATCTTCGGTAGTATAAGTATAGCCTTTTTCTTGAAGCGTTTCTACCATATCTAGCATTTGGGAAATAAACTCTGTTGCCCGGGGATATTCATGTGCAGGTAATAAACGTAATGCAGCTACATCTTCATGAAAGGCTGCTATATATTCATCAGTAAAATCTTTAAGAGATCGATTTTCTTCAATTGAGCGTCGTATTGTCTTGTCATCAATATCAGTAATGTTCATTATATGATAAACATCAAAACCTTTAAACTCTAAAAATCGTCTTAACAAATCTTCAAAAATATATGCTCTGAAATTTCCAATGTGTGCAAAATCATATACCGTTGGGCCACATGTATATAAACCAATTTTACCTTCTTCAATAGGTGTAAAGTTCTCTTTTTTTCGATGAATAGTATTATAAAATTTCATTATTGGTCAACCATTGCAATTTTAATTATTGTATCTATTAATTCTGGAAATTCTAATCCAGCATTCGCAGCCGCTTTGGGGAAAAGGCTATTTGAGGTCATTCCTGGTAAGGTATTCACCTCAAGGAAAAAATGCTCATCGTTTTCATTTAACCTAAAGTCAACACGAGCATAATGACGGCAGCCAATCGCATTGTAAATTTTTAATGCATCATCTTGAATTTTACGACTTAACTTCCCAGACAATTTTGCAGGGACTTCATACTTACTTTTTCCAGTAATGTATTTTGCATCATAATCGTATAATCCCCCATCTGGAACAATTTCAATAATGGGAAGTGGCTTATTTCCCAATATTCCTACAGTTAGCTCACGACCGGGAATATATTCCTCAATTAGAATATTCTTGGAAAACTCTCCTGAAAGTTGAATTGCATCACCTAAACCATCTGCATTTTCTACAAGTGTAAGTCCTACAGTCGAGCCTTCATCTGAAGGCTTTACGATATAAGGAGCATTAAACTTTATTGATTCATTATTTAATAATTGAGTATTATAATTATCACTTTTTACCAATATCCATTGAGGTGTTGGAATGGACTCATTCTTTGCTATCATTTTAGATAAATGCTTATCCATGGCAATTTTTGATGCTTTAGCCCCTGAACCACAATACTCAATTTGATGCAAGTCTAGGAAAGATTGAATATCACCATTTTCACCAATCCCACCATGTAGTGCATTGAAAACAATATCATAATCAATGAGTTTTTCAGGCAAGATACTTATATCATCACCTAAATACACCAACTCTGTTTCGTATATTGAGCCTATGGCTTCTGATACTGAAATTCCAGTAAGTAGTGAAATATCTTTTTCTGAGGAGACACCCCCTAGTATAATTGCAACTTTCAAATATTTATAATTATTTTAATGTCAATTCTTAATTTTTCTAAAAATACACAGCCCAAAATATAAAATTAAATTCCGTTTCATACCCAATGTAAAGCTACATATTACAAATTTTTTCTATACTTTCTCCTCTAAAAGAAATATTTGCAATTAATATTTGATTCCTCTTAATATAACCACTAGTTCATTTTTGGAGTAATTTTGAAAGTTATTATATACATTCTATTTGTGGGATTTATTTTCTCTGAAGCCACCGGAGTGGAAAAATTAGGTGATGTAAAGATTGATGATTTATTTATTGAAGAGTCACCAATTGAAGAAAAATTAAAAGAAGAGGAAGCATATTATACAAATCCTTCTATAATACCTGATGAAGATTTTGAATTAGAATCGTTAGAAATATCTGATATTGACATCGTAACCTTTGGTGAATACGAAGACTTCTTAAATAAATACTATGATGATAATTTTTTGGATATAAATTCAAAGTTTATTAAACAATTTGAATTTAACATTTCAACATCAATTGGAACTAGATTGCCTGCTGGCGCTAATTCAAAAATTGCTTTTGATTCTGGACTTGACCTTGGTTTAACCTTATCACCAAACACTACCTTTAAAATTTTTAATAAAGTTTCTAAATTTTATGGAAATTTAAATATGACTCAAATTACTCCATTCAATAAACTATATGCAAAATATCAAATAACACGTTTTACTGGAGGGGTTACATCCTTCATAAATAAAAATGTTTTTATAAGTAGTGGCTTAAGTATTATCTCATCAAAAGGTGGTACGATTGTTGACTCCAATAGTAGCTTCGGTTCCTCAATAAACTTTGATTTAGGTTATCAATTCAACTTAATAAAACAAATCAATACAGGATTATACGTTCGTGGACAAAGTATGCTTTGGGGATCATTAGATCCACCAATAGATGGTGGCGGTACACTTGAAACTTTTTCAATTGGCTTAATATTTGATAGCCCAGTATATCTAATGTATTAAATATAATCGTAGCTGGAAATCAATTTTGGCAGATTTAATTTGGTAATCTAAAATAGATTCCAATATTAAAGATTCACCAAATAATAAATATTGATTAATCGTAAATCCTTGATATAAATTTTTCTTACCGCTTGGGAATTCTTCATATGAATATCCAAAATTTGAACTTGCTAAATCAACAGGCCAAGGCTCATTTATACTCCCTTCTCCTTTTTCAATAGCATACAATTCTAGGCTAATAATTATATTTTTTGAATATTCTAAAAATACACCTAAAGATAGCTTATGTGAATCGGGACCTAGTGAATGCCCTATCAATGCTAAACTTTCATGCATTTGAAGTTCTGGGTAAAAGTAATTCCCTACCCACTTATTTATTCTTAAATATTCAAATTGAATTTTACTTCTTCCAATAACAAATCTATTCCCAACTTTAAACGCAAGTTTATTAGGTGATTTTTTATCTAAAGCAAAATCATCAATAAGAAATTCACCGAAAAAAGTAAACCTTCCTAATTGTAAATACCCGTCAAAAAACCAAAATAAATTACTGCCACCATCATTTATCTCTACTTCGGTTATCATCCCAGAAGGTAGAGCATATGGAAGGCCATCTCTAATAAAATCAATATATCGTATGATTGAAAATTCATTAAATGAAAATGAATACGTGCTACCAAATACAGTATATCGATGGAATGTAAAAAAACGCCCATATGAATTTAAATTTTCTAAAAATTGTATGGCCCAATCATATTTCCAGTTATTTGAATCATGATGCCACCAGATGGCTGAATTAGAGGGTATTTGCCCATTAAATAATAAATTTTCTGATAATGAATTTAAAAAAATATTGGTTTTACCAACTAATAAATGGCCATTGGCATATTTATAATTTAAAAATGAGCTATTTAAATATCCTGACCAACCATCTAGTGAATCTATCACCTTGCCTCTGAAGTGCTTATTATTAGAGCTAT
>CAYQPE010000089.1:0-4143 GCA_964419445.1 uncultured bacterium
CACAATATTGTCAACAATTGAATCACCCAATTATCAAAGTTTTTAGGGTGGATTCACAATTTGATAAAACATTGCTTAAAGCATATAATGTAAATGCATTTCTCTTTGATACTTATAAGAAGGGATTGCCGGGAGGAACTGGAGATACTTTTAACTGGAAACTGCTAAAGCATATTCAAATTAACAGGCCCATAATCCTTTCTGGAGGATTAAAAATTGACAATGTATTAAATGCAGTTGATTTGGTTCAGCCTGCTGCAATTGATGTAAATAGTGGTGTAGAAAATTGTCCAGGTGAAAAAAGTGATGAAAAATTAAACGCATTATTTGACTTAATTGGCAAGGCAGAAGATTCAAAAAATTTATTTAAAACGATGATGAAAGATCAAAATGTATAATCAGCCAGACGCTAAAGGGCATTTTAATACTTTTGGTGGTAAGTATGTACCCGAAACACTTATCCCTGCCATAAATGAGCTAGAGAATCTATATGATAGTGTTAAAAATGATTCCAATTTTAACTTAGATTTAAATGATTTATTAATTGAGTATTCGGGGAGGCCAACACCATTGTATTATGCAAGTAGAATCTCCAAACAATTAGGATATAATGTTTATTTAAAACGAGAAGATTTAAACCATACTGGAGCTCATAAAATAAATAATGCTTTAGGGCAAATACTATTAGCCAAAAAAATGGGTAAACAAAGAATTATCGCCGAAACAGGGGCTGGGCAACATGGTGTTGCCACCGCTACCGTAGCTGCTCAATTTGGTTTAGAATGCGTCATTTATATGGGTGAAGAGGATATCCGCCGCCAAAAATTGAATGTTTTTAGAATGGAATTGCTGGGGGCAACTGTTCAGCCGGTGTCATCAGGAAGCAAGACACTTAAAGATGCAACCAATGAAGCTATCCGTGATTGGGTAACCAATGTAGAAAATACATATTATTTAATTGGTTCAGTAGTGGGGCCGCATCCATATCCAATGATGGTGCGAGATTTTCAGTCTGTAATTGGAGAAGAAACCAAAAAACAGTTTGCTCAACTACAACAATCAGCGTCCAACTATAAGCTATATCCAGACCATATTGTGGCTTGTGTAGGGGGAGGCTCAAATGCCATAGGTATGTTTTATCCGTTTATAAATGATGATGTTAAACTTATTGGTGTAGAGGCAGCAGGAAGAGGAGTTCATACTGAGGAACATGCTGCAACTATTACAAAAGGTGAATTTGGTGTATTGCATGGATCTGCAAGTTATTTACTTCAAACTGAAGATGGCCAAATAAAATTACCACATTCAGTTTCGGCAGGACTTGATTATCCTGGAATAGGCCCAGAGCATAGTTATTTACATTCAATAAAACGAGTAAAATATACATCAATAAAAGATGAAGAAGCTGTTGATGCTTTTCAATGGTTATCAGAAAAAGAAGGGATTCTTCCTGCACTAGAATCTTCTCATGCATTGGCTTTTTTAAAACAGAAAAATAATGGAATCTCTACAGGCGAAAATGTGGTAATCTGTTTGTCTGGAAGAGGAGATAAAGATGTTCATACTGTTGCAGAGTTTTTGGGAAAAGAAATATGAGTAGAATAAAGAAACTATTTGCATCAAAAAGTGAAAAAGTAATCCCATTTTTAACTGCAGGATTTCCACAAAAATCTGATACTATAAATTTAGTTAGGGAAGCCGAATCTGCAGGTGCATCAATGATTGAGTTGGGGATGCCATTCTCTGACCCCCTTGCAGACGGCCCTATAATACAACGAGCAAGTCAAGTTGCAATTGAAAATGGCGTAACTATCCAATGGATTCTAGATACTGTAAGTGAAATTAGAAGTTTTTCGCAGATTCCAATTGTGTTGATGGGATATATCAATCCAATAATTAAATTTGGATTAGAAAAATTTATGGCAGCATGTAATGCATCAGGTGTTGATGGGCTAATCATCCCAGATCTCCCACCTGAAGAAGCGGAGGAGTTTATACGACTTGGAAAAAAAAATAATGTAAGTCCAATTTTATTAGTAGCTCCTAATACTGATCCAACGCGAATTGCGCAAATTTCAAAAATGGCTGGAGATTTAATTTATTGTGTGGCAATATTAGGGATTACGGGTACATCTGCAAATTCTGAGAAAAATTTAGGAAAATATCTCCTTCGTGTAAAAGAAAACAGTCATTGCCCTTATGTCGTTGGATTTGGGATAAAAAATCGAGAGGATGTTGTAGAGATAAACAAATTATCAGATGGGGCTGTTGTTGGTAGTGCAATTATTAAAGAGATGGAGGGTAAAGAATCCCCAGAAAAAATTGTAAAATCTTACATTGAAAGGTTGGTGGGTTGAGTATTGTAAAAATTGGGATTCAGGGTGGTAAAGGCAGTTTTAGTGAAACCGCTGGAGAAGTATTTGCTATAAATCATGGAATTGAAAATTTTGAGATTATTTTTCAAATTTCATCAGAAATGGTGTTGAGTGGAATAGAAAATGGGAGTACTGATTTTGGAATTTTTGCCATGGAAAATGCCCAAGGTGGTGTTGTTATTGAAAGCGTTGAGGCTTTAGCAGAGCATCAATGTAAAATAGTGGAAATGTTTCATATTCCAATCAGTCAAAATTTACTGGCATTGCATGATGTGTATATTGGTGATATTACCGAAATCCATTCACATCAACAAGCCCTTCGGCAATGTCGTAACTATCTATCTGATAATTTTTGGACACGACCCCTTATTGAAGCAGATGATACGGCTGAGGCGGCGAGACGATTAAGTGAAGGGAAGTTGCCCAAAACCGCTGCAGTTATTGGTAATAAAAATTGTGCTGATTTATATAATCTTAAAATTATAGAACAGGATATCCATGATCTAAAAAATAATCTTACATTATTTTTGGGAGTTAAATCTAAAAATGAATAATGTAGGGATTATCGGATTCGGTAGATTTGGTAAGATTTTGGCGGATATTTTGAATGAGAAATTTGAAATATCTGTTTATGATGAAAATGAATACAGCCATGAATACAAAAATGTATCTCTCAATGAAATTGCCAATTGTGAAGTAATATTTTTAGCAATTCCAATTCGAAATTTTGAAACATTACTACAGAAATTAAAATATTTAAAATTGCAGAATACAACAATAGTTGATGTGTGTTCTGTGAAAATTTATCCCGTTCAATTAATGGAGAAATATTTGCCTTCAAATGTAGATATAATTGCTACACATCCCATGTTTGGTCCGGATTCTTATGGTCCATTTCGTGAATTAAAAATGGTAATGCATCCTGTACGGGATAATTTTGCACGGTTTGAAACATTAAAGTCTGTTTTTGAGTCAAAATTAATTACGGTTGTGGAGATGACCCCTCAAGAACATGATAAACATGCCGCTTTTAGTCAAGGGATTACACATTTTGTTGGACGTGTGCTCAATGAAGTTGGTGTTTCATCTACCAAAATTAATACATTGGGATTTAACGAATTGTTAGGTGTAATTGAACAAACGTGCAATGACAGTTGGGATTTATTTAAAGATTTGCAAAACTATAATCCATATACCGAAAATATGATAAAGGAATTGGAAAAAAGTATTCAATCGGTAAGAAATAAAATTGGAGATTCAAAATAATGCCAGTTCGTGGAATTATTAGTCTACCGGGTGATAAATCAATTTCTCATCGAGCTTTGATGCTGGCTGCTCTTACAAATGGAGAGTGCAATATCCACAACTTATCCACAGGCGAAGATGTAGAATCTACGCGAAATTGTCTTTTGAAATGTGGTATAAAAAGTAAAAAAGATGGTGACCATTTGTTAATTACAGGTGGTAATTTAACAAATCCGTTGTCTTCTATTGACTGTGGGAATTCAGGGACTTCAGCACGATTATTGTCTGGACTTTTATTGGGCCAAGGGATAAATGCTCAGCTAATTGGAGATAAATCATTATCTTCTAGACCCATGAGACGGATTATTGCACCATTAAAAGATATGGGCGGAAATATTTCAGCAAATAATGATAAACTACCTATTGTAATTAGTAAAAGTGAGTTAAATACAATTTCTTATACAATGCCCATTGCAAGTGCGCAGGTAAAGTCTGCTATTATTTTTGCGGCTTTAGGTTCAAA
>CAYQPE010000090.1:0-3574 GCA_964419445.1 uncultured bacterium
AATTGGGGCAGATTGTTCCACCCGGAACGTATATCATGCATCTAGAAGTGTTTAATCCTACAACGGGAGAAACTCATTCTGATGCAAAACCAGTTGTGGTGGGAGTGAGAAACTAATGAAAAATATATTCTACATTTTATTAATTTCATTTTCATTTTCTCAAGTGAGCAATATAACCATATACTCTGCACAATCTGCAGCACTTGCAGGGGCAACTGCAATTAATAAAAACTCGACTTGGGCAATTTTCGAAAATCCAGCTTCACTGGTAAATTTAACGGGAACTTCTGTATCCGTTGGTCACACTCGTTTATATGGTTACTCTTGGCTACCCTTTTACTCTGGGGTAGTAAATACAACCTTGCCCGTTATTGGTCAATTATCAATAGGCAGTATGAATTTAGAAACGAAAAATGGTGGAGTTGAGTTATCTTCAGAGAGTGTACTCTCTTTTGGTAAAGGATTTCAATTACAAAAAGATGCCAATTCATCATTATCTGTTGGACTTACTTCAAACTATATATTTTTTTCGCAGGGGAAATCTGCAGGATCTAATGGAGATGGTACTAATGGAATAGAATTAGAAGACGTTTCAGCAATAACCATTGATGTTGGAGCCATTGGAACATTGCGAAATAGATATTCTTTTGGCGTGATGTTGAAAAATTTATCTGCTTCATCTATTGGTAATGGTTTATCATCGCAATCGTTACCTCAACGATTTAATGCAGGAGTTACATACTCACCTCAACAAGAATTAGCCACCACTATAATGATTGAAAAATTATTGGGTGTTGATGCCATCGTAATTAAAGGGAGTGTAGATTATCAACTAAATTCAATGTTGAATTTACATGTTGGTGCTCAAGCTAATCCCAATAGATTTGGTAGTGGGTTATCATTTAATGTGGCAGGGCAATCATTTACGTATGGATTGATTACCCACCCTGTACTTCCAATTTCCCATTATATAAATGTTGGATTAACCATTTTTGATTAAAGCAATTTTCATATCGTTTTTGCTTTGTTGTATAGCTTTTTCAAAAGTAAATATCAATACAGCATCAGAGAGTAAATTATCTGAAATTGGATTGTCCCAAGAAGAAATATTTGAGCTTCTCAGCTATCGGCAATCTATTGGATATTTCAACACCATTTTTGGATTACAGCAATTAGAAAAATTTTCAATTAGCCGAATTCATGAACTTAAGCATCTGATTTCATGTGAAATACCCAAACTAACTACCTTTGAAGAAGATATTAAAAAAGCATCGTATAAACTGGGGCAATGGATTTCTAATGAAGGCAATACAGAGGGACTTTCGGAAATTTGGTTAGATAAGTTTTTTGAGCCTCAAAATGTAAATGAAATGAATTATGATGATTTAATGTCATTGCCTAATTTAAGTTCAATAGATGCAGTTGCCGTGCTTAAACAGCAACAACGGGGTGAAATCCATGGAACATGGGAGTTAAAAAATGCTCCCGGCATCAGTCGTTGGGGATATAAAAACTTAGTAGATTTTATTCGTTTTAATGATAGTGAAGAAGCAGATAAGATTCATGTAAGGTTCAACACACTAGTTCGAACGGTTCCCATTACTTCAAATCCCGATGAAGATGGAACTATAGAAGCCTTTAAGGATGCAAGCCTTCCAGAGCAATTTTATAAGTTTTCCCTTACGAAGGGACAACATTTAAAAGCAGGCTACACATACCATACTTACATGGGTCAGCCTGAGGGAATACACACTCAAAAATCTTTTGTAGAAATAAATAAACTTAACTTTCCTTTTATAAAACTTGATAGAGCTGTAATTGGTAATTTTACAGCATCTTATGGGCAAGGGGTAGTATTTGAATCCAGTGATTATTTTAGTCCACGACGTACAGGATTTGGATTTTCAAAACGTTCTGAAGGCATACATGCTGATTTAACTCGGTCTTGTCAGTATGTATTAAATGGTGTGGCAACACAGTTTTCAAATTCACTATTTCGAGGGTCTATGTTTGCATCATATCATCCTCGTGATGCTATTATAAATTCTGACGGAAGCTTTACCTCACTTATTGTAATGCAACCACGTTTACCCTTTGGGGCTAATGGTGATACCAGCAAAATATATCATTCATTAATTGGCTCTGTTAATGAGGTTACCTGGGGAGGAAATATTCGGTTTATTCCTCAAATAGGGACCCACTTTGGCTTCACATTTTTTGAAAGTTTATACGACCGAGAGTTAAAGCCACAAGTAGTTGAGACTATTACAGGTGGAGATGATGATACAGATGCAGAATTCTCTTTAGATGATTATGATGATTATTCAGGAGATGCGTTTTATTTAGATTATATTACAAATTCTACAGATGCAGAAATTGCTTCTATGAATTACTCAACTGCAGATTCGCCACTTTGGGACCAAGCAAAAGCATATGTACGAGTAGCAGGGTTTGATTTTATGACCGTTGTTTCAAACGTATCCATTCAGGGTGAGTTTGGACATATGTTTAAGTTTGATGATATAAATAAAAATCCCAATGCTATTGTGGTGAGTGCATATACTCAATTTCCTAATTTTAACATGTTAGCTTTATATCGAAATTACGACATCGAATATGATAATCCTTATCAGCGATCCTATTCTAATTACCAACGGTTTAAAACCAGTATTTTTGAAGATACCTATTGGTTAGAAGATCCAATTTTTGCCTTTTTATATACAGGTAATCCTCAGCCACAAGCTGAAGAAGGATTTTTTATATCTTCTCGATACCAATTTCATCGAGCATTAGTGGGTACGCTTAACTGGGATACTTGGAATCGAAAAGCCGATAATGCAAAATATTATCGTACCGTTGCATCGGTAGATTGGCGACCAGCATTTAATTGCAGAATTAAAATTCGCCAAAAATGGCAAGCACGAGGGGAGTTTGATGTTCATCATCCCAGCCCATTTTATTCTCGAGAAACAAGAATTCAAGCTCGACTTCGAATGTCCAGGTACAATCAATTTGAAATACTCTACTCCAATGGATATACAACATTTTCTCCACGCCCTCGCTTAACAGATAGTGCCATAGGTGGAGAGATGACAGTGGGGAATATTGGTACACCAGATGAAAGTGTTGGCGTAAGCATTAATCACCATTTTGATGAAAAATTTACGATAAAGGGTGGATTGATTTACTTGTCAGGATTTCTTTGGTATTTTGAGGATACAGATTTTAGAGTGTTTAATAGTGAAAATGGTGCAGTACATACATGGGTATCGGTGGATTTAAAGCCATCCCCTTTATTTAGAGTGATGCTAAAAATTAGCCATACTCATGAAGCTAATTCTACCAAAGTAGTGGATGGATTATCCCCCTCTGGAAATTGGGTGAAAAATCCACATGTAACCAACAAAGATTTAGATTTTAGAATTCAGGTAAACTATGCGTTATAAAATTGTGTTCATTCTATTAATTGCATTGGGATATTCTCAGTCTGTATATAATAGATTTTTAGGTACATCTAATGTATCTGGTCCTGCCATCTCATCCAGTATGGGAAATACCCATTTATTAAATGCTA
>CAYQPE010000091.1:0-3200 GCA_964419445.1 uncultured bacterium
TGAAGTTTGAAGGGTGAAGGGTGAAGGGTGAAGGGTGAAGGGTGAAAGTGAATCTACTTTACTACTTTCCACTTTACCCACTTTCAACTTTACTACTTTCTACTTTTATACTTTCCACTTTACCCACTTTCCACTTTACCCACTTTCCACTTTTATACTTTCAACTTTACTACTTTCAACTTTCTACTTTTTTACTTTCTAGCTGTTTACGAAAGAGGTTCAGAAGAACATCTTTACACTTTTTGAATTTTCAAGGTATTAGTACTTCCTGGTACTCCAATGGGAACTCCAGCACTAAGTATAAATGAATCACCCTTAGAAATTAAGTTTTCTTCTAATAATTTAACTTCTGCATGTTGAACCATTTTATCTATCGAATCAATCTGATGTACTTTAAAGGTTGTTATTCCCCATACTAATTCTAGTTGCCTACATACTTTTTCAAAAGGACATAATGCAACAATATAACTATCAGGTCTATAACGTGATACTTCTAAAGCGGTACTGCCAGATTCTGTCATGATTACAATAACAGGGATATCTAAATCTGTTGCAATTTCATACGCAGCATGGCATATTGCAGATTTTGTATCTTGTTCAAAACTATCAGCTAGTACTTGTTGGAATCCGCTTGAAATTGATATTTCCTTTTCAACATTAGAAATCACAGATGCCATAGTTTTCACAGATTCAATGGGATGTTTTCCTACCGCTGTTTCACCTGAAAGCATAACGGCATCTGTACCGTCGAATATAGCAGTTGCAATGTCATTAACTTCTGCACGAGTTGGCACTGGATTTTCAATCATGGATTCTAACATTTGAGTGGCAGTAATGACTGGTTTACCATTTTGATTGCATTGGTTAATAATTTTTTTCTGTAAAATAGGAACCTGTTCCATAGGCATTTCTACACCTAAATCACCACGAGCAATGAGTATGCCATCAAATCGATGGATTATTTCATCTAAATTTTCAATAGCTTCCGGTTTTTCTATTTTAGCAAGAACTGGAATTCGTTTATTTTTTTCTTCGAAAATAGTATCAATTGTAAACATATCAGAAGCTTTTCTAACAAATGATAATGCAAACCAATCTACTTCAACATCTAATCCTAGTTTTAAATCTGCAATATCTTTATCTGTCAGAGATGGTAAGTCTAAGCACACTCCTGGAAAATTCACTCCTTTTCCGGGTAAAATAATGCCATCATTTTCTGCAATTAGTTGTAATTCGTTCGATGATTTTGAAGAGACAACTTTAAATGCTAGTTTTCCATCATCAATTTTTACGTATGAGTTTTCAGCGACATTTAAGAAGGAAAAAGACATAGAAAGAGGAATATCTGCATACTCTGGACCAATAGAATATGTTTGACCCTTTACAACTTGGATTCCGTCTTTGTCAATTTCTTGTTTTACTCTTATTTTAGGGCCACATAAATCCATGAGAATTCCAATATTTTTATTTGCTTCTTTGGATTGTTTACGAATCATATTAATGAGTTTTTTTGTATCAGTAATATTTGATTCATGCGACATATTTATACGAAAAATATTTACACCCTCACGGATGAGGTCAGTAATTCGATTTTCAGTTAAATCATGCAACCTTAAAGTTGCAATAATCTTTGTTTTCCTCAAAATATCCCCTTTGCCCAAGTTTTTAAGTGGGTTAATTTACGACCCTAATTTTTGTAATGTATATCAATTTTATTTATTTCAAAAACATATAAATTGAGGGTTGCTTAACGAAAGAAATTTTATGAAATATTTGTTTTATGTTTTATTTTTTATAACATATTCAATGTGTGATGTCTTTGAGGGGATTTCTTTATTTTCTGATCCATCTACGGATGAATGGAATTCAAGAACTTATCTCATCGATAATGATGAAAACATAATAAATAGCTGGTTACACCAATATCCACCAGCAAGTATAGCATATCTATTGCCTGATAGTACCATTATTTATCCATGTCAAACTGGAAGTATTTCTATCCCTGTGAGTGCACCCGGGGGTAGAATCATAAAGTATAATTGGGATGGTGATATTCTTTGGGATTATACATGGATGGATGATAATGTTATTCAACACCATGATATTGAACCACTTCCAAATGGAAATATTCTAATAATTAGTGTAGATAAAAAACATTATGATGAAGTGGTATCTGTTGGTCGAGAAAACTTTGATGTTGCTGGAGCAATGTGGCCAGATATGATAGTTGAATTAGAACCTATTGGGAGCGATTCAGCCAATATTGTATGGGAATGGCATTTTTGGGACCATTTGATTCAAGATGTTGACCCCGACAAACCAAATTATGGAGTTATTTCTGAACACCCCGAACGTATTGATATTAATATTGGAGACATTCCTGGATATAATCCAATTTTAGATTTATACAACGGGGATTGGACCCATTTGAATGCTGTGCATTATAATGCAGACCTTGATCAAATCGTTGTTTCTTCACGAAGATTAGGAGAAATTTATATCATTGACCATAGCACAACTACCCAAGAGGCATCTGGTAGTACAGGCGGATTGTATGGCAAAGGGGGTGATTTTTTATACAGATGGGGAAATCCACAAAATTATGGTAGAGGAACAATTGATGATAAAATACTTTTTGCTCCCCACGGTGTCAATTGGATTGACCCAAGCTACCCTGGAGGTGGAAATTTAATTCTTTTTAATAATGGTGATTTAATAGATGAATATGCTCCCAATTATTCTGAAGTGTTTGAATTTTCACCCCCTTTAAATGAAGATGGTAACTACTTCATTGAAGATGAATATCCTTTTGGTCCATTTGATGTAGTTTGGAGTTATAATGGTGAACCTGATGAACCATTTTTCTCACCCGTACAAGGAGGAGCTTTTAGATTACCAAATGGGAATACACTTATTACATCTCCTTTAAATTTTGGAAAGAATTTATTTGAAATTGATAGCTTGGGAAATATGGTTTGGTTTCTACAAAATGCATTAGGTCGCACTGCTCGAGTATTAAAATATGAATTAGATTATTTAGCTCAAACTGTTATTTTGGGAGATATAAATGGAGATTTTGTTATAAATGTTCAGGATATTATTTTAATGGTTAATAATATAATCAATGAAGAACCTTATATTGAAATGGGTGATATGAATAATGATGGAATAATAAATGTGTTGGATATATTAAGCGTTGT
>CAYQPE010000092.1:0-2813 GCA_964419445.1 uncultured bacterium
GAGAGTCAAGTACAGCAGGCACGCAAATTTTTGGTACAAATACTGATTACATGTCAACAATTACTGCCAATATAGCTCAAGGGCGTTTTTTCACTGAGGGTGAAGATCGTTCGGGATCTCGTGTAACAATAATCGGAAATGATATTGCTGAAAATCTTTTTGTTAACCAAGATCCGGTGGGAGAATATCTGAAGATTGATGGAATTAAATTCAGAGTAATCGGTGTAATGGAGAAACAAGGAAAGTTTCTTGGATTATTCAGTGTAGATAATCAAGCAATTATACCCGTTGGAACCTCAGTTCGATTATTTTCAAGGCGTGGGTTTATCCGTATTAGTGTAAAAATTCCGCCAGAAAATATTGTTGATGCAAAAGATGAGCTTTATGGAATAATGAGGCAAGCTAGAGGTTTAAAACCATCGGAGAAGGATGACTTTGCAATTAATCAGACCGAAGCATTTGAAAAGCAATATAATCAGATAAAGCTTGCAATCGGTGGTACCGGCATTTTTATCACTATTTTATCATTGGTGGTTGGGGGAATTGGAATCATGAATATTATGTTTGTTTCTGTTCAAGAGCGTACAAAAGAAATCGGTGTTAGAAAGGCAATAGGCGCAACAAAAAACATGATATTGGCTCAATTTTTGATGGAAGCAATAACCATTTGCCTAATTGGAGGTTTAATCGGTTTAATGATGGCAGGAGGTTTAAGCTTTATAATTAATAAATTTTTTCCTTCTACAATGCCCTTATGGTTAGCTCTAACTTCAATCTTATTAAGCGTATTTGTGGGTGTTGTTTCAGGTGTGGTCCCATCTTACCGTGCTGCGCGCCTTGACCCTATTGATGCTTTACGCTATGAGTAGATCATGATTGGTCAAAGTCAATTTAAAAGTATGCTTCGTGAAAGTATGCGTATGACAATAGAAGCTATTCGTCAAAATAAGTTACGAGCAATACTAACATTACTTGGAATATCTATTGGTGTCTTTTCAGTAATTGGTGTTATGACAGCAATAAGAACTTTAGAAACATCAATTGAATCAGGTTTAAACGTTTTTGGTACCAATACTTTTTTTATTCAAAAAACTCCAGCAATTCAATTTGGGCATGGAGGGAGATCAAAGTATAGGAATCGAAAAAATATTGATTATAAACAATATGAATTATTGAAAGAACGTGCAAAGCTACCAATATTAGTCAGTGTAGTTGATAGTGAACAGGAGCGATCAGTAAGATATAAAGATAAGCTCGTTAATAAAACAGTTGAAATTTCTGGAGGTGATGAAAATGCTCTAAGAACACTTAATACGTTCATTGAAGATGGTAGAAGTTTGACTCAGGATGATATACAATTTTCAAGAAATGTTTGTCTTCTTGGAATGGATGTAGTTGATAGGCTTTTTCCTTTCGAAGACCCCTTAGGCAAGGTAATTCAGATCAAGGGATTAAATTATACTGTAGTTGGGACGATTGAGCGAAAGGGAGAATTATTTGGAGGTAGCCAAGATAATTTTATCTTAATACCGATAACAAATTATCTGCAAAAATTTTCAGATAGATGGACTTCTTTGGGTATAACAGTTGAAGCTGCCTCAGCAGAGGATTATGATAAAACCCAAGATGAAATTATTGGTATTATGAGGGCAATTCGCAAAGTTCCACCAGAAAAGGAAAATGATTTTGAAATCACATCTAACACGGAACTTATTGAAACATTTGGTTCCTTTACAGGTGGAGTAAAAATATTTGCTTTTTCAGTAAGTGTTATCGCATTACTAGTTGCTGGGATTGGAATTATGAATATTATGCTGGTATCCGTTACAGAGCGAATTAAAGAAATTGGTATACGTAAAGCGATTGGTGCTACTCGTGGTCATATTCTTACACAATTTTTAACTGAAGCTATATTATTAAGTCAATTTGGAGGAATTGTTGGTGTTATCCTAGGCATTGCAGCTGGGAATTTAGTGGCGGTGGTTATGAACGTAGCAGCCGTCATTCCTTTTGACTGGGCCTTTTATGGTCTAATGGTCTGTTCTTTAATTGGTATTGGATTTGGAAGTTATCCGGCATGGCGAGCAGCAAATTTGGACCCAATTGAATCTTTAAGATTCGAATAATATCTATTTGAACCTTCTTGTGACAAAAGAAAGGTTCTCCTAAATTTGAATTGTATTATTGTTGACTTTATTTATGTTTAGTAACAAGTTTTGGTTTGTTGAGTTTGAATTAATTTTTTCAACGTTCCTGAAACTGCCTCTAATTCAAACAAGTGATTTGTATCAATGAAAACAATTGCCGTAATTCCAGCTCGTCTTCATTCTTCAAGATTTCCGAAAAAGATTTTATATCCAATTGATGGTAAGCCAATGGTGGCACATGTCTTTGACCAAGTAAAAAAAGTTAAATCATTGGATGATGTGATTGTAGCTATTGATGCTGACGAGACAGCCGAAGCTTTAAAAAAATTAAAAATTAAATATGTTATGACTTCCAAAGATCATACTTCTGGCACAGATAGAATTGCTGAGGCAATAGAGGACCAGGATATTGAAGTCATAATTAATGTGCAAGCAGATGAACCCCAGGTAGATCCAAATCTTATAGATTTATTAGTTAGTGAATTTGAAGATGAAACTATAGAAATGGCTACAGTCGCAGGAATGAATATGGATGCAAAAAAACTAACCGATGCTAATACGGTAAAAGTTTTACTGGATAGGGAAAGATTTGCTGTAAATTTCAGACGAGATCCGATTGAATCTGAGGCTGGAGGTTACTATCATCATATGGGCATCTATGCTTAT
>CAYQPE010000093.1:0-2755 GCA_964419445.1 uncultured bacterium
CATCATTATATAAATGAGATGGGACTCCAGATTTAATTTGATTTAATCCATAAATTTTATTTGCAAGAAAACGAGAATAAAATTTATAACCAAGACCAAATAGACTCAACCCTGTCAATGCCAAAACTGCTGAGTTCATTACATACTAGCGGAGGTTTTTTTTATAGCCTTTTTCACTGCGTTAAATATACCGTTTTCTGATAGTCCTAACTGTTCAAGTAAAATATCCCGTGGACCATGTTCAACAAATGAATCTGGTAAACATAATTGTTCTATCTTATAATTATGGTTAGACTGTTTTGTAAGGAAACTTGATATCCCCTCTCCAAATCCACCTGTTTTTACTCCCTCTTCAACTACTAGAAAGTATCTAAAACGAAGAGCAAGATTATTCAAACAATTAAAATCCATTGGTTTAATGAAACGGCAATTAATGATTTCACATGAAATCCCTATTTCATCAAGTTTGATCGCAGCATTCATCGCGTGATTTACCATAGATCCTATAGCTAAAATAGCGATATCTTTACCCTGCTTGAGTGTCTCCCAACTACCAATAGGTAATAATTCTACCTGTCCACTTTTATCAAAATTAAATGATGTAGATTTTGGATATCTAATTGCAAATGGACGTTTGTGTTGTTCTAATGCTGTGTATAGTAAATATCTAAATTCATTACCATCTTTAGGAGCTGATACAATCATATCTTGAATACATCTCATATATGCAATATCTAATGCTCCATGATGCGTGGGGCCATCCTCACCTGCAATACCAGAACGATCCATACAAAAAATCACTGGCAAATGCTGAATAGCTACATCATGCACAATATGATCATAAGCTCTTTGTAAAAATGTAGAATAAATTGAAACTATAGGACGAATATTTTGAGTTGCTAAACCTGCAGCAAAGGTTACAGCATGCCCTTCTGCAATTCCAACATCAAAAAAACGATCTGGAAATTCATTTGCGTAATTCACCAGCCCCGTACCCTCCTTCATGGCAGCCGTAATACAAACCGTATCATCCCTGTTTCTAGCGATTTCACATGCTAAGGATCCAAACACATCTTGGAATGCAGGGGCAGTTATAATTGGAATTTTCTCTTTAGGTTTTTTCCCGTTTGGCTTTACAGCATGAAATTTTACCGCATCATCATAATATTCGCGGTTTTCATTATTCATGGATACCATCCCTTTTCCTTTTTTAGTCAGAATGTGTAATAGCGCTGGTGTTTTTAAATTTTTCAAACTTTTCAATGTGCGAACCAATTCTTTTAAATTATGTCCATCCAGTGGTCCAAAATATCTAAATCCAAGCTCTTCAAATAATATTCCAGGAACCAACATATTTTTAAGACTTTCTTCAGATTTACGGATAAATTTTCTAGTAAGATCCTTTCCTAGTGGCAGGGAGCCAGTTAAGTTCCATATTTCATCACGGATACGATTGTACAGTGGGTTTGTAACCAAACGATTTAAATATGTATTTAGAGCACCAACATTTGGAGATATGGACATCTCATTGTCATTGAGAATTACTAAAAATTGTTTTCGTCTTAACCCAGCATTATTTAGTCCTTCAAAAGCAAGCCCTCCTGTCATTGCACCATCGCCCATAATTGCAGCAACTAGAAAGTCTTTGTTGTGATGGTCCCTTGAAACTGCCATGCCTAAAGCTGCAGAAATTGATGTGGAGGCATGTCCTGCTCCGAAAGCATCATATTCACTTTCAGCAAGCTTTAAAAATCCGCTCAAGCCTTTATACTGTCTTATTGATTTAAACTGTTTAAACCTACCTGTCAATATTTTATGAGCATACGCCTGGTGCCCTACATCCCATACAATTTTATCATTAGGTGTATCAAACACATAATGGAGGGCGGTGGTCAGTTCAACGACTCCCAAAGTAGGTGCTAAGTGGCCCCCAATTTCAGTTATGGTAGAAATAATATATTGCCTCAACTCATCGTTCACCTGTTGCAATTCAGATAAGGTTAATGATTTCAAATCATTAGGCGAATGAATATTTTTTAATAAATCAGTGGACATGAGCAGTCAAATTTTCTGGATTGGATATTTTTTTGTACTGATTAGAAAATGCCATCAAATGGAAGTATGGTTCCCTATTTAACTCCGGATGAAATGTTAATCCAATGTGTTTTCCTTGTCGAACTGCAACTGGCTCATCTTTATAATTTGCTATAACTTCCACCTGAGAACCTACACTGTAAATTTTTGGGGCACGAATGAATGTTCCCATTAATGGCTCAGATTTATCCAATATGTCTAATGGACCAGTGAATGAGTGAACTTGACTTCCATATGCGTTTCGGTTGACCTTTATATTTAGTAATCCAAGCGGATTAATTCTATGATCTGAAACTGTGGTACCCATTAATATAAGTCCTGCACATGTACCTAAAATGGGGTAGGATTTTGCAAACTCTTTAACTTGATGAAAAAGGTTAGTTTTAACTAATAGTTTTGTTATTGTGGTAGATTCTCCACCAGGAATAATCAACCCATCTATACTGGAAAAATCATTGAAATATTTAACATGGATACAATCCCAGCCCAACTCTAAAACTAGCTGTTCATGTTTTGAGTAATTCCCTTGAAGAGCTAAAATTCCTATTTTCATATCACAGGAAACAATTTTATTTTTATAAGTTACCAGCCCCTATTTTGAAGACGCTCATCTTCTGGAATTTCAGACATTTCTAGCCCTTTCATTGCATCTTTCAAATCT